>NZ_WKJG01000035.1 GCF_027853235.1 Aliibacillus thermotolerans
CAGGATCATTCGTCAATTGATCAGCACTGTCATCTTCAGCATAACCAGCAATGATTTGATAAATCTTTTGACGGAGTAAATTTTCATTCGAATGAACATGGTATTTTCTATCGTCTTTCAAATGTAGATGTCGAGCCAAGGTTTTAGAGAATCCGATTTTCTCATCGAATTCCCTAAAGATAAATTCACCTGTATCAGAAGAAAGAGAACCCCCATCACTTGACAATTTAATTTGACGATTGAAATCTAAAGTTAATTGCGGTAAAGTAGCCATTATAAGAATCCTTTCTGTGGTTATTTTGTGGTGATTTAACTTTAACAGAAATGGATTCTTTTTTCATTTATTTGATGCATGATCAATTCGGTTGAAATGCTTGATAGATAGGCATTCAAAAGTAATCAAAAGTTTTCTATGAATAATTCAGGATTTCATTGTTTTTGGTAAGAATTTAAGTATTTCAAAAGTCCAAAAATCGCTTGACCTTGCAATCAAAAACTGTGCCATGATTCAGTCTGTTAATAGTGCTATTGAAGTTGTTGAAACAATAGAAGTTAGAGAAAAATAGGTCGGGTGAGCATTAATGAGCGTGGGAAGATTAATCTAAATCTAAACAATCAAAACCTGTCTCATTCTAGAACCATCCAAAAAAATAGAAATCAAAGGGTTGACATTTTACCCTAGGGGGTATATTATTGGTCTTGTAATTGATTTTCAACAAGCTAAATCAATGGAGATCTATAAAAGGTACACTGCAAACGTCGCTATCAATAACGACTAATTTATTGCTAAATATTATACCCATAGAGGTATAATAAATACCAAATCGTAAATTTTTTTGTTAAAAACAATACCGTGGGGGGTAAATGTATGATTCAAGCAAATCACCAATTAGATGCAAAAGGCTTAGCTTGTCCAATGCCAATTGTGAAAACTAAAAAAGCAATTACGGATCTTGAAGATGGTCAAGTATTGGAAGTTCAAGCTACAGACAAAGGATCTAAAGCCGATTTAGCAGCATGGGCAAGCACTGTTGGACACTAATATCTAGGAACATTGGAAGAAGGCGATGTTCTTTATCATTACATTCACAAAGGCTCTAATGAACCAGAAGTGGAAAAAACATTTGAACACACTGTTTCACTTGATGAAATTGAATCAGGTGACGGTTTAATTTTAGATGTGCGTGAAGCAGCAGAATATGCATTTGGTCATATTCAAGGTGCAAAGTCCATTCCAATGGGTGAATTAGAATCACGCCTTGAAGAATTGGATAAAGAAAAAGAAATCTATGTAATCTGCCGTACAGGGAAACGTTCTGATTTGGCAGCACAACTATTAGCAAACAATGGTTATAAAAAAGTTTATAACGTTCTACCGGGTATGAATGAGTGGAACGGAAAAATAACAAAAGAAATCTAGGAGGAATTTATTATGTCAGAAAAAGTAGCTATTATCGCAGCAAACGGTGGAATGTTTGATGCATACAAAGTATTCAATATCGCAACAGCAGCAGCAGCTTCAGAAAAAGAGGTACAAATCTTCTTCACTTTTGAAGGACTAAACTTAATTCATAAACAAGCAATGCACGCTTTAGAAATGCCAGCAGGAAAGGAACATTTTGCTGAAGGGTTTGAAAAGGCAAATGTTCCTACTATCCCACAACTAGTTGGGATGGCACAGGAACTAGGTGTTAAATTTATAGCATGTCAAATGACAATGGATGTTATGGGACTTACGAAAGAAGATTTCGTTGATGGTATAGAAGTTGGTGGAGCAGTAACATTCCTAGAATATGCAAAAGATGCATCACCAACATTAACTTTCTAATTAGATGATCAATCTTTATGCAGTGGAGAAATTCTCCACTGCTAAAAAATAATTTAAAATATACCTAGGGGGTAATTCAATAATGACAGTAAATAAATGGACTGCAGCAGAAGTTGCTCGAAAAGTAATTGATAACGAAGAATTATTTATTTTAGATGTTCGTAATCATGATGCATTTGAGGATTGGAAAATTGAAGGACATAAATTCGAGTATTTAAATATCCCTTACTTCGAATTATTAGATGGTGTAGAAGAGATTTTGCCTAAACTTCCAACAGATAAGGAAGTATTAGTAGTATGTGCTAAGGAAGGATCTTCCGTTATGGTAGCAGAAATGCTTTCTGAAGCTGGTCGTGAAGTTGCATATCTTGAAGGTGGAATGAAATCTTGGAGTAGTTATCTAGAACCAATTAAAGTTTCCGATTTAGAAAATGGTGGGGAGCTATACCAATTTGTTCGTTTAGGAAAAGGTTGTTTATCTTATATGGTAATTTCTGAAGGCGAAGCAGCTATTATTGATGCAGTGCGTTTCACGGATGTATTCACAAACTTTGCGAAAGAAAAAGGAGTAGAAATCAAGCACGTATTTGATACACACCTACACGCAGATCATATTTCAGGTGGACGTCATATTGCAGCAAATACAGGAGCAACTTACTATCTACCACCAAAAGATGCGACAGAGGTAGTGTTTGATTACACGCCACTTACAGAAGGATTAAATGTAAAAATTGGTGCATCTCAAATTGATGTAAATGCACTTTATTCACCGGGTCATACCATTGGTTCTACTTCATTTGTTATCGACAATCAGTTCTTGTTAACAGGTGATATTTTATTTATCGACTCCATTGGTCGTCCCGATTTAGCAGGACTTGCGGAAGATTGGGTAGGTGACTTACGAGAAACATTATATTCCCGTTATCGTGAACTAGCTGAAGACCTAGTGGTGTTACCTGCACATTTCATGATTATTGATGAGTTAAATGAAGATGGTACAGTGGCTAGAAGATTAGGTGATTTGTTTAAAGAGAATCATGGATTAAACATCGAGGATGAAGCGGAATTCCGTCGTACTGTTACAGATAACCTACCACCACAGCCAAATGCGTATGAACAAATTCGTCAGGTAAATATGGGGAAAATCACACCTAATAATGACGAACAAACAGAAATGGAAATCGGTCCAAACCGTTGTGCAGTTCGCTAATTAATCAATAGAAAAAAATGGGGGTATATTAAATGAACATTACAAAAACATTAGATGCAAAAGGCTTAGCATGTCCTATGCCAATTGTAAAAACTAAAAAAGCAATGGATACGATTAACTCTGGTGAAGTACTTGAAGTACTTTTAACAGATAAGGGTGCTTTAAATGATATCACAGCATGGGCTAAATCAGGTGGCCATACCGTATTAGAACAAAAAACAGAAGAGGATGTTCTGTACTTCTATATTCAAAAAGGATAAAGAAAACCAAATAGCGAGTAGCGTGAACTACTCGCTTTTCTAAATAAGAAAGAAGGTTTAGTAATGGATTTAACTTTTATCATCGTTGTGTTTGCAATTGGGTTTATTGGTTCCTTTTTATCCGGTATGTTAGGTGTTGGGGGTTCCATTATTAAATACCCAATGCTACTTTATATTCCCCCTTTATTTGGTCTAGTAGCATTTACAGCCCATGAGGTTTCTGGAATAAGTGCAGTACAAGTACTGTTTGCTTCCATTGCAGGTGTATGGGCATATCGAAAAGGTGGATACCTAAACAAGCAGCTCATCATTTATATGGGTGGAGCTATCCTAATAGGAAGTTTAATTGGTAGTTATGGATCGAGTTTCTTATCCGAGCAAGCAGTAAATGTTGTGTATGGTATTCTAGCTGTGATTGCAGCTGTAATGATGTTTGTACCAAAGAAAAAAATGGACGATGTACCATTAAATGAAGTTACCTTCAACAAGCCGCTAGCGGCAATATTAGCATTAATTGTGGGAATAGCATCTGGTATAGTCGGTGCGGCAGGAGGCTTTTTACTTGTACCAATCATGCTTACGGTTTTGCACATTCCAACACGAATGACGATTGCAACAAGTTTAGCAGTAACGTTCATTTCTTCTATCGGGGGAAGTGTTGGTAAAATTGCTACTGGACAAGTAGATTATTGGCCAGCTGCTATTATGATTGTAGCAAGTTTATTAGCGGCACCACTTGGAGCAAAAGTAGGAAAGAGAATGAATACCCGAATTTTACAAGTGATATTAGCACTTTTGATTGCGGGTACTGCTATTAAAATTTGGATAGATATTTTGACTTAAATAATATTTTAAACCTTCTAGATACGAAAATAGACAATAATAAAGGAGATGCAGACTGATGAAAAGTATATCAGCAGTAGAGTTACATGAGAAAATAAAAAATGGAGAAAACGTCCATATTATTGATGTCCGGGAAGACGTTGAAGTTGCAGAGGGGAAAATTCCTGAAGCTAAACATATTCCTTTGGGGGACATCCCAAATTCTTTAGACAAAATAGATAAAAATAAACATTATTACATGGTTTGTCGTTCTGGTGGAAGAAGTTCAAGAGCATGTGAATTTTTAATCAATCAAGGATATAATGTTACGAATATGACTGGCGGAATGTTAGCGTGGGTTGGTGAAATAGAATAGGAGGCTTAAATATGGGAAAGAAAGTACTGATTGTTGGTGGAGTTGCTGGTGGAGCTTCTGTCGCTGCACGAGTCAGAAGATTAGATGAAAGTGCAGAGATTATTATGTTTGAAAAAGGTCCTCACGTATCCTTTTCGAACTGTTCGTTACCTTATCATTTAAGCGGTATTGTAGAAGATAGCGAAAAGCTTGTTTTAATGTCTCCCGATATCTTTAAGAGTCGCTACAATATTGATGTATTTTGCAATAGAAAAGTGCAGAGAAATGCAATTAAAAATGCAGAGATTTGCCACCCATTTAATTCCTTTTCGACAATGCGTGGGACAGTCTATAGCTCTCGCCATGAAAAGAGATGATATGGGCGTGATGAATTAGCCTGTCCACTAACGCTGCTGTTAAACGAGAATCTGTAAAGATCCGGTTCCATTGACTAAATTCTAAGTTAGATGTAATAATTACGCTTTTCTGTTCATAAAACTCCGATATAATTTGGAATAATAATTCAGCTCCTTCTTTACTAAATGGTAAGTATCCCATTTCATCTAAAATGACCAAATCAACCTTCTCCATCCGTTTTCTAAATGCTGATAAACGGTTGTTACGTAAAGCTTGCTCTAATTCCTCAACTAGGTGGGCAACACGGTAAAAACGAACCTCATAACCTAGTTCACAAGCTTTTCTCCCTAGTCCTGTGGCTAAATGAGTCTTCCCTGTCCCGGGTGAACCAACTAAAACTACATTTTCTCGATTCTCAATAAATTGTAGGCTACACAAATCCTCTTTGGTTAAGTGAGGAGGGAACCGAAGTTGTTCGGTCCACTCGTAATCATGTAAACTCTTTTTATCTAAGAACTTCGCCTTTTTTATCAAGCGGATCGCTCTCGCTTTTTCTCTTAATCTTATTTCCTCCTTAAGTAGCCCATACAAGAATTGTTCCGGAGTTTCAAACGGTATTTGCTCGTATACATCCGCAACATAAGCTAACCTCAATGACTTACACAATTCTTTAATGTCCTGTTTCAATTGACAGCCTCCTCTCTAGGAGCTAATGAATCGTATTTACTCCAGTCCACTTCATAAGGATTATTATCACTAGGTAGCTTATCCTGTGCAATTAATTCATAGAACTCTTCATTAATCTCCTTCATGTCATGAGAAACTAATAAACTAGCTAGAGCTTCTAATCGTTTTCGTCGATTAATTAAATTATCTACCAACAAAAATTCTTTAATTCTTCCCGGTAAATACTTATTATAGCGCGAATATTCTACAACCCTTGGTTTATGAATCCATGTTTTAATTATTGAAAGCCATGGTAAAGCTTTTCGCTTTTTCATATATGGCCGATAGTCATCCAATAATATCTCCCCATTAGGTGAAACAATCTTTAATTGATCCCATGTTAATATCATTTGTAATTGACTATAGTTGCCACCCTTAGGGACATGAACCAACGTCTGATCCACTTTCACTTCATTATATTTGTTTACTTTAACAAGATGCTCTTTAAATACAGGATAGGGCTTTTCTGGTAAGGCTAGAAGATAATCCCGTTCTTCCTGCCATAAGTCCTCAATACGTACGTTTTTGGCATAATGAATTCTATTTCTGTCCGCCTCTAATTTATGAAATAATTGATCAGTTAAACCCTCATAGCTGTCCATTATTGGAGCTGAAGTAAAAAAGTTATAGCGTATATATCCAACTTTATTCTCAACATTTCCTTTTTCATGGCCACTTCTTGGATTGCATACCTGCACATCAAAGCCATAATAATTCTGAAATTGAACAAATTCATCAGTTAATTGTGCTTCTTCATTTTTTGTCCTTTTTTTCTTCACAGCGGGGGTCAAATTATCGATTCTTATCCTTTTAGGTACTCCCCCAACCTGTTTAAAAAGAATATTGAGACCATGTAAGAAGCATTCTTGATTTTCAGCTGGTAACGGTACTGCAAATCCAGCATTACTATGAGGAAACGTCATAACTAAAGCATGAATATCCACAATTTCTCCATCTTGTACAGCTTCCATTACTCCAAAGTCTACTTGAGCTTCACCCGGAGGATGTTCTAATCTTTCATACCCTTTATCCTTTTCTTCTTGGTGAGTATTCATCCATTCAGAGATAAAGTAACAAACAGTACGATAAGAACCTTGGAAACCCATTTCCTTTAGTTCTTCAAATATTTGTTTCTTTGTTCTTCTTAATTTTTTCCTTAACTTTAAATCCTCAAAAAGCCAATCTGAAACAATTTCTCCCCACTTTTCCTCATACATCATCCCTTTCTTTTTAAATGATTTCTGTTTAGGGAGTTGATCTTCATCCGCATACTTCTTAGCTGTTCGCCAATTAATTCCCATTGTTCTTTGTATTTCTGAAATAGATAAACCTTTGTTATTTCTTAAATGTTTGATACAATTAATATCAGACATTGCTAGCATCCTTTCTTACCTCCACTACCAATTGCTTGACACAATTACTGTAGTGGGACTTGGGGTGACTGGCAAGTCTTTTTTTGTTTATGCACAGAAATTTAGTGCAGGACTCTGCATTTTTCCTTTGCAAAGCTCTGCACTTTTATTTTGCCATACACAATTGAAGCTAGGGTACAACAGGAAGTTATTCAAATTAATCGGGATAAGAAAACAATCACTGTAAAAGATTTGATCTCAGATAAAACATACGAAGAGGGCTATGATAAATTGGTGCTTTCTCCCGGTGCTTCACCTATTCGACCAAATTTAGAAGGCATAGACAATTCTAATGTTTTTACAGTACGAAACGTAGTCGATATTGAGAATATCAATTCATATATCAAGCAAAAAGGTATGAAGGATATCGCGGTCATCGGTGGTGGCTTTATTGGAGTAGAGGTTGCAGAAAATCTTAAACTTGCGAACTATAATGTAACATTAGTTGAGTTTGCAAATCAAGTAATGGCACCATTTGATTACGATATGGCTCAAATCCTTCATAAAGAAATGGTGGATCACGGAGTTGAACTTATTCTAGATGATGGGTTATCTAAAATTTCTGATGGATATATTACAACAAACTCCGGTAGGAAAATTGATGCGCAGGCAGTGGTATTAGCGATTGGTGTAAGACCTGAAACCAACTTGGCTAAGGAGGCAGGTCTTGAGATTGGAGAAACAGGAGCTATTAAGGTCGACTCCAATTACTTAACAAGTGATAGAGATATTTATGCAGTTGGGGATGCCATTGAAGTGTATCATCGTTTGTTACAAAAACAAACAAGACTAGCACTAACTGGGCCAGCCCAATAACAAGCCAGAGCGGCTGCAGATCATATGTATGGAATTCCAAATAGAAATATCGGTGTAATAGGATCATCATCCATCCATCTCTTTGATCTAAATGCAGCATCTACTGGACTTAATGCAAGAACAGCTGAGCAAGCAGGAATGATGTACGATTATGTTTACTTAATGCCGGGAGATAAAGTGGGACTCATGCCAGACAGCAATCCGATGCATTTTAAATTGGTTTATGAATATCCAACAGGTCGAATTTTAGGTGCGCAGGCAATTGGTAAAGGAAATGTAGATAAACGAATTGATATTATTGCAACCATGATTACAATGAATGGAACGTTGGAAGATTTGAAAGACCTAGAATTGACCTACTCCCCAATGCTAGGAACAGCTAAAGATGTCGTTAATCATGCCGCTTTAGTAGGGCTAAACCTACTACAAGGCAGATACAAAGAAGTAAAAGTTTCCCAAGTTCGAGAACTAGTAGAAAGTAATGCTTTTATTATTGATGCACGAGAAAAAGGTGAATATAATGCAGGTCATTTTAAAAACGCAGTTAATATTCCTTTAAGTGAGTTTAGACAGAGACTTGATGAAATTCCAAAAGGTCAGCCCGTATACATTCACTGTCGTTCAGGTCAAAGAAGTTATAATATGGTAATGGCATTACAAAATTTAGGATATGAGAATGTATACAACATTTCTGGTTCCTATTTGGGTGTAAACCTTTATGAATATTTTAATGATTTAGTTACTGGTAGAGAAAGAATAGTAACTGAATATAATTTTAAGTAGACTTAAAATCTGAAGAATATTATTTAACAGTATGAAACGGAGGTACATTATTTGGTGTATCCTCCATTTATTTTCTAATCTCAAGATGTGTATAAGTTTTGTTAAAGAAATCAAAAGCGACTAATAGAAAATAATATTGAAATCTTGACAATATACCTTATGGGGTATATTATTATTTATGTATTCCTTATTAAAAGGTGATCAATTATGATTATATATTTGCTATGTGTAGTTTTTGTTTTATTATGTTACGAATTATATAGAAGGTATTTCCCAATTATGGGAATAACTTGTAAGAATAGAATTGGCGAAAAGGATATCGTTATATTAGATTTAAGAGATTACAACGAAAAAGGAACTTTAAAAAATGTGGCAATGCAGATACCTTACGCTTATTTGAGAAGACACTACAGTGAGATTCCGGATCAGTCACTTCATGTTGTAGCGAATGATCGAATGG
This sequence comes from Aliibacillus thermotolerans, assembly GCF_027853235.1. Taxonomy (GTDB): domain Bacteria; phylum Bacillota; class Bacilli; order Bacillales; family Marinococcaceae; genus Aliibacillus; species Aliibacillus thermotolerans. The sequence goes on from NZ_WKJG01000035.1 coordinate 9,030, forward strand.
ATATTAATCTAGGGGTGAGATTTTTATTAAGAAAAGGATATAGTGTTAGTAGTTTCGAGATTATAGGTTGTGCATGTAAAGGAGGAATAATAGATGGAGTATGATAAATCTGTTATAAATCGTTTAAAACGTATTGAAGGTCAAATTAGAGGCGTATTAAATATGATTGAGCAAAATAAAGATTGTAGGGAAGTAATTACTCAATTATCAGCATCTCGTACTGGTATTGATCGTACAATTGGATTAATTGTAAGTATGAATTTAGAACAATGTGTTCGAGAGAATATTGAAAATGATGAAGATACGAAAGAACTTGTAAAAGAAGCAGTAAATTTATTAGTGAAAAGTAGATAAGGGTTCTAAAAATTTTCTTACTAAAAGGAAATTTAACAACCTTTTTCTTTTTAAATAAAACATACCCCGATGGGTTAAGTCTAGTCTAATGGAGGTAACCGAATGAAACAATTAGAACAGAAGGTAAAATGACATCAGATAAAAATTAAGAAAAGAGGAGGTGAAGGTAGAGTGGATATTATACAATGGATTTTTATTATTTTGATCGCACTCTTTGTGATCAATCGTTTTATTCCCAAAAAGGGCATTACGAATATAACTGTTCAAGAAGCAAAAGATAAATTTAAGGATAAAAGTGTTCAATTTATAGATGTCCGTACACCGGGTGAATATAAAGCAAATCATCGCAAACCGTTTAAAAATATCCCACTTTCCAACTTGCCTAGCCAAGTAGACAAATTGGAAAAACATAAAGAAGTTGTTGTTATATGTCAAAGCGGAATGAGAAGTGCAAAAGCAGCAAATATCCTGAAAAAACAAGGATTCGAAAATATTTACAATGTAAAAGGTGGAATGAGTGCTTGGTATTAGAAAGGATGACAAGTGATGGCAAAACAAATAGCACCAGAAGAAGTAGCTAAACGTCTTCAAAATAGTGAAGAAGTATTCATAATTGATGTTCGTGAAAATGGAGAAGTAGCTAGTGGTAAAATCCCAAGTGCCAACAACATTCCTTTAGGTCAGCTTGCATTACGAAAAGGTGAACTGGACAAGGAAAAGAGCTATGTGGTTGTTTTAATTCAAATGGTAGAAGATGAAGAATTAAAGGAAATTGCAACCGACATTGAAGAAAGACTGATTGCCTGTATTGATAAAAGTAAGTAATCAAGTGAAGTTCAACAGGATTTTCATTTAGTAAAAGAGGTTATGTTCAAATGAATCAAACGTTTCATAATGATTGGAAAAAATTTAATAAGGTGACTTATTTTCTATTTCATCCAAATGCCTCAATCCCCTTGAAGGATTTACATTATTGTTTACTGTTTCGTTGATTTTTCCGGATTGTCTTGTAAATTACGTAATATGTTATAAGCCTTATCTTTCTATAAGTGTCTGTGAGATTGAAGGTAATTTGCCGCTTTTTCTCGAACGGATAAACAAAACAATAAAAATGAGTTTTTTTATAAGTGTAAGGGAAAAATATCCCTCGAAATCTCCAATTGTATTTTTTTATATTAATCCGCAACTCATAAATGTTTTCCTTTTTTAAAGGCTTGATTAACTCGAATGTTTGTTCATATACTTTTCCGTTTATTTCTATATCAAGTTCTGCAAAAAAACGATCTGCAGAACCCTTTGGTAATTTGTTAAAACCTATTGTTTGCATGTAATCCAAGGCTTTTAAAAGAAATCCAAATCGTACATATGATTGCTCATCTTTCTTACTTTTCTCACCTAACTCTTTAAAATAATTTCCGAATTGATCTGTCCCATATTCATTCGGAAAAGTAATCACCTTTGTCTTATCTTTACTTATCTTCTCCATACATTATCACCGATGCCGAGCATATCCTTGATTCTTTGCCAAAACGTTGGAACTTGTGCCTTTGCTTCTTCTTCTCTTTCTTTGTACCTCCAATCCCCAGCATGATACCATTCTTCTAGGTTTGTGATTTTATCTTCATTGATGATCTATTTCTTTATATCATTTATCCCCTTTTTCTCTCTCACTGACAAAATCTCTACTTCTGCACCATATTCTCCTCTAATGACTTTTCTTGCACCGATTGCGTTTCTTGCTCTCACTTCCTTTATTTCCTTCGTTCCGTTCATTTCCATCTGCACGAGAAAACATTTCGAACCGCACAACATCTATATCCCTCATTTCACGATCAGTTTCATTTATTATGATACTAATGGCTTGTGCACATTTCCAATGCACATTTACAAAATTTACCGTGGGTGAAATAGAGCGGATAGACAAATAATAACTCTAAACTCCGAATGATTCATTGGAACACAATTTTCATATCTACGGGAGGTATATATTTCATGAGAACCTTACAAAGAATTGCCTTAGCATTGGTTATTATCGGGGCCATTAACTGGGGACTCATCGGTTTGTTTGATTTCGATTTAGTAGCAGCTATATTCGGTGGCCGAGATGCTCTTTTCACAAACATTATTTATATTCTCGTTGGAATCAGTGGACTCATCTGTTTATCTATTTTATTTAGACAATGGGAAGAAACAGAAGAGTTAAGTGACAGACGTACCTATGATAGACCTAACTATGGCACTGAATTTGGGGAAGAAACCGACTTATCATCCCTTGATGAGTCACCGGAAAGAGAGGATTGAATAAAAATCACTAAAGTCATGCCAAAAGAGAGTACCAGGATGGCATGACTTGATGTTACTTTTTTGGGAAACGTCATGTGACCTTTTTCGAAAAAAAGGTTCCATGAATGTTTTATGCGACACTCCTAGTTCTTTTTTAATAAAAACAGGTCGCAATCATCCGTTTGCGACCTGTTTTTCCATTTATGAATGTATACGACCGTATTACAAGAGTTTTCTGAAAAAAGATGTCGTGTGAAGGTTCATGCAACGTCTTTTCCTTTATTCCAACTCCAAAACAGTCTCATCACTTATGGTCTTTTCTCTTCTCTCGAATGAATGTTATATGACTTCCAACTCCACATCAATATTATTTCTGGTTGCTTTCGAATACGGACAGACACCGTGAGCTTTTTCGACTAGTTCTTCGAGTTGGTCTTTATCAATACCTGTCCCTTTCACTTGCATTTTGACGGCAATTTTGAATCCATCATCTTCTTTATCTTTTACGAGACTGACGTTGGCGGTGACTTCAGATTCAAATTCTGCTTTTTCTTTGCTTGCGACAAGTTGCAGAGCACCGTCGAAACAAGCGGCATATCCTGCAGCAAATAATTGTTCCGGGTTCGTTGCCGTGGGTACTTCTTTTGCTCGATCTGTTCCTGGCATGGCTGTCTCCATTTGAATATTGCCATCGGAAGATTCGACTTTTCCGTTGCGACCTCCCTTCGCAGTAGCAGTTGACGTAAATAGTATGTCTGACATGCTGTGACACCCCTTCCTTATAAATAATGTATCACCAACTTCATTTTACCCTTTTTGAAATGAGACCAAACTAGGAAAGGGGGACATAGTAGAAAAAAGATTATATCACTGATCCCTCGCTCAAAAATTATAAAATAAACACTATTGCTTCAAAATGATTCGTCCCTTATTTCAAACGAAATATGACAAACTTTTAAATATATTAAAACTATTATATAATAGTTCATAGGTGTTTTAATCTAGATTAAATCTTGTTAAACTATATAGGGATGATTTCTTCAGTAATAGGATAAACTATATATTTACTTTACAAAGATCGCTGTAAATTTTATAGGGATAAGGAAGGTATATATGGGTAACAGACAATCACAAACAGACGTTATCTTAATAGGCGCTGGGATTATGAGTGCAACGTTGGGTGTGCTTTTGAAAGAATTAGCACCGGATTGGAACATTACTGTTTTTGAAAAACTTTCAAAAGCAGGAGAAGAAAGTTCCAATGAATGGAACAACGCTGGAACAGGGCACGCTGCTTTATGTGAATTGAATTACACCACTGAAAAGCCAGACGGTTCCATCGATATTTCAAAAGCAATTAGCGTGAATGAACAATTTCAAGTCTCTCTCCAATTTTGGTCTTACCTTGTAAGAAACAATCTCATCGAAAAACCGGAAGACTTTATTATGCCACTACCTCACATGAGCATGGTACAAGGTGAAGAGAATATCGCATTTTTGAAAAAGCGTTTTGAAGCTCTTTCGAATAATCCTCTCTTTGAAGGTATGGAATTCTCCGAAGATCCGAAAATACTTGAACAATGGATGCCACTTATTATGGAAGACCGCGATCATAATGACAAAATTGCCGCTACCAAAATTGACCATGGAACAGACGTCAACTTTGGTGCATTAACGCGCATGTTGTTTGAACACTTACAAAAAGATGACACGGTAACCGTTAATTATAATCATCTCGTGGAAGATGTCAAGCGGACCGAAGATGGTTTATGGGAAGTAAAAGTACGGGATACGAAAGGAAATATTCTCGCTTATCATACTGCGAAGTTTGTCTTCCTTGGAGGGGGCGGCGGAAGTCTCCATTTACTTCAAAAATCCGGTATCCCGGAAGGTAAACGTATTGGAGGATTTCCAGTAAGTGGACTCTTTATGGTATGTAACAACCCGGATGTTGTAGAACAGCACCATGCCAAAGTATACGGAAAAGCAAAAGTAGGGGCCCCTCCAATGTCGGTACCGCATCTTGATACTCGCTTTATTGACAACAAAAAATCGTTACTCTTTGGTCCATTTGCCGGTTTTTCACCTAAGTTTTTGAAAACAGGCTCAATGTTTGATTTAATTACTTCCGTAAAACCGGACAATATCGTTACAATGCTTGCTGCTGGAGCGAAAAACTTCCCATTAACGAAATATTTAATCCAACAAGTGATGTTATCGAAAGAACAACGGATGGAAGAATTGCGTGAATTTATTCCAAATGCGAAAAGTGAAGATTGGGATCTCCTCGTAGCTGGTCAACGGGTGCAAGTGATCAAAGATACAGAAACAGGTGGCAAAGGGACGCTTCAATTTGGTACTGAACTTGTCACCGCAGAAGACGGTTCCATCGCAGCATTACTTGGTGCTTCTCCAGGTGCGTCCACTGCCGTCCAAGTTATGCTCAATCTCTTAGAGCGTTGCTTCCCGGAACAAATGAAAGAATGGGAACCTAAAATTAAAGAAATGGTCCCATCTTACGGAATGTCTCTCATGGAAAATCCGGATCTCCTTCAAGAAGTGAAAGAAGAGGCAAATAAAACATTGCACCTAGACCAAAATGACAACTCCACAAGTGATATTCTTCAACGTGCATAAATTGCCAATAAGGCAATTTATGCTTTTTTTGTATTTACAACGACAACCACGGGCCATACATTTTTTTGAACCAGTCAAATGGACCTTGCACATCCGGATAAAAGATTAGTACAGTTAACAACACCGTTCCTGCCAATGTGAATAGCGCAAAAGCCACTTTTTCCTTTTTGTACTCCGGATTAATTTTTTGCCATTCGTAGAGAATCGTTAAAAAAACTATAAAAACTAACGTCAAAAAATATGCCCATTTCACTCCTCTTTCACCTCTTTCGGGAGTTTTCCTACTTGATTCGTTGTCATTCCGATTCTCCGTATTCTGGAAGTGACGTTTATCTCAACTTCTACTTCCGGGTAAATCTCATCCCAATGATCTTTCTCTTGGGCAAATCTCTTCGGATATTTTCTTTCAAAAGCTTCCGCAAAACCGAAAGCATCCGTTTTCATTTCTTTTTGAACCTTTTCTAACGTCTTTCGTATTTGTTGTTCCACTGTTTTATTCAAATCTTTCTCCAACTCTCTTTGTACTTTTTCCGTGGATGTATCTAGCGTCGTTTGATTCTCCACTATTTCATTTTCTTGCTCAATTTCTACCGTTATTTTCCAATTACCTCCTTCAATGGAAGGTAATAAGTTTGTTTTCGATCGAATTAAGTGGAAAGTAATATATCCGTCTGCTTCTTCGGGATTCACCGAGATAGATTGTAAATCCATTTCATCTCGTAACCACAACAACCCCTTTTTTAATTCAAAATCAATCGTTCCTATTAATTGATCTCCATCAAAAATAGCTGCTCCTTTCACTTGAACGTTTTCTTGTTCCCCTTCATTATCACTTGCTTGCACCCATGGTAGAACAACACTTTCCCCTTCCTGTCTTAACATTTGAAAGACATCTTTTAAAGTGACACGAATACCTGATTTTAATAATTGCACGATTTCTTCCAACGCTTGGGATGAACTTAAGTCCTTTGACGTCTCTGTTTTCAATGCTTCCTCAGCATTTTTACTTACAATCACTAGTGCTCTTAAGCGCGGTTGAGGATGTTGTACAAAAAAGTCAATATATTCGGCTATTCCTTCTTTTGCTAGTTCTTCATCAATAATAAGTACACGGTTATGACCAAAAAAAATTCGATCAGAAAATTGCCGTTGCACATCTACCAAAGCATCATAAACAGTTTCACCGGTCCCGATCACAGTAAACGTAGGTTTTTTACCTCGTCCGACTTGTTGAGGTCCCCCTCCCATTTCGGTAGGGACTGCTAATTGAACGATAAGGCGTATTTGATTATCTTCTCCTTTATCAAGTCCTGTCCCTAATACGATACCAAGATCTTCAATTTCAACTCGGTCCCAACATCCGGATTGAACGACTGCAAGAATCGAGAGTATTAGAAAAAGCAAGCTGATTTTTTTAGCATGCAAGAGAAAGCTAAGCACTGCTTTTCTTCCTCCTTTTTTTCCGAATAAATGATAAAATGAGTAACACTAGAGGTAAAAAGATTTGGCCCATGATTAAATGAAAAGAAATCACAGGGAGTAGATCTGTTAATTCTTGCAGACTAGAGATGGACCATACACTACATCCCACTAACAATAGTCCTAGTGGTAACGAGAGGGGACGATAGTCTTGTAGTTGAAATGATTGGGCGAATCCTAACACCGTTGCATAGTGAAACATAGAGACTTTAAGAAAGACACCAATGACCCAAAGGGCCATCACCATTGATTCAATATGTTCAATAAATTCAGCAATACTAACATATTCCGCCGCACTCATGACAGGATATATAAAGGAAGAAGTCATATCGCCAAATAACAGTACGGAAAATAGATTCGTCATCGACATCATCACCATGACAAGCAAAACCGAAATACTTCCCCATTTGAGCGCTTTGTCTCTATCGGATAAAAAGGGAAGTATAAACGTAATGAGAAAAAATTCCGAGAACCAACTAAACGGATGATAAGCCCCCTTGATAGAAGGAACAATCCCGTCTTTCATGAAAGGCATGATGTTTTTCGCTTCGAGATCAGGGAGAAGAAGTCCTACGGTTAATAAAAGCAATAACAGGACGATAGGGAAGAACACTACCGCCGTTCTCACCATCACTTCTAAGCCAGCGCGAACGACCATCGCACAAAGAAACGCCATTCCACCCACGATAACAAAAATGGGGGTTTCAAGAAGAAAGTTCCCAGAGACAAATTCCGCATATTCTCGAAGTACAATGCCATTCATATGTAAATAAAAAATTGCAATGAAAATACCAACCACCTTTCCGAGAACACACCCTAAAATTTCCTCACTATACTCTACAATCGTTTGTTTCGGATATTGTTTATTCAGAGCAATAGCTAACAAAATAGCAATAAAGCCGGCGATGGACGCCCATATGGGAGAGAGCCACATATCTTTCCCTGCAAATTTTCCCGTTACGGAGGGAACGATTAAAATTCCAGTGGAAATAATCGTTGGATGCATGATGAGACCCATTTCAAACGAACTGATTTTCCCTTTTTCCAACATCCATATTCCCTCCTTTCGTGTTCTAACGGATTAACCTCTTTTTTCCGGGGATTGTTGCTGATGGAGAGATTGACGAAATGTATTTCTTTCCCCCGTTAAACGAGGCCTTTTGTTTAACGTCCACCAAGGAGCGCGGATAAGTACATCTTTCAATTCATCTCCGTGAAGAGGTGCCAGCGGACTCAAGTACGGAACGCCAAAGGAACGAATCGTACATAGATGAATCACAATTGCAATAATGCCAAAAATCACTCCTAAAAGCCCTAACGTTCCTGCCAAAAAAATCATCGGAAATCGTAACACCCTGATCGAGATCGAGACGGGATAACGAGGAATCGTAAAGGAAGCAATACCTGTAAGCGCCACAACAATGACCATCGGAGATGATACGATGCCCGCTTGTACCGCTGCTTCTCCTATAACGAGCGCCCCAACGATACTTACGGCCGCCCCCACTTGTTTCGGCAACCTTAACCCGGCTTCCCGCAAAGCTTCGAAGGTCACTTCCATTAACAATGCCTCTACAAGTGCCGGAAAAGGTGTTTGCTCCCTCGCAGAGGCAACACTAATTAAAAGGTCTGTCGGAATCATTTCTTGATGAAACGTAAACAACGCGACGTATATTGAAGGAAGCAATAAAGAAATAAACAGAAAAGTATACCGCAACCAACGAATGAGCGTACCAATCATAAAGCGTGCATAATAATCTTCTGCTATTTGAAGAAAAGAAAAGAAAGTGACTGGCATAACTAATACAAAGGGAGAACCATCCACAATTAAAATGACGCGACCTTCCAGTAAATTGGCAGTCACCACATCGGGACGTTCCGTCGACAAGACTTGCGGAAAAGGAGAGTAATTTGCATCTTGAATAAATTCTTCCAGTTCTCCACTATCGATTAAACCATCCACATCTATTCGTTGAACGCGATTTTCCACTTCTTTAATTAAGTTTTCTTGTGCAATCCCTTCAATATAACCAAGAATCACTTGTGTTTTCGTATATTTTCCTATTTCCATCGTTTTTAATTTAAGTTTTGGAGTGCGTAGTCGTCTTCGTAACATCGATGTATTCACTTGAATGGCTTCAATAAATCCTTCCCGGGGACCGCGAACCACTACTTCCGCATCGGATTCGGTAATGGAGCGGCTTTTCCACTTCGTTAAACCAACAGAAATTGCTTTTGGTGTTCCATCAATAAGAACGAGGCTATTCCCGGAAGAAACTTCCGAGATACAATCCGAAAAAGTGTTCACTTCTTGGACACTTCCAACAGACACTTTTTTCTCAATCAAATCGACAACCTCTGGAAATTCAAGAGCAGACGCTTCCATCAAAGGGGATAACATATTGTCATCCATTTCTGAAACGTCTACTAATCCTTCAATATAGATGAGAAGGGCTTTTCGTTCTCCACCAATATAAAAAGAGCGGAAAACGACGTCATAACAATGAGCATAAATAGATTGTAATGTTTGTTCATTTTCCTCTATGCTATGGGATAAAGGTCGTTCATCTTTTTCTTTTAAAAGAGGAGGTAATGACTTTTTTTGTTGCAAAAATTTAAATGGCTTAGGCAACGTCCCCTTCCCCCTTCCACGAAGCATCGATTTGTTATAGCTTGTTTCCAAAACTGAATATTTATACAAAAGTATTTTCATGGATTTTTTGAATAGGAAAAACGCGGGTATCAACTCCTGGAGAGAAATGGACAAGTCCCTTCTCCCGTAAAGGGGTCCAAGAGTGAAAAGAAAAAAGCGAATTTTGATTTAGAAAGAGATCGGATGTTTGTAAACGCCACGGAGAATGAGCAATTCGGGCGTGATATACGTTACCGCGCCAATCCGAACTATATAACGTATACCGTTCGGTTAAAAAGTGCGTTAATGTACCGGGATAGGCATAAAAACTTTCTCCTGTGGGCGTGTACGTTCCTTTCATCGAAAAAGAACGATGGTACCGTACACCTTCAAAATGAAAGTCTTCTTCCCTTTCTGTGAGAGAAACATTTGCACGGTAGTACGGAAGGTGATACCACCTTTTTGCAATGTGTAAAGAAGCCCAGTTATTGACATCCAACGATAAAAAATAAACACCCGGCTCATCATGATAGGTCACATACGTCCTTACATTGATTTCTGGAAATGAAGGGGTGACCGACCAATGTTTCCATCCACGAGGATAAATTCCTTCCATGTGAAATACAACAACTCCAATCCAAGCGTTTCCTTGAAACGTATCGATGTCTAAACAAGCAGGAATTAAGGGACGCAACATCGTTGGCGAAATCGGCCAGTGAATAAATAACACATTTCTCCATGTTTGTGTCATCACCCATACGTTTTGCAAGCAATGATTGAGTAGCAGCACGGATATGTCCTCCATTCCCTGTCATACATAATTTGTTATTACCTTGGCAATAGTAAGCGAAAAGGCAAATGTAGATGGGGTATGAACATGATGACAACGCTTTTGTCTTTCTTATCTTTCGCGATGATTTTCATAATATTTATCTTTTTCATCTTTCTGTTGTTCGGTTGGCGTTGGCTGATAAAAAAAATCGTCCAAAAAACAGCCAAAATTGTGTTTACTGATAGTTATCAAGAAAACTTATTAGAACTTCTGCCTGGATTTCGCCATATGGGCTTACAAAATGTGCTGGAAAATAACTTGCGTGCCGAATCAGGGGATTTATTGCATCGACCACTTGGAGGTGCTTCAAAAAAGTGGCCTCACCTTGACTCCATTACATTTATTCCTGCTCAAACCGATCCTTTTCCCACGGATGGTGAGACGAATGTAGATGTAAAAGTGACCATTGGACCGAATGCGAAAAAGCCGCTTCATTTAGCAAAACCGTTTCTCATTAGCGGGATGGGGTACGGTATTTCGGTTAGTGATAAAGTGCGAATGGCCCTTATGAAAGCAGCGAATGAAACGGGAATTGCAATTAACTCAGGAGAAGGTGGCATTTTACCAGAGGAGATACAAGAAGCGAAAAAATTTGTGTTGCAATTTTCAAAGACGGAATGGGGCAAAGAACAAGAAACATTAGAGCAAGCAGCAATGATAGAAATCAAACTCGGCCAAGGTGCCGTCATGGGAATGGGCGGTCGCATTTCTCCTCAAAATTTAACCGGAAAAGCGCGACAAGTGATGTCTATTAAGGAGAACGAACAGGCGGTTATCTACGAACATTTTTATGAAAATCAAACGATCGACGATTTAAAACAATTAGTCGATGAACTGAGAGAAGTAACAGATGGTGTTCCCATTGGTGCAAAAATTGCCGCTGGAGGAAAAATTGAAGAGGATATCGACAATTTATTGGAAATGGGAGTGGATGTCATTGCAGTAGATGGCGGTCAAGGGGCTACAGTAGGAGCTCCTCCTATTCTGGCGGACGATTTTGGGATTCCAACCCTTCACGGGGTTGTAAGAGCCTCCCGTCATCTAGAAAAACGGCAAGTGAAAGACAAAGTAAGCTTAATTGTATCTGGAGGGTTATTTACTCCGGGTCATTTTCTTAAAGTGCTTGCGTTAGGAGCAGATGCGGTCTATATTGGCTCGGCCATATTGTTTACGGTCTCTCACAATCAAATTCTTCATGCCCTTCCCTTTGAACCACCGACACAAATCGTTTGGGACGAAGGAAAATATAATAATCAATTTGATGAAAAGCAAGGAGCGGATGCCGCAAAGAAATTTCTTGATGCAAGTACGGAAGAAATAAGAGAAGCATTACGTGCAATGGGGAAAAGATCTTTACAGGAATTGTCAACGAAAGATCTCGTCTCCCACGATCCGTTCACAGCAGAAATGATTGGTATTCCCTTTTCTTTCGCTACGATGGAAACGAATAAAGAAAAGAAAAAAACTTCCTCCACGGATAAAAAACGAACGACCCTCTCTCGTTCCGCTCTACGAAAACGAAAATAACCCCTTTTTGGTGATTTTTTTCTTCACCAAAAAGGGGAATATGTTTAAATCGCAGCTTTCGCTTTCCTTTCCACATTTCCTTTAAATGTGTTTGAGCGCTGCTCCATTTTGGAAAAGACCATTTCAAAAATAATGGCTAATAACCAGTAGATAAGTGCTGCCACGAGATACGTTTCGAGGAAATGGTACCCGTCGTTGGCAATCATTCTTGCAATTCCTAAGACGTCCATGATTCCAATGGTAAAAGCAAGCGCGGATGCTTTCAATAAAATAATCAATTGGTTTCCTAAGTTCGGAAGCGCAGTAACAAACGCTTGTGGAAGAATAATTCGTCTCATCGCTTGTACTGTCGTCATCCCGACACTTTTTGCCGCTTCCAACTGTCCTTTATCGACGGATAAAATCGCACTTCTTACCACTTCCGTTAAATAAGAAGCAGAGTTAATACTATAAGCAATTAACGCAATCACTAACGGAGACATGAAGTCAGGATTGATATTCCATCCAAATAAGTCATTGAGATACATAATGAATCTTGGCAAGCCGTAGAAAAATACGAAAAGTTGCACAATCAACGGCGTTCCTCTAAAAAAAGAAACGAACAAGATAGCCAGTTGATTCAATACCGGTGTACGATACACCCGAAAAAATGCTAAAATCGTCCCAATGATTAAGCCGACGAGCATAGCAACGAGTGTCACTAAAAGTGTATACGGCACGCCTTTCAGTATTTCAGGTACTTGCTCTAGTGCGAAGCGAAAATCGATATTGGCCATACCCGCCACCCTTCTTCCTTAATGTGATATACTTGCATGTTTTTTCATGAGTGAACGTTCTATGAGTGAAATAACTGCTTCAATGACGATACAAATCACCCAATACACAATCGCAATGGCGACGTATATTTCAAACATACCAACTCCATAGTTGTTCCCGATAATAAACAGTACTTGCCCCATCATATCCACCATTCCAATCGTAAAGGCAAGGGCTGTATCTTTTAACAGTTCAATCGTGTGGTTACCGGCATTTGGAAGTGCTACTCGGAAAGCTTGCGGTATCATAATTCGACGTAGTGCTTGCAAGTACGTCATTCCAACACTGTACGCTGCTTCCAGTTGATCTTTTCCCACTGCTAGATATGAAGAACGAAAAACTTCCGATAAATAAGCACCTGTGTGTAAAGAAAAGGTTATGACAACAAAAACAAAACGTGACCAATGATTAATATCTATCCCAAATACGAGAAGCAATTGCGGAATCCCGAAATAGACGAGAAATAGTTGTACGACTAACGGAGTACTTCGTGTAAACGACAAATAAATGGTTGCTAACTGATGCAAAATAGGAATTTTTTCAAGACGAATATACGCAATGATAATACCAATCACAATCGCAAAAAATAACGATACAAATAACAATGCTAACGTTAACGGCAAGCGGTCCATTACTTGCCCGATCATACTTATCCAATCCCCTAAACCAAAGCTCACGCTCCTCACCTCCAATTATCCAAAATCTTCCGGTGAAATATCTTCTAGATCTTGGAAAAAATCGACCCCAAACCATTTTTCCGCAAGGGCTGGTAGTGTTCCGTCTTCAATCAATTCTTCTGTCACGCGATTAATATCTTCTGCTAATTGGTGATGATCCGGATGAAAGACGGCATATACCGGTTCCCTTGATACAACCGCTCCCACTTTTAAGTCAAGATGTAAATGTTCTTGAATCGCGTGAAAGGTCGTAATATTTAGAAACGCGGCATCAGAACGACCGCTTTCTACTCGACGCAAGTTATTTTCATTCGAAGGACTTCCTACTGTAATTAACGGAATGTCCGGGTCGTTATTTTCGTTATATTCGTTTAAAATCGACCGTAGCCCTCCGCTCGCAGCGACCGGCGCTAACTCTCTTTCTGTCATATCATCCAAAGAATGAATATCATCGGTATCTTCATGGACAATGAGTCCTGTAATGGAGTAACCATAAGGCGTCTCAGGATATAAAAATCGTTCTTCCCGTTCCGGGTTGCTAAAAAACCAATTCATCGCAAAATCAAATTTTCCGGCACCAACACCGATTAAATTCGATTCTTCTTCACCCCATACGTATTCAAACTCATATTGCGGTAACCTTTTTTCCACTTCATTCAAATAATCAATATCATAACCAATCGGTTCATTGTTCTCATCGGCAAGAAGGAAAGGTGGATTCACTTCCGCACTGACAGCGACTTGAATGATTTCTTTCCCATCTTCTGTCGTCGCTTTCGAACAACCAGCAAGCCACGTAATACTTACTGCTATGACGAAAAGAAACCTCATAATTTTCATACAATATTCCTCCACCTACTAAATGATGAAATCCGGTTCTTGATGCAACCGTCTTAAGAAACGCTTCGTCCGCTCATAGGTTGGGTGAACGAGCACTTCTTCTGGTGTCCCTTTTTCTACGATCTCTCCTTGATCCATAAAGATGACTTGATCGGCGACGTTTCGAGCAAACTCAATTTCATGGGTAACGATGATCATCGTCATTCCTTGATTGGCAATGTCTCTCATAATCGCTAAAATATCCCCGACGTTTTCCGGGTCAAGGGCAGAGGTAGGTTCATCAAACAAAATAACAGCCGGGTTCATTGCTAACGCACGAGCAATTCCAATTCGTTGCTCTTGTCCGCCAGACAATTGACTAGGATAGGCATCTCGCCTTTCCTTCAACCCGACTCTTTCCAAATACGACAGTGCCAACTCTTCTGCCTTTCTATTTGGCATTTTTTTCGTTATAATGAGACCTTCCATGATGTTCTCTATCGCTGTTTTATTTTTAAATAAATGATATTGTTGAAAAACCATGGAAGATTGTTGTCTTAACTGGTGAATCTGTTTTTTCGTCGTGTTTTCAGCGTCAATCGTAACATGATTAATGGAGATCTTCCCACGGTTTGGAGTTTCTAAATAGTTCATGCAGCGCAAGAATGTCGTCTTTCCGGAACCGCTCGGACCAATAATGGCGAGCACTTCTCCTTGCGCAACTTCCACATCAATCCCTTTTAACACATGTGTATCTCCGTAATATTTGTGTAGATTCGTCACGGATAACATACTTATCATCACCTTTTTGATATTCCTTTGGATAATGAACAATTTATCATATAAAATCCGATGTGTAAAGTATGTTTTAGCTTCACACTTATGATAATATAATATTAAATCAACATGAAAAGTATAAATAAGGATGATGAATACAATGAATTTCTTTGATTGTAAAGACCAAAAAGAACGAATTGAATTAATGAAAAAACATGCGAAAGAGTTTAGTAAGAACGCGGAAAAACATGACCGCGAAGGATCGTTTCCTTTTGAAAACTTCCGCGTCTTACAAGCGTTAAAATATCCTTCCCTTACGATTCCGAAAGAATATGGCGGGGGAGGTATATCGCTTACTGACATGCTGGAATTGCAAGAAGTCATCGCACAAGCTGACGGACCGACCGCGCTTTCAATTGGGTGGCACATGGGAATCATCATGCAACTAGGAGAAAACAAAGCATGGAAAGAAGAAACGTATAGAAAAGTAGTAGAAGATGTCATAAAAAACGGTTCCCTTTTAAACAATACTGCCAGTGAACCGGCAACCGGTAGCCCTACTCGCGGGGGACGTCCAGAAACGACGGCAACAAAAACAGAAAACGGTTGGACGATTACCGGGCGAAAAACTTTCACCACCCTCGCACCAATCCTCACTTACTTCGTCGTAAGTGCTGGCATTGAAGGAACAGACAAAGTCGGAAATTTCCTCGTACACCGTGATGATGAAGGGGTTTCTATTAACTACACGTGGGATGTCGTCGGTATGCGTGCCACCGGAAGTGAAGACCTCATTTTAGAAAACGTACAGCTAGATGAAGACGCGTTCGTACAGGAACTTGTTCCGGGACAAAAAGAAGCAGCCGGATGGCTCCTTCATATCCCAGTCTGCTACTTAGGAATCGCACAAGCAGCCTTGGACTACAGTGCAGCATACGCCCAAGAATATTCACCGAACAGCATCAAAGGAACGATCTCAGAACTACCAAACGTCAAACAAAAAATTGGAGAAGCTGAACTTCTTCTCATGCGAAGCCGTCATTTCTTATACTCGGTATCGAAAAAATGGGACGCCTCTCCTCAAGAAGAACGACTACAAATGAAAAACGAATTATCAGCAGTAAAAAATTCTGTAGTAAACGATGCCATCAATGTGGTAGACCTTGCCATGCGAGTCGTAGGGGCAAAAAGCCTCAACTTAAGCAACCCACTCCAACGCCACTACCGCGACGTCCGCGCAGGCCTCCACAACCCACCAATGGACGACATGACCATCATGAACCTAGCCACACAAGCGTATGAAAGGAATAAGTAGAAAGAGCGGAGGCGACTGTTCACGAGCGACAAGCGATGGAAGGGCGGTGAAAGAAGCCGCTCTTTGGCTTCTTCGGCGACCTGAGGCGATTCGAGCGAGTAGGCTCTGAAGCTAGACAGAGAAAAGCGGAGGCAACCGTTTAGGCGCGAAGGCGGGGGAAGGGATGGCAGTTACAAGTAAAACTTTTATGTGAACGCTTTTTAGGTCCTGCGAGAAAAAATAAGTTGCATGGAGCTGTCATAAGACACTTATTTTTCCTTTCATGGATTCACGAAGCAGGATATTCTAAAAGTCAGCTTGTATTACGAAACATTCAGTTTTCGATAGAACCGGGTGAACTGATCGGCTTCATTGGTCCCAATGGGGCGGGAAAAAGTTCAACGATTCAATCACTCCTTGGGGTCATTTACCACGTGAAAAGAAATGTACACTTATCTAACTACGCTTATATTCCAGAAAGGCTAATCTTTTTATTAAAATCATCTTTCAGTTTGCGATGGGATTCGAAAAATCACAGAACGAATCAACCGCTCCTTTTTCGTCACTCCACGTCCATCTTTCGTACAAAATCGAAAGATACCGGGTTACTTGAACTGTTAATAAAAAGTTTTCTTCGTCATAAAGTGTACGTGAGCAGTTATGGACAGATGGTAGGAATTTCACTCTTTGCTATTTCTCTCGTTCCTTTGTGGATAAAATGGCTTATCTTGATTGCTTTTATTCTCTTTATCCATTCTTGGCTCAAAAGCGTGCTGCAACGAATGTTGGACCACACTTTTTCACGGTCATTCCTTACGATGAAAAGGATATCCCGAATGTTTCAACATTTTTCTCTTTGATCTAAAAAAATTGTCCACAGATTTTATCCACATATGCACAAATGTTTGGTATTCTTTCTGCTTTTTCATCGTTCATTTCCACTTTCCATTTTAACTTATCCACAGTTAATACTAGTTATCCAAAGAGGTTGTCCACATTGTCCACTGTTTTTCCTTCTTGACAAAACGTTTTTGTGGATAAAATAAAGCCCAGCTCTCATGGCGAATGAGAACTGGGTCTTTTTTTATTTAGAAATCGTGCTGTGCTTCCAAGGTAATCTCGGTCGTTTGTTTTTCGCCGTTCCGGTAGAAAGTAACTGTCACCGTGTCGCCAACTTCTGCTTCGGTATATAAATACATTCTTAAATCATGCCCATCTGAAATTTCTACTCCGTCAATTTCCACTAGAACGTCATACTCTTCTAAGCCGGCTTTTGCTGCTGGTGATGGTGATGCGACGTTTGTTATAAATACGCCTTCATTTACTTCTGGAGGAAGTCGTAACGTTTCTTGCCAGTGGTAGCTTGGAATTTCGGATAAAGAACGAATACCGATTCCCAGTTGTGGACGAATAACTTCTCCATGAAGTTCTAAGTCTTCAATCACTGGAATGGCAACAGATGTTGGAATGGCAAAACCGATCCCTTCCACCGCTGACTCCGCAATTTTCATCGAGTTAATCCCGATTAACTGTCCCTCAATGTTAACAAGTGCTCCCCCACTATTTCCCGGATTAATGGCTGCATCTGTTTGGAGTACTTCCGCGTTCCAATCCGGACGCCCATCGCCAGTCAAATCAACGGGAATGCTGCGTTCCGTCGCACTAATAATTCCTTGGGTGACCGTGTGAGATAGGTGAGTTCCCAATGGATTTCCAATCGCAATGGCAGGTTCCCCAACTTTTAAATTGTCTGAGTTCCCGAATTCTGCCACCGTATCCACATGCTCCGAGGGAATACGTAAGACAGCCAAATCAGTAAGTACATCATAACCAACAATCTCGGCTTCCACCCGCTGTTCATTAGCTAAACTTACCTCTACTTGATTTGCTCCGTCAATCACATGCTGGTTTGTTACGACAAAAGCAGAATCTCCTTCTACTTTATAAATGACACCGGAACCGGTTCCGCGGTTCACTGCTTCCGCATCGTTTTGCCAAAATTCATTTCGCTGTAAATTAAAAACCCCAACGACCGCGTCAGACACGCGATCAACCGCTTCGGTAATATCCGAAGAAACCGACAAGTTTACACTTTGTTCCGGGCCGCGAAAAAGATTGTCTGTCGTACTCGTTTCTTGATTATTCGTCGTATTCGGTTTTTCTTCTGTAGGTGACGAAAGTAACCCCCCTTCATAGAAAAAAGGGATGAGAAAAAGAATGATTAGTGCCCCGATGATCGCACCAATAAGACCAGATAAACCAAAGCGCCATCGCTCTTTTTTATATGTTTTATTGCCATCGTTCATGTGGTCATTATAGTAACCCATAATTCGTTTCCACCTACCTTTTAATTCTTTCTTTTGCCATCTCTTTATAGCGTACAAAGAGGAGTTGCTTTATAAGGATCGGTATCGTACAGATGAAAAGAGTGGCCTACTCCAGTGTCTTGCTCTTCTAATATTTGACTCACTGTCATCCGAGCCAACTCTTTCATGTTGTTATCTTGACTCAAATGCGCTAAATAAATACGCGATGTAGCATCTCCTACGATTTCCGATAAAGCAAGGGCTGCGTCTTCGTTGGAAATATGGCCAGCATCTCCTAATATCCTTCGTTTCACGTTCCACGGATAACGTCCCATTCGGAGCATGTTTAAATCGTGATTTGACTCAAAAATATAGGCATCGGCGTTTTTTGCCACACCTTTGATTTCATCACTGACATACCCCATATCGGTCGCCAACACTAATTTCTTTCCTTCATGGTGGAACACAAAAAACATCGGATCAGCTGCATCGTGAGAGACGCGAAAAGATTCCACGTCTAAATCGTTAAACTGTTTCACCGTCCCACATTCAAACAAATATCGTTGATCCGGATGAATTGTTCCTACACTTTTTTCCATCGCTTTCCATGTTTTTTCGTTCGCATATATTGGTAATTGATATTTACGTGCTAACACGCCCACCCCTTTGATATGATCGCTATGTTCATGAGTAACTAAAATACCATTCAGTTGCTTCGGATGGCGGTCTATTTCTTGAAATAATTGTTCTATCTTTTTTCCGCTCAATCCAGCATCTACGAGCAAACGCTCTTTTTCTGTTTCTACGTAAATGGCATTCCCCGTGCTTCCACTCGCAAGTACGCTAAATGTTAGTCCCATTCCTCTGTTTCACTCTCCACTACGATATTTGTTGTTCTTCTGTCTCCCCTTCATTCGTTACTTCTTCTTCCACTCCAAAAGAATCTTGAACAGAACCATCAATGGCATGGACGAGATAACTGGAATCATCATTAATTTTTATATTGTACATCGGTGCAAAAACGTGGCTATAGCCAGATGGGCTAAATAAACTGTAATAACCGAGTTGAACGGACGTTACTTGATCGTTAAAAGATAAAATTCCTTCGTTAAGCAACACTTCAATGGCTTTATAAGGAGGGAGCATATCCTTTTCCTTCCCTTCCTCTTCAAACACTAAATAACTTTGAACGTACCCTTCAATTTCATTATTTTCATTAAAAAAGAGCACGAGTGGGCTTTCATCAGAAGTGACAACGGTACTGTTTTGGTACGTTTGATTAAATTTCATTTGTCGCAGCTCGCTATCCCAACTGGCATACACGTACTCTTCTCCATTCCATACGTGCTCTTCTAAAAAATTCCTTACGTCTTGGGCAACATCAGAAACAGCATAAGGCTCGTCTAACACGACTTCTATAAATGCATCATTTAAAACGTGAATCTCATCATCACTTTCCGTGATCCATTCCACCTCTTGGACAATTTCTTTCGGTTGACCGACAATATGATTAATGGCCTCTCGTTCTTCTGGTAGCTCTTCCGTGACGGAAATGTTCATATCAGCAAGCATTTCATTTACTGTTGCTTGTACTCTGACATTAATATCACTTGCGTTGATTTTTTCCATTAATTGAAATGCTAAAAAGGTGTTGAGGAGAAGAAAAGTAATGATAAATATTGATTTGATACGACTCCAATCCATTTGTTTCTCTCCTCCTAATCATTTAGATCGACCGAATACCATGATCCATCCACTTGGACATACCAACTTGGTTCAAAGTGAATCACTAAATGATCGGTGCGGTCCATTTTGTAACCAATTCGTATATTTTCTATTTCTTGTGGTCCAAATTTTTCTTCCACGTAATTTAGTATATCTTGTCCTGCCGCTAATTCCATTGTCCGTTTCGCATCCAGTGGACTTTGATCTAAATTATAAAGGGGTCTTGAAAATTCTGTTACTTGTCCCCCGGATCTTGTCACATGGATGGAAGCAAGATCTCTACCGCGGGACTCAAATACCGGGAGTCCGTCAATGATCATCCGATATGTGGCATTCTCTTCTTGACTGGCCACATTCCAATCATACAACCGATAATTATCGGTCCATCCACCATAAGAATTAATAAAATCAAATGTCGTTTGAATGACATGCTGTTGTGAAGTATTTGGAGTTTCACTATAAATCGGATGCACGTAAGTTAAATAACTTCCGCCACCTTCAAGACTCATCATACGATTCCCGTCGGTAAAGGAAGATTCACGATTGTCTTGGTAATATTGCTTCACGGAATCAATATCACTAAACAACACCCTCAAAAAGTGATGGCAGTCAATCGGTGTCGACGTATCCGAAATGGTATCAAGAGTGACCGGCTCTTTCGGTAAATAAAGTGTCTTTGGTAATTTTGCACTTTCATTCAATGTATAAGCAAAAACGTTCGGGAATTGCTCTGTTTGAGCAAAATAACGATTTCTAAAATTAGAAACACTAAAATTCGTCTCTCCTTCTAAGACGACTCCTTCGTGAAAAGATATAAACTTGACCGTTAAATGATCAATATCTCCCCCTTCATCAAGCAGGATGATCCGGTCTACCGTATCAATAGACAGTTGTGGCATGTCCATTTCAAACGAAAGGACTTTATTTAAAATCGAAGCGGGGATTGCCGTTGGGAAAATAATTTCCATCACCCGCTCTCCTGACAATAATTGATCAAGATCTGCATCTTGTTGCAGTGTAATTTCTTCAAAACGGGAATCAAGAAGTTCTCGATAAAAAACAGAAAATAAACGATCGGAGCCATTCATTGACGTGATCTGGTTTCCTTTATGCATCACCATCTGTTCCGGCCAAATGACGTCGTGCAAGCTTAATTCTGCTCCGACATTTTCACTTTGAACATAATCTTGCTCGTCTAAGAGCGCATAATTAGGCTGATACGTCCAAAGTTGCCATGTTAAAAATAGACTAGCTACTACAAGTAAAGACAAAACCCATGATTTCACTCGCTCCATCATGCCGAACCACCTGCTTTTTTATAACGAGAATAAGGAAGGGTAATGCTAATGGTCGTTCCTTGTTGCCAAGCACTTTCTACATCTATTTTTCCTCCATGGGCTTCCACCAGTTCTTTCGAAATAGCAAGTCCTAAGCCCGTGCCACCAAGACTTCGTGCCCGTGCTTTATCGACTCGGTAAAAACGATCGAATATTTTTGCCTGGTTTTCTTTCGGGATTCCCACCCCTTCATCACTAATCTCGATATCTACTTCGTTGGCGCGCGCTATGACTTGAATCGTAATAGTACCACCTTCTGGTGAATATTTTACTGCGTTCGAAAGAATATTATCAAACACTTGTATCATTTTATCTTTATCCAAATCCACATACACAGGATGATTCGGAATGCGGTTTTCAAAGCGAATATCTTTGTCTTTTTTATCTTTCGTAACCATTTCAAAGCGCTCTGATACTTGGGTTAACATTTCCCCTACATCAATTGTTTCAAAATCTAAATGGAAATCTTCTCGGTCCATTTTGGAAAGTTGTAATAAATCGTTGACGAGACGAATCATCCGCTCTGTTTCATTTTGAGTGACTTTTAAAAATTTCGGTCCTAAAGTTTCATCGTGCATCGCCCCATCTTCTAACGCTTCTAAATAACTTCTTAACGTAGTGAGCGGCGTTCTTAATTCATGGGAAACATTTGCTACAAATTCCCGTCTTTCTCGTTCAATTTTTTCTTTATCGGTCACGTCATGAAGGACGGTAATAAGCCCATTCACCGGGCCTTCTTCTTCTTGGATCACAGAGAAGTTCGCTTCAATTAGAAATTCTTCCTCATCGGTGCTAAAATCAAGCAAAATCGTGTCTGTATAGTCATATAAATCACTTGGAGTGAGCGTTTCGGACAAACGGAGAACTTCCGGAAGGGATTCCCCCAATGCATCCTTACTGTCAATTTGTAACAACTGCTCGGCACGCACATTCATTAAAATAATTCGTCCTAACTCATCGGTGGCAATCACACCATCCGTCATATGAGTCAATACGGAACTTAGTTTTTTCCGTTCCCCTTCCGTCGTTCGATGTGCCTCTTTTAAACTCATTGTCAGCTTGTTAAAGGACTCTGCCAACTGACCGATTTCATCTTGTCCATACACTTTCACTCGGCGGGAAAAGTCACCGGCTCCCATTGCTTGCGCTTGCTTTTTCATATCAACAATAGGACGGGTGATTGTCTGAGATAGTAACACTCCGATAATGGCAGTAATGACAAGGGCAATTATCGTCCCTGTGAGAAAAATCCCATTAATCTCCTCTAATTCTTGGTATATGCTTTCCATCGAAGCCTCAATATAAATAGCACCAAGAATCTCTCCATCCGCTTCTACCGAATGGGTCATCACACGAAGTCTCTCTCCTGTTTCTGGGTCTCGTACGAGCTGCTCATCCTCCATCCCCATTAACGCCCGAGTGACCCGAATCTCCGTGCTTTGTTGTCCAACAATGTGCTGTTCATTCCAATTGGATGTACCGATTACTTCTTGATTTGCATTAATCACTCGGACGGTGGAATCTTCAATGGAGAAAAATTCATGCAATAAATCTGCGATGTCATCTTGCAGCGGTTCTTCTTTTTCATCTCGCTCTCTTGTCATTTCTTGAAGAACGTTATATTCAAGCAAATCCGCTCGTTCTTTTAACATTTCGTAATGGCTCTCTTCTAAATGCGATCCAAGTCTACCGGTGAAATAGACACCGATGACTTGGATCGCAATAAAGATAAGCAATACGAAAATCACGATCATTTTCACATGGATCGATTTAAAAAAATCGAAAACTTTCATCTTATTTCTCCTGATCAGGGTGTTTTAAATAATAACCGACCCCACGTCTTGTCACAATCCAGACAGGGTAGCTTGGATTATCTTCTACTTTTTCGCGCAAACGCCTTACAGTGACATCGACCGTACGTACATCACCAAAATAGTCATATCCCCAAACTGCTTGGAGTAAATGTTCTCGCGTCATCACTTGTCCAATATGACGAGCGAGATAATGAATCAGCTCAAACTCCCGATGCGTTAAATCAATCGGCTCCCCGCGTTTCAGCACTAAATAGGCATCGGAATCAATCGTTAATTCTCCAATTTCAATTTTCTTTTGTTTCGTCGTATCTTCTTCCGGCGTAACCTGTAAACGCCGTAAGTTTGCTTTCACTCTTGCAATTAATTCCCTCGTGCTAAACGGTTTCGTTACGTAGTCATCGGCCCCAAGTTCCAAACCAAGAACTTTATCAATCTCCGCATCTTTTGCGGTCAACATAATAATTGGCATATCATGGTTTTTACGGATTTCTCGACAAACTTCCATGCCGTCTTTTTGAGGAAGCATAATATCGAGCAAGACAAGATCCGGTTCAAATGCCTCCACTTTTTTCAATGCTTCCTCTCCGTCATAAGCCACTTCTACCTGAAAGCCTTCCTTTTTTAAGTTGAAGTCTAATATATCTGCAATCGGCTGCTCATCGTCAACGACTAAAATTTTCTCATCCATTTTATCTTCGCTCCATTTCCTCATTTTCTTTCTATCGTTTTATTTCATTTCCTGTCAGTTTCCAAAATAGATGATGAAAAAGATGAAAAAATTCTTTCATTATATTGTAACATAGCCATCCCGTTTTTCCTTACTGCTATCGCTAATTTCGACAAAGATATTAGAAAAGCTCGGTGTGTCGCCAAGTCCTATGGCAAAGCAGATCATGGCAGAAGCCAAAGCAGGCTTTTGTCATGATCTTTCACCGCCTTCACACCTAAGTGGTTACTATTACTTTTTAAAACTGTCCAAAAAAATGAAACATTCCCATCCGTTTTGTTATGACGATGATTCATGAGAAAAGTTGCATCGTTTTCTATGTACTTTTCTAAACTCCCATAGGAAAAGCGAACCAACCGAGATGGACGATTGGCTCGCTTCTTTCATTTGTATGAAACCATTTATCAATTTCATAATTTTAATATTTTTAATTTTCTAAATATATTTTACTCGTTCATCACTTCAGAATGTACCTCTAAAAGTTCTTTTCCACCTTCTACTTCATTTGCAAAACTCCCAAGCTGCTTGTGTCGTTTCCTTCCATTCCGCAATTTCTTCTTCTGTCGGATAATAAATCTCAACTCCCATGCCTTCTTCTAATTTAGCATACACTTCTTCCCCTGCTTGAGCGATTGTTTCATGAGGCTGTCTAATAAGTTCTGAAAAATAAATCGAGAGTTCCTTTCAACAATCATTTAGCGTCGAAACGGTGCCATACATCGTGCATGGATTGCTTTCACAATGGTGTTTGGATTGAAACGGTACCATGATCCATTCATCGCTTGTTTCCACAAACTATTTTTGAATGAAACAGTGTTATGAGCCATCCATGGCTTACTTCCATCAAAAATTTGGTGTTGGAAACATGCCTATTCGGTCAAGAGACGTTTCCAGAAGCAATTTTTGATGAAGCGGTAACAAAAAATGTCCAAAAAGTCACCAATCATGACTTTTTGGACAGCTCCTTTTTTCTATTATCTATAATGTATGTACTATAGCAATGGTGGCTCGAGACGGAATCGAACCGCCGACACGAGGATTTTCAGTCCTCTGCTCTACCGACTGAGCTATCGAGCCGTTTCTAAGTTTCTTGCATCACATTTTTATTTTTCTCTCGCACGACGTCCTCTGTCCGCTCCTCTAAATGACTCTTATGATGAGGTGATGCGTTTTCTTAAGAGTGATTCATTACTAATTTAAAAGAATGGCGGGCCTGACGGGACTCGAACCCGCGATCTCCTGCGTGACAGGCAGGCATGTTAACCGCTACACTACAGGCCCTTTTTGTGAAGAATAAGCTGCGAATCTCTTCGTCAGCTGCACTCGTTCAGTCAGTCACGTACGAGGTACGCTCCTTCCTTCTCTCACTTGCTTCCTCGACCTTCTTGCTTCTTCTTCACAAAAAGATAGAGGAAGAATAAGCTGCGAATCTCTTCGTCAGCTAAACTCGTTCAGTCAGTCACGTACGAGGTACGCTCCTTCCTTCTCTCACTTGCTTCCTCGACCTTCTTGCTTCTTTCTTCACAAAAAGATAGAGGAAGAATAAGCTGCGAATCTCTTCGTCAGCTAAACTCGTTCAGTCAGTCACGTTCTGAAATTACCTTTAAAAATTGGTGACCCGTAGGGGATTCGAACCCCTGTTACCGCCGTGAAAGGGCGGTGTCTTAACCACTTGACCAACGGGCCACTCTGTTTATGTATAAAAATGGTGAGCCATGGAGGATTCGAACCTCCGACCCTCTGATTAAAAGTCAGATGCTCTGCCGACTGAGCTAATGGCTCGTCAACATTATTTATCAAGACGACAAGTTAAATTCTATCATGATAATATTTTCTTTTCAAGAAAAATTTTCATTGTGTCTGAGTCAACCATTTGTGGGCAACTTTTTGTGAACCCCAATAATTGTAAGCGGATTCACTCTTGCTGGGTACTCCTTTGAAGTGCTATTAATCTCTTTTTAAAAGCCTCTCAATCCTTTGAGCGC
>NZ_WKJG01000036.1 GCF_027853235.1 Aliibacillus thermotolerans
CTCCGAAACGTCGGACATCTAGGGCAGGGACTGCCCGAAGTAACGCTCAAGGAGACGAAAGAGTGCTTTCGTCGAGGAGTTGAGAAGCTCCCACTTCAAGCGTTAGCTAAGTGGCGAGTAGTTCACCGTTATTTGTAATCCCTGTCATATATAGCCTCTTAGACAAAGAAACAAGAAATATGAATAGAAAACATGTCGTATATACCTCTGAACCATTAGAAAAAGAATCTGAAGAGAAAAAAGGAGAAAAACAGACACATCAAGATAATTTGTCAAAAGGAGACAATACGAGGTTGAAAAACAAAACAAAAAAAAGCAGATGAACTAACAAAAGAGGATATTGTTAATTTGTTAGGAAAAAAGACAATGATTCTTCCTCCCAATGATAAAGTTGACCAAAACCAATGTGTCTAGTAAAATGACGGTAATAAACTTACGATAAGAACCACTAGGGGCGCTATCATGGCTGAGATGATGGATATCCATCAGTCCCTTTGAACCTGATATGGTTAACACCAGCGTAGGGAAGTGGGCGAAACGACAATCGGTTGGTATGAGTATATATCCTTCGTATGTTCAGTTGTTCGTTGATCGCTCCCTTGGTGAAACAAGGGAGCATTTTTTCATTATACACGTGAGAGAGAAATTGGAGGAGGAATTGCATTGAAAAAGGTACCAAGTGTATTAACGATTGCAGGAACAGATCCAACAGGAGGAGCAGGGATTCATGCAGATTTAAAAACTTTTCAAGAATGCACGGCATATGGAATGGCCGTTGTTACTTCCGTTGTTGCTCAAAATACGGAAGGGGTCCGAAATTACGTCAACGTATCTCTTGAAATGTTAGAAGAACAAATCGAAGCAGTTTTTGACGATATTTATCCAGATGCAGTAAAGACAGGAATGATTGCAACTCCGGAAATGATTGAAAAAATTGCTTCCCTTTTAGAAAAAGAAGATGTTCCCCTGGTAGTAGATCCGGTCATGGTCGCAACTAGCGGAGACTCCCTCATGGAAAAAGAGACGGTACAATTGATGAAAGAACGATTGCTTCCACTTGCAACGATTGCGACACCAAACATTTCTGAAGCAGAAATTTTAATTGGAAAATCGATTCGGTCTCTTAAAGAAGCAGAAGAAGCAGCGCAACAAATTGTCGAAGAAACGAAAGTGAAAGCGACGATTGTCAAAGGGGGTCATTTAACAGAAGAAGCCACTGATATTCTTTACACGGACGGAAAATGGGAACGTTTTTCCGCGCCTCGTACTGAAACGAAACATACCCATGGAACAGGATGTACTTTTTCAGCAGCGATTGCTGCAAAGTTAGCGAGAGGACGGTCGATTGAAGAAGCGGTGAGTGAAAGTAAAACGTTTATCACGAACGCCATTGCTGAAACTTTAGCGATAGGAAAAGGCAATGGACCGGTGAATCATTGGGCATCCCGTTTAAAAAAGAGCGACATCGTGGTGGAAAACGCCCGTCAATTGGAGGGGTAACATGATTGAAAAAGTGAGAGAGAAACGCCCGTTAATATATCATATTACGAATACTGTGGTGACGAATTTTACTGCGAATGGTTTGTTGGCGATGGGAGCATCTCCTGTCATGGCTGATGCAGAAGAGGAAGCAGCAGAAATGGCGGCTGCAGCGGATGCTCTCGTTTTAAACATCGGCACCCTTCATCCTTCCCAAGTAAAGGCAATGTTCGTTGCAGGTCGAGCTGCCAATAAAAAAGGAATTCCGATTGTGTTAGATCCAGTAGGAGCCGGGGCGACAAGTTACCGTACTGAAACAGCTCGTCAGCTGTTAAAAGAGTTAAATATTTCTCTACTTCGGGGAAATGTCGGGGAAATCAAAGCGCTTATCGGATCGGATGGAAATATTCAAGGTGTTGATGCGATTCAAACGGAAGTAGATGAAATGGAAGCAGTTGCAAAGGAAGCTGCTTCTCTCTTTTCTGTCCCAGTCGTTGTAAGTGGAGCGGTAGACATCGTAACCGATGAAAAAGACTTGTATCGTGTTGCGAATGGAGATGAGTTGCTTATTCGTATTACCGGCAGCGGTTGTCTTCTTAGCGGAGTCATCGCAAGCTTTTTAACGGTGAATGATTCCCGGACAGAAGCTGCAGCGGATGCCCTCACATACTATGGAGTTGCTGCTGAAAAGGCAGCGATGAAAGGAGAGCAACCAGGGAGTTTTCAAGTTGCGTTTCTTGATGCGCTATATGAAGTGGGAAAAGAAGAGATACAAAAGATGGCAAAGCAAGAAAAAATGACACTTTCTTAGGGGGGGGTAAGATGAATCGTCACATTCTTTCTTTATATTTTATCATGGGAAGCAATAACACGAATGAGTCACCGGTTCATGTCCTTCAACAGGCAATTGAAGGTGGGATCACTTGCTTTCAATTTCGAGAAAAAGGACATGGTGCTCTCGTGGGAAAAGAAAAACAACAATTAGCCAGAGAGTTACAACAAGTTTGTCAAGCAAACGGTGTTCCTTTTTTTGTAAATGATGATCTAAAATTGGCGCTTGAGCTCGAAGCAGACGGCATTCATGTTGGACAAGATGATATTCCGGTCCGGGAAATTAAAAAGCTTGCTCCGGCGTCCATGTTGGTTGGTGTATCCGCAAAAACGCTGGAAGAAGCGAAAAGCGCAGTCGAGGACGGAGCCGACTACATTGGGACAGGCCCGATGTTTATCACCTCCACGAAAGAAGATGCAGATGTACCGGTAGGACCAGAAAGAATACGGTTTTTGAGAGAGGAAGGAATGACCCTTCCAATTGTAGGAATTGGGGGGATCGATGAGAAAAATGCTCATCACGTTTTGGAAGCAGGTGCAGATGGAATTGCAGTCATTTCAGCCATCAGCATGTCACGTCATCCGAAACAAGCGACAAGCGATTTAAAGAAAATACTCATGGAAAATGGAAGGAATGAATAAATATTTGTAGAATGTAATCAATGAAAATAATGTCGAGGAAGGAGGCTACATCCATTATTTAGAATATTGCAATAACGAAGGAGGGGGAAAGATGCCAGCGATTGTTTTGGCCATTATCGGGATTGTCGTTTTTGCTTTGGGGTATCGCTACTATTCTAAGTTTATTGCGGAAAGAATTTATCGGCTCGATCCTGATTACGTAACCCCGGCCCACCGCTACCGAGATGGTGTGGATTTTGTACCAACGAATAAATGGGTACTTTGGGGGCATCATTTTACTTCTATTGCTGGCGCTGCTCCGATTGTTGGACCAGCTGTTGCCGTGTATTGGGGATGGTTACCCGCTTTCTTATGGGTCGTATTAGGGACTGTCTTTGCAGCGGGAGTGCACGACTTTGGAACCCTTGTATTATCTGTTCGTAATAAAGGTCAATCCATTGGAACGATTGCGGAACGGTTGATTGGCAGACGTGCAAAATTGCTCTTCTTATTTATTATTCTCATTCTTGTATTGATGGTGAATGCGGTATTTGCCTGGGTGATCTCGAATCTTTTTGTTACGTTTCCAGCCAGTGTCCTTTCCGTATTTATCCAAATTCCTCTGGCCATTTGGATTGGATATAGTATTAATAAAAAAGGAAAAAGCATGCTTTTTCCATCCCTCGTGGTACTTGTTGTGATGTATGGAGCAGCCATTCTTGCTAGTAACATCCCTGCCTTACAAATTGATCTTGTGTCTTATTTTGGTGGGGAAGGAGCGCTTGGCCCGCTTGGTCTTGATGCGGTTTCTTGGGCGTTTGTCGTGTGGATTGCTATCCTCATGATATACGTGTACATTGCTTCCATTCTTCCGGTATGGAAGTTACTCCAGCCACGGGATTTTATTAACTCGCATCAGTTGGTAGTTGGTCTTCTTATTTTGTATTTGGGTCTCTTTTTCACTTGGCCAACCCCGGAAGTGACCGCTCCAGTCACTCGGGGGGTAACAGATGTATCTTGGTTTCCGCTTCTCTTTATCACGATTGCCTGCGGTGCAATTTCAGGATTTCATGGTCTTGTATCTTCCGGCACTTCTTCCAAGCAATTAAATAAAGAAACAGATGCTCGTCTCGTCGGTTACCTTGGTGCAGTAGGGGAAGGAACGTTAGCGCTTATCACGATCTTGGCAGTAACGACGTTTTTTGCGACACAGAGTGACTTTTTAGCTGCATATGAAAGTTATAATGTAGCAAATGCTGATGGACTCACTCATTTCATCGGTGGAGCGGGTGCTCTTGCCACCGCTTTAGGGATCCCGGCATCGGTTGCGCAAACGATTGTCGCTGTGATAGTTGTAAGTTTTGCCGCAACAACATTAGACACTTCCGTTCGGCTGATGCGCTATATTATTTCGGAACTTGGTCAGGAATATAAAGCCCCTGCCTTAACGAAAAAACACGTTGCAACTTCCATTGCAGTTGGATCCAGTGCAATTCTTGTTCTATTACCTGGTGATGACAGAGGTTTTGGTTCCGGAGGCTATTTACTTTGGCCGCTATTTGGCACGTCCAATCAATTGTTAGCGGGTATTAGTTTACTACTCATCACTATTTGGCTCCGTCGTAAAGGAAGAAATTATCTCGTAACACTCATTCCGATGGTTTTCTTACTTTTTATGACGTTATGGGCCATGGCAAGTCAAGTAATTTTTCAATGGTCCGGTTTAGGAGATGGAGATGCCCAAATTCTTCTCTTCGTACTTGGCGCGATCATTTTAGGATTTGCGATATGGATTATTCTTGAAGCGATTGCGCTCTTTCGCAAGGAACGGCCAAACATCGAGCCGGATGAATAGGAAAAAAGGGGGTAACAATAGGCGGAGAGTCTATTGGAACCCTCTTTTGTTGTTGATGAAAGGAAGGAGAAAAATGACAAAAAAAGAGTGGAGTTTAAAAAAGTTGCTAGCTTATTATGAAGAGGTATTACGTCTTCCACATCAGGCAGAAATCAAACGGGAAATTCGCGACGAAGAAGATTTATTTTTGCTTCTTTGTTTTTCCGATTTATTAGGCATTCCTAATCCTGTCTCTTATTACACCCTTGAATTGTATCCGGAAATGATTGAACGATTTCATGATTGGCATTTACGAATGGGAATGGAAAAATCACCGCTTACCGGCATTCGCTGTTGCTAAAAGAGAGGGGGATGTAGAATGAAATCGTTATTTCAAAAAGAAATCGTATTTTTTGGTGGTAAGGGTGGGGTGGGAAAATCAACATCTTCCTCTGCCTTTGCTCTTGCCGCGTCCCAACAAGGGATTACTACGCTGCTTGTGTCAACAGACCCCGCTCACAACTTAAGTGACATTTTTCAAAAAAAGATAGGGGATCAGCGGAAGCGATTAACGGATCATTTATACGCGCTAGAAATTAGTTCCGAAAAGGAAGCAAAAAAGTATATTGGAGAAGTAAAGAACAACTTAAAAGGCCTTGTCAAAGCACATATGGCAGAAGAAGTAAATCGTCAAATTGACATGGCTGCTGTTTCACCGGGAGCCGATGAAGCTGCACTTTTTGACCGGCTTGTACGAATCATTTTAGAAAAAGAAGAGAAAATAGACTTGATTGTGTTTGATACTGCTCCAACAGGACATACATTAAGATTGCTGTCTCTACCGGAAATGATGGAGGCATGGATTGATGGAATGTTACAAAGAAGACAAGCAATTAATGAAAATTATTCTCAATGGCTTCATGACGGGGAGCCGGTGGATGATCCAATTTATCGTGTGCTAATGGAGCGGAAAGATCGTTTTTCCAAGGCGAGAACGGTATTAATGGATCCAAAGAAAACAGGTTATGTGTATGTACTGATGCCTGAAAAATTACCAATTGTAGAAACAGAACGAGCCGTCCAATTGTTGAACCGAGCCGGGATGTCTGTTGAAACATTGGTTATTAATAAATGTTTACCGAAAGAAGCGGGTGCAAGCCCATTTATTATCAAAAGAAGAGAGCAAGAACAAGTATATATAGAGGACATTGAACAACGATTTCCCCATCAAAAGAAAGTGTATTTACCCCTCTTAGAAGAAGACATATCGTCCATCAAAGCCCTGCAACAAATTGCTCTACGATTCATCAATGAGTAAACGAGATGATAGGGGCGAGAGTTAAAACCCTCGTCTTTCCTTTTCCTTTAAAACGATACGCCACCATTTCGGTAAATCATTGCATTGAGATTGGGACATAACCAAATCATTCCAATCAAAATACGAACAATGATTACCGCTTCGGCAGAATAATTCGCTTTCCGCAGGAACGGCCTCAGCCTCCTCGCGGGAAACCACCGCTCTTGGGTCTTCCGACGCACAGGACGTGTGAGTAGCGAACGTTGCGACAGGACGTTGCGGTTTTAGTCCGCCTCCATTTACCCTACGCCGGAGTCTTCGCATTCTGCCTACGCTAGAACCACTCTAAAAAGGAAAATCCGAACTAATGGAAAGTTCGGATTTTTTATAATTAATATACTTTTGTCCCAGTCTCATTCTTGTAGGGTGTTTTCCCTTCTGCTATGATTGGATTATTGTTTCTGACGGTATATTTCCTTAAGTTTACCGCCGGAAGTGCATTTCTCTGTGTCTCTAACACAAGAAATATAAATGAACCTCCAATGATTCTAGATGTACGCGGATAGTAAGCAGGACGGCCGAATAAGACGCAAGCACCCAATTGCAACTTCCCCGTCATGAGACCATTCAGTAGGAATTTTGTGTGATATTTCGTCGTATAGATCTTTTATACGACCATTCATTGCATCGTTCTCGTAATAAAAGGTCGTATGAAACGTGTTGCAACTTGTTTTTATCCTCATTTCTTCCAATTTCAACTACCATGTCCACAAAAAGAGAGACTCACCAAGTTTTTGGCGATGACTGAAGTTTTGTCCCATACTCTTTTTTATTTCAATAAAAAAACTAATCGTCGTGTATATAAAAAATATCGTAAAAGAAAGGAAAAGTGTAAAAAAGAAAGAAAACAACCTCTTTTAAACGCTTACATACCGGTTGGACATTTAAACATGATGTGATAATATCCAATCTATTGCATACGCCGACTTTTACATCGGTGAAAGTCACATTGTTTTAGAAACTAGTCGATAGATGAGCCGGTTCTCATCTAAATAACAAAGAAAGGGAAAAAACACTTGAACGTCTTACAAAAATGGAAAAATGAATGGTTTGGAAATGTTCGTGGTGATATTCTCGCTGGAATCGTTGTCGCTCTTGCGCTGATTCCGGAAGCAATTGCGTTTTCAATTATTGCGGGAGTGGATCCAATGGTGGGGCTGTATGCCTCGTTTTGTATCTCGGTTGTCATCGCTTTTGTCGGAGGAAGACCAGGGATGATTTCTGCAGCAACGGGAGCAATGGCGCTGTTAATGGTGACTCTTGTTGCTAATCACGGATTGGAGTATTTACTCGCCACCACGATTTTGACCGGGATTTTACAAATTCTTTTTGGGTGGAGTAGATTATCTCGTTTGATGAAATTTATACCACGTTCTGTGATGGTCGGTTTCGTCAATGCCCTTGCCATTTTAATCTTTTTGGCACAAATGGATCATTTTGTTGGCGAAGGATGGCTGATGTATGTCCTTGTAGCCCTCACGTTGCTTATTATTTATCTCTTTCCGATTATCAATAAAACGATTCCGTCCACGTTAGTTGCCATTATTGCTGTAAGTGCTATTGCCATCATGATAGGAGCGGATGTACGTACAGTGGGAGATATGGGGGCACTTCCTGATACACTACCTGTTTTTCTACTGCCGGATGTTCCACTTACATGGGAAACACTCACTATTATTTTTCCTTATGCGTTAGCACTATCTATCGTTGGTTTATTGGAAACTTTATTGACGGCAGCAATTGTCGATGATATGACGGAAACAGAAAGCGATAAAGATCAAGAATGTCGCGGACAAGGATACGCGAATGTGATTACTGGTTTCTTTGGTGGAATGGCAGGGTGTGCCATGATTGGACAATCGGTCATTAATGTGAAATCAGGTGGCAGCGGTCGATTATCGACTTTTGTTGCTGGGATGTTCTTAATGATCTTGATTCTGATTTTAGGAGATTTAGTGGTGCAAATACCGATGGCAGCTTTGGTTGGTGTCATGATCATGGTATCCATTAGCACGTTTGATTGGAATTCGATAAAATTAATGACCAAAATACCGAAGACAGATACGGTAGTGATGGTCGTCACAGTTGGAACCGTTGTAGTAACGAATGATTTATCAAAAGGAGTACTAGCAGGAGTTGTGTTAAGTGCCATATTCTTTGCTGCAAAAATATCCAAGGTAAAAGTAACAGGACACATGGTAGATGCATTAAACCGCATGATTTATACAGTAGATGGACAACTATTTTTTGCCTCAGTGACGGAATTTATGAACAGTTTTGAGTATCAACAAGATCATATAAAAATTATAGAAATTGATTTCACAAACGCACATATATGGGATGATTCTGCAGTCGAAGCGATAGAAAAGGTGAAAAGCAAATTTGAACAACAAGGAATAAAAGTAGTTTTAACAAACATGAATAAAGAAAGCTCTCAACTAATGAAAAGATTAGAGGGATTATCAGGATGAGGCTGGGCATAACTAGCAAAAAAAGAATGGTTCCAAGCACTAAAATTTGCTTAGAACCATTTTTTCTTCATGATTGGGTGATTTTTAATTTTACCGTCAGAAGCGCATTTCTCCGTGTTTCTTATGAAAAAACGCGAGAAGCACAAATGAGTCTCCAAAAGCCCGACGCTATCCGCAGGTGGTAAGCAGGACGGCGGTTCCACGTAAAGAGAAAGCTTCCGGAAGGGATCCCCGTTGTAAAACGTCATAAGACCGTTCGGTGAGAGTTTAATGTGAAATTTAGTCGCATGGACCTTTTATTCGACACTTCATTGCAGCATTTTCGTAAAAATTAGTCGTATGAATCATGATGTGGCCTGTTTTTATCCTAATTTCTTCCATTTTCAACTTTCATACGACCGTTTGATTGGTGTTTTACAAAATGAAGCGTCGTATGAAACGTTCATGGGACGATTCATCTTCTTTTTTTATTCATTCGTCGCATGAAGCATAAAAACGCTCCCAACCCCCTGGATTTTTCCAATTTCAGCGACCACTCCTGATCAGATGGTACGAATAAAGTGTCGCATGAACTTGTCATACGACACTTTTATTCATCTAAATGATAAATAATTGGTCTCATGACTGTTAGGTGTCCTTTTTATGAACAGTAAATTTCTCTTTTGATTACTGGAGATTTGTTCCTGCTTCTCTCAAGTCATAGCAGGAATAGAAGGAAATGGGTTAGAATAAAAATAGAAAAGGGGGGAATGCGATGTATGAAAAAGTATTATTAGCAGCAGATGGATCAGAGCACTCTATTCGTGCTGCGAAACACGCTGCTTCGCTTGTAAAAGGACAAGCGGATGGTCACGTAGATATTGTGTATGTCATTGATGTGGAACAGTCCAAATCGGACGTATTAAAATACGGGGACACAACGCTGATGCAGTCGAAAAGAAAAGAAGCGTTGAAACCGATAGTAGAAATGTTAAAAGAAGCAGCATTATCTTATGAAATACATTTTAAGCATGGAGATCCGGGACCAACCATTGTAAAGTTTGCAAATGAAAGAAATTATGATTGTGTTGTGCTTGGTAGCCGCGGATTAAATCCGTTGCAAACGATGGTGCTTGGAAGTGTCAGTCATAAAGTGATGAAGCGCGTAAAAAGCCCGGTGATGGTAGTGAAATAAATAATAAGAAAGGGAGTAGCTTGATTGACCACTCCCTTTCTGTGGGACAACATATCATTGGGACGACGTTTTTTGAGAAAGCAATAAATCTATGAAGCTTCCCGCAATCATTCCAAAAAACATATCTTTTATGTCGACTGATGCTCCTGTAATCGCATAAAGAAGACCTATCCCTCCGAAAACAATCGTATAACGGATTCTTCTTATCGTATTGTAATAAGGAAAAGATGCTTGCAAACTTTCTAGGAAAAAAGGAGAAAAATATACCGCCACGATAACGATAACGATCAGGACGAATAAGATTTCCATCTTTACCCTTCCTCTCTCATCATAAAATGTAGTATATTCTATCTTTTTCCTATTCTGCACTTTTCAAACAATCTTTTCCTGCTGTGTCATTCGCACTTTTGCGGAGAGAGCAATAATGATGGTGATGGCGATAGCAGCACCAAGTCCAATGAGCACACTGCTAGTAAGACCAATCATGAGATATCCACCCATCGCAGCCACTGCAGATAACAATGCATATGGAAGTTGCGTCATCACGTGGTCAATAGGATGACATCCTGCTCCTGTGGCTGACAAAATGGTCGTATCAGAAATTGGCGACGCATGATCACCGAAAATAGAGCCTGCCAATACCGACGCTAACAACGGTAGTAACATAGTAATGTCTAAGACAGCAGCAACTTCACCTGCAATGGGAAGAAGGATTGCAAATGTTCCCCAGGAAGTCCCCGTTGAAAATGCCATAAAACCAGCTAGAACAAATAATATGACAGGCAATATGAACAATGGAAGGGTTCCATCGATGAAATGGGCTAAGTATGTGCCTGTTCCCAGTTCATCAATAATTGCTACCATTAACCATGCAAAAATTAAAATATATATGGCAGGAAGCATAGATTGAAGTCCCGATACCAACGTCTGTCCTGTTTCACGAAATGACGGTTTGTTTTTTAATGTCAAGAAAAGAGCTACGATAAAACCGATACTTCCCCCATAGAGGAGAGATCTAGCGACATCTGTTTCAGCAAATACAGATAGTAGCGTAATATTATCAGCATTTTGTGCTCCGGTATAAACCATAAAAAATACGGTGCTAATAACAAGAGTAAGGATAGGAACGATTAAATGACTCACTTTTCCCTTTGTTTCCATCTCGAAGTTTTCTCCAGGTGTATTTTTTTCTGTAAGGATTCCCTTTCCTTGTAATGCAGCTTCTTCAAATGTTTTCATTGGGCCGATTTCTATTTTCCAAATGATAATGAGAAAAAGAAATAGAAGCGCTGTGACCGCATAAAAATTCATTGGAATCATCATGACAAAAGCTTGTAAGCCACTAACTTCTTGAATGCCATGCGTTCCGAGAATATCCGCAATAATCGTAATGATGTATGCTCCCCAACTTGATAGTGGGGCAATGACGCAGATCGGTGCGGCAGAAGAGTCTACGATATAAGCTAACTTTTCTCTGGAGATGTAATGCCTGTCTGTGACCGGACTGCTCACTTGCCCAACAATTAAACTGTTAAAATAATCATCAATAAATACGAGGATGCCAAATAACAACGTTGTTAATTGTGCTCCCACTCTCGTTTTCACCCGTTTTAACGCCCATTCTCCAAATGCACGACTCCCTCCGGAAAAGCTAATAAGCGCAGCCATCATACCTAGTAAAAAAAGAAATAAAATAATAAATAATTCCCAGTCATTAAGCGCGCCGTCCACAATAAATATGGCTGCAAATACTTCCCATATCAGAAAGATTGCTTCAGGAAATGACCAATCGTTTAAAATGAGTGCCCCAATGACAATCCCTACGCCAAGAGATAGGAGCACCTTTCGAGTGACGATGATCATGACTAAAGCTAAAACGGGAGGTAAGAGAGACAAAGCCGTAATCTCTTCCATCATGATACTTCCACCTTTACTTGGAAAGATAAAAATATGAAACAATCATACCAAAAGCCTGCCAAAGCATCTATTAGGCAGGCCTATCGCGCAAATTGGCAAAGAAACGATGAAATAACCACGAAGATTATACCAATCTCCTATGTGTTAGGCAACTTTCTTTCAAAGGTAATAGATGATGAATCAAAAGTCAAAAACTGTGAGAACATTATATAAAAGTATAGAATATTTGGATAATTACTGTTGAAAAGATGAGTTGTATGGTACGGTAAAAATATAATCACAGAGGAGGTAATGATATATGCGTAAAAAAGTGCTTTATTCTCTGTTGACAGGCATTATTTCTTTAGGTGTGTTAGCTGCGTGTGGTGGGAATACGGAAGAAGATCCGGCAATGAATGAAGATCCAGCGATGCAAGAAGAACCGGCAATGGATGAGGAAGGTATGGAATAAACATTAATATAGAAACATTTCTTTTCGCCAGCTTGGATGCTATCTAAGCTGGTTTTAATTTTGTTTCAACATCCTACTGGGAAAGTATGTCATATTCCAGTTTCATGTTTTTTATTTTACAATTTCATTATAAAAAAAGTGAAAATGGTCATAGATGTATCATTTTATAACGTAATATTAGTTTATAAAAAGGAAGAAAGTTGAAAAAAATCAACGATATGGGTTGTTTTATTGAGAAATCATTAGGATAAAAGTCTAATAGAAAATTTATTCAACAAATGGGAAACATTTCTCTCCCCCTTTTTCTGTAATAAAAATATGCCATAATGGGAAGCGGAGGTGGAGAACATCATGAAAAAACTACTCATTGCTATTACATTACTGCTCGCTTTACCAAGTATGGCACTGGCTGAGGAGCCTGAGCCTCAGGAGAAAAACGTAGCTGAACAGCAATATTCGGTCAACGGCAAAGTTCACTTATTGAATTGTTGGAACGGAGATTGGAATCAATGGAAAGGGAAGTTAAGAAATAAAGATAACGGCCAAGAAAAGGCTGAAGAATCTGAAGAGCAGAAAAATACAGAACAAGGAAATGAAAAGGAAGTCACTGACAAACCAAATGAAGAAGTAACGGAAGCACCGAAAGAAGCAGACGAGAATGATGGGACAGAAGTGACGGAGCAAGAAGAACAAAAAGAAGACACAATTACTTCTGTCAGTGAATTTGAAAAAGAAGTAGTTCGTTTAACAAATGAAGAAAGAGAAAAACACGGTTTAGCGCCACTTGAATTAGATGAAGAACTTTCAAATGTAGCACGGGATAAATCGAAAGATATGCGAGATGCTGGCTACTTTTCTCACAATAGTCCTAACCACGGAAGTCCTTTCGATATGATGCAAGCGTATGGAATTGACTATAGAACAGCCGGGGAAAATATTGCAGCAGGACAAAGAAGCCCTGAAGAAGTAGTGAATGGCTGGATGAACTCTGAGGGGCATCGTGCCAACATTTTAAACGGTAGTTATACTCATATTGGAGTTGGTCATGTAGAAGGTGGAAGTTACGGACATTACTGGACGCAAATGTTCATTTCAAAATAATAAGGATAAAAAAAGCTGTCCAAAAAGTCATGATTGGTGACTTTTTGGACATTTTTTTGTGACCCCTTCATCAAAAATTGCTTCTGGAAACGCCTCTTGGCCGAATCATGGCATGTTTCCAACACCAAATTGTTGATGGAAGTAAGTCATGGATGGGTCATACTATCGTTTCATATAAAAATAGCAAATGGAAGCAAACCATGAATGGCTCATAACATTGTTTCATTCAAAAATAGTTTGTGGAAACAAGCTATGAATGGATCATGGCACCGTTTCAATCCAAACACCATTGTGAAAGCAATCCATGCACGATGTATGGGAAATCTCGATTTATTTTTCAGGACTTATTAGACAGCCTCTTTTTCTTTATTCAATGTATTCATAGTCGTCTGGATTTCCTGCTTCAATTGGTTCGGTGCCACTCATATGACCGAAAAACGTCTCTACTTCCTCGCCATCAATTAAAATTTTTGTTTGTTCATAGCCGAACTGCTCCATAATAAGGGCAATTTGTTCTGTAATATACATCTCTCCGGTGGATCCAGTGTTAATATCTAAAAATGAAGACGAAAATGATACTTCAGCCACACCATTGTTGTCTTCTACGGATTGTACCGTCACATCTTCATCAAAGAAAGACACTAGCTCGTCATGGTTAGGGCCATCAATCCAGGCTTCTAACGCCTTTTTAGGCAACTCTTCTTCAGAAGCTGCTTCCACTTCATGATCTTCTTTATACATTTCTAACAGTTGATCATCAGCGAAGTAAAGGGTGACTGTTTCCGTAATAGGACTATCAGCGGCGTTTTCATTTTCTTCTTCCGTACCGTTTGCTTCTTCATCTTCCTTCTCATCTACTGGTGTTTCTTCATCTTCTCCATCGACTTCCGGTTCTTCCGTTTCATCTTCTCCATTATCAACCACTTCTTGTTCTGTATCTGTCGTGTTTTCATCCACGTTTGTCACTTCTTCTCCTTCCCCGCATGCTGCTAAGACGGTTAAAACAACTAATGTAAGTAAAGCATATAATAGTTTCTTCATTGTGTTTCTCCTTTCTACTATCCATCACATTCTCTATTCTCTCAGTCGTTACTGAAAAGGAATAGTTACAAAAAGTGTAGAAAAACAAGCAATATCTGTCAAAGGACTTTATACCTTTTTCTTTCTAAAATAAGTGGTTAGATATATCACGTCTTGGATGCGC
This sequence comes from Aliibacillus thermotolerans, assembly GCF_027853235.1. Classification (GTDB taxonomy): domain Bacteria; phylum Bacillota; class Bacilli; order Bacillales; family Marinococcaceae; genus Aliibacillus; species Aliibacillus thermotolerans. The sequence goes on from NZ_WKJG01000036.1 coordinate 14,441, forward strand.
TTGATGTCTATTCATTGTTTGTGAACATATGATGACATCTGCAAGAACTTGGAGAAGATAAAAGGGTTCCATTAAAATATTGGCGGAAAGGTGGTATAATAAATTTGGCAGGTGATGAATGTGAAAAAGCTTTCAAATAAAGGCTTATTTATTTTTATTTCCACCTTGGTCGCTATATATGGAATATTATACTGGGTATTTGCTTTTATACAACAATGAGGAAAAGCTCTGGCGGTAAGGTTAGGGCTTTTCTTTTTCTTATTTTATAACGGATCTCTACATAGAAATCATTTGTTCATGGTTTTGTAACGTCTTCCTTAAAATCAACGACTTTAGTATGGGAGTGTTTAATTTGCACGATGAGTTCGAGCGATTATATGAAACATATCACCACTCTCTGTACAACTATTTGTTTTATATGGTAAGGGACCAAAATGTTGCGGAAGAGTTGGTGCAAGAAGTATATATAAAAGTGTTACAATCATTAGATACTTTTGAAGGGAAAAGCAGTGAAAAAACTTGGCTTTATTCCATTGCTAGACATGTCGGAATTGATTGGATCCGAAAACAAAATAGAAAAAAACGGAAATGGCTTGGAGTATTAGGACCAATCTCGAAAGAAAACATGGAGGTGCCAGATACATCCCCACTTCCTGAAGAGATTGTATTAGGGGAAGAAGCGGTGGTGGAGATGTATGAAGGAATGAAAGCTTGTACACCAGATCAACGTCACGTTCTCATTTTACGATATATTGAGTCATTGTCTATTAAAGAAACAGCGGAAACGTTAGGGTGGTCAGAGAGTAAAGTGAAAACAACGCAACACCGTGCGATCAAAAAGTTAAGAAAAGCGCTCCAAAAACAGAGGGAAGCGGAAGAAAGGAGGGGGAAATAATGTCGCATCCATTCGATCAAAAAGATGAAAAAATCATTCAACAATTAAAGCAGATGCCAAGAGTAACAGATGAACGTTCCAAAAACGAAATATACCATTCAGTGGAAGAGGGTCTTTATCGCAATCGTCATGTACACCGACCAACGCCATGGAAAGTACCTGTCATGACAGCTGTGGCAGTTATTCTTCTCTTCTTGCTTTTTACGCCTTCCTTTACTACGTTATGGCAAAACAGTGCACTCCCGGAAGGAGAAAAAGAATCTACCGAACGAGCACAACAAGAAAAACTGTCTTATGATGAAGAGAGGGAATTAGAAGAAGAGATATCTTTATCCCAAGACGAAAATGAGCCGAGCGAAGTGGAAGTACAGGAACCGGAATCCGGTCAAGAAATGGAACAAACGCCTCCTGATACGGAAGAGCCTACTGTTCCAACAACAGACGTGGAAACCATTCAATACACCTCTTCTTTAACAGAAGAAGAACTTCAGACAGGGGAGACATTTGTTACGATTCCTCTTTTAGTGAAGGAAGAAGGGACTTCGTTTATTATCCCGCTTACTTTTAAAACAAGAAGTGATAAAAATAGAATAAAGCTGTATGAGCAGTATAATAAAGAATATTCTGGTGAAGAATTAGGTTTTGACGGCTCGCCACTTCAACACATAACCTGGGAAGAAAAAGACGGTAACGTAGTGGCTACTTTTGAAAAAGATGTTTCTTCTATTGAGAAAGAAGAAAGTGAAGCGATTGTTCACGGTATCGAAGAAAGCCTTCGTTTTATTAGAGAACAACTTGAAGTACAGTTTACGTATAACGGAGAAGTGGGCGTGCAACTAGGGAATTTTGGAAGGTTGGAAAAATACCCTATTACTCACGATAATCGCGGATATTATGTATATTCGACCGATTCATATACTTTTCTTGTAAGTGGCAAAGGAGCCAATATATCGATGACAAATCATGATGGCGAAATGTATTCTTTGGAAGAAACGTTAGAAAGAATGAAAAAAGGAAAGGAAGAGATTAAAATAAAAGCGGCAATTCCGGAGGGAGTTGTGATTGATCACGTACAAGATAGAGGGGACACGGTTCATATTACTTTTGATGAAGGAACAGAGTGGCCAAATGAAGAACAAATAGAAGTAATGGTGGACGCGATGTTATTTGCCGCCAAAGATTTCGGATATGAACAAGTTATTTTCGAAGGGGAAAATATAGAAAACCTAGAAGAATATGGGTTCAATGATCCGGTTCGCGTTCCCGTTGCTCCGAACAAAGTAGATTAATACTTGCCGTTTTGCCTAAAATCATGAGATATTAAATAACATGAACGGAGATAGGAGGAAGTTATCATGGAGTATTCAGATCAGATTAAAAATAGATTAAAAAGAATTGAAGGACAAGTAAGAGGCGTTTTAAAGATGATGGAAGAGGAGAAAGACTGTCGCGACATTGTCAGTCAAATGTCTGCTGTTCGCAATGCACTGGATCGGACGATTGGTGTTGTAGTGAGTCAGAACTTAGAAAGATGTATTCGCGAGCAAATTTCCCGCGGGGAAGACACAGATGGTGCTGTGGCAGAAGCAGTGGAGTTACTAGTGAAAAGTAGATAAAAGAGGTAAGAATCGCTTAAACAGTTGAAATACACTTCCGAGTAGGTGTATTTCAACTGCCTTGTTTTTTCAAAATAGTCGAGATAAGATTCCGATGATGACCAGCATAATGAAGACCCAACCGATCCATCGGAAGAGTTTTTCTGATGAGAAAAAACGTCTTCGCTTCCAACGATTTGGTTGAAACCGAATCTCGTTGTCATTTGGAATCGCATAAAAAGGTCGTGCGTGTCTTAATAAAGGAGAAGCGAATAAAAAGCCAAAGAGCAGACCAAAAATATGGGCCGCAATGTTAATGTTAGGTCGTATAAAGGTCATGACAACTCCAAGGACTAAAATAACTGTAATCATTTGAGCGCTCGCCCAATCGATTAAATCTTTTCGTTTCCACACCATATATAAATAAATGCCAAATAATCCAAAAATGGCGCCGGAAGCTCCAAGATGGGTATAAAATGTTCCTGTAAGTATCGTTGTTGCGATATTTGCAAGTGTCCCTATTGCTACATAGGCGAGTAAAAATTTTCCTTTTCCGAGCATGCGCTCTAATGCAGGGCCAAACAAAATAAGGGAGATTGAGTTGAAAAGCACGTGACCCGTTCCTTGATGAAGGAAGATGGGAGTTACCAGTCGCCAATATTCTCCGGCTTCAATTTGCCCGGTTTGCCCGACTCCGTACATTAATATTTTATCACCAAAAGGGAAAAGGCCATTTGTAAAAAGAGTCGCATTGATCCATAAAAAAAGAATGAGATGAATCACGACAATAGTGGTGATGATTGGATAGTTGCGGATAAAGGAAGAAAACGTTTCATTTCGGATAAACATACAAGCTCCCCTTTTAAATGCTTCATGTACTTATTATCTTTCGTTTATTTTATCATATAGCAAAATGATGGTGGAATGAGAAAAGGTGACTTTCATATGAGTATTGTTGGCATTGGGATAGATATTGTAGAACTGGCGAGGATGAAACGATTGCTTGAGAAAGATGATCGTTTTATAAAAAGAGTGTTTACAGATTGGGAGCAAGCGCGTCTGTCTCAACTTCAAGGAAAACGAAAAATTGAATATGCAGGAGGTCGTTTTGCGGCGAAAGAAGCATTTGTGAAAGCGACGGGGACTGGAATCTCAAAAGAATATGGTTTTCAAGACATAGAAGTGCGGGCTTATGATTCTGGAAAACCATACCTCATCGCACCAAATCACCACTGGGTGGTTCACTTATCGATTACTCATAGTGATACATATGCGCTCGCGCAAGTAATTTTAGAATCAAGATAGAGCATAAACATCATGGTTGTCTCATAGAAATATATTGCGGTTAGGAGGGACCTGTCATGCGAGTGGTCACCGGTGAGGAGATGAGACAGGCAGATCATTATGCAATAGAAGTGTTAGGAATGAAAGAAGAATTGCTCATGGAAAATGCTGGACAGGCAACGGTTCATGCGCTTAAACAAATTTTTCCTCGTTTACAAACGAAAAAAATAGCGGTTCTCATTGGGAAAGGAAACAATGGCGGTGATGGATTCGTTGTGGCTCGGAGCTTATTGGACGAAGGCATCGATGTCGATGTTTGGACGGTTGCCGATTCGTGGACTGGTGCAGCGAGCTATCATCACGACTTGTTTCTGCGTTGTGGCTATCACTACCGCTGTTGGGATGATTTGCGAGCGAACCGGGACACATCGTATGATATTTGGGTGGATGCATTGCTTGGAACCGGCATGAAAGGATCACTACAGTCCCCTTACAAAGAAGCTGTGTCTTTATTAAATGAGGCGGAAGGTGTTGTAGTATCGATTGATATCCCAAGTGGTGTGTCACCGAATGTTGGCGATATGTCTTCTCAGCCGGTGCAAGCAGATCATACCATCACCCTTGAGTTTCCGAAATGCAGTGCGTATTTATTTCCTGCCCGTGAATATTACGGCAAGGTCCATATTGCTCCAATTGGGCTTCCGAGAAAAGCATCAGCCGAACTAGATGTAGTGAGGCAATTATGGACAAAAGAAGATGTTTCTCGGACCTTACCAATAAGAAGAGCGTCGTCTCACAAAGGAGAGCATGGCAGAGGACTGCTCGTTGGCGGCTCTTATCAAATGCCCGGTGCAATTACTCTTGCTGCAAATGCCGCTGTCTCCAGTGGTATCGGTTTACTGACAACGGCAATTCCGTCATCTATTTTAAAAATAGTGGCAAATCGGGTTCCGGAGTCGATGTTTCTCCCTTTTTCTGAGGACGATACAACGGAACTTGAAAACAGGGTGGATGACTTCGATGCAATTGCCGCAGGACCGGGGTTGGGACGGAGTGATCGGACAAAGCAAATAGTAAAAAAATTATTGAGAGAGGTAAAAGGACCACTGATCCTTGATGCAGATGCGCTATATTTTTTGCCGGAGCTGCAAAACGACATGAAAGCAAGAAGTTCTCCCCTCATTCTTACACCTCACGTAGGAGAAATGGCTCGTCTTACGATGGAAACGGTGGAAACAGTGAACCGTCGTCGCTTTTTTATTGCTCGGGATTTTGCCATCGCCAATCAGTGCTATCTCGTATTGAAAGGACCGTTTACCATCGTTACTACTCCGACGGGAGACCAATACGTAAACACAACCGGGAATGCGACACTCGCGCGAGGAGGAACAGGGGATTTATTGACGGGGATGATCCTCTCTTTCGTTTCACAATTAGTTGACATTGGAGAAGCCATGATGAATGCTGTCTATTTGCACGGGCTCGCTGCAGATATTGCGCTTCGGGAAAACGGGAGTTCTCAAGCGATACGAACATCAGAAATTCTCCATTACCTACCACTCGCATTTCGTTCGATTACTTCTTCTTCGTAAAGGTTCCCTCCTTTGTCGTATCTTTTGAGGCAAAGGAGCATGGTAACGTGCGCAAAACATTATGGGTATGTGTATGTTTCGTTTTATTGACAGCAGTCTTAGTAGCGTGCGGTGAAAAGTCACAAGAAGAAGTTGTCCAAGAATTGGATAAAAAATTGCAAGAAATGGACACTTACAAAGCAAACGCCACGATGACCCTTGTCACCGGGGAAGAACCGCGAACCTATGACGTGGAAATTTGGCATATGCAAAATGAGAAAAACAAATACTACAAAGTCAATTTACAAAATGAAAATGAAAAACAAAACCAAATGATTATTCGAAATGATGATGGCGTTTTTGTGTTGACACCAGCGCTAAATAAAAGTTTTCGCTTTCAAAGCGATTGGCCAAACAACAATAGTCAAGTTTATTTATACGAGTCGCTCATTTCGGATATTTTAATGGATGCTGATCGAACCTTTGCTGCGCATGAAGGTAATTATGTGTTTGAGACGAAAACGAACTATCAAAACAAACATTTAAATCATCAAGAGATCGTTATTGATGCAAAAACGCTTCATCCCCACACGGTAAAAATATATGACTCCGACTTCCAGCTATTAGTGACGGTTGACTTTACTTCATTTGATGAAGATGTCACATTTGATGTCAATGATTTTGATACGGATAAAAATATGGCGGGAGCGGAGGCAGAAATGGCCGCGACCACACCGGAAGAGAAGGAGGAAGAAATGACGTCTTCCCATTCCTTTGAAGTAGTGTATCCATCTTTTGAACCGCAAGGAACAAGTTTAGAAGACACACAAGAGGAAACAACGGAAGATGGTAAAAAAGTAGTCCTTTCTTTCACAGGAGATAAGCCATTTACAATCATTCAACAAACAGAGCGAGCTGAAGAAGTTGCTACTAGTGTGCCGATGGGGGTAGGAGAACCGGTGGATTTAGGTTTTACAATTGGCATATTAACGGAAGATTCATTGACGTGGCATGACCAAGGAATAGAATTCTTTCTTGCTTCGAGCGAGTTAACGAAAGAAGAAATGACGGCAATCGCCCGGTCGATGAACCATTCTACTGCAACGGTGAAATAACATGGTGATCACCCTCAAAAGATTCCCCCTCTTTTGAGGCTTTTTTCTCGTCCTCTTTTCTTATTGACAAGAAGAAAAAGGACGAGAATAATCAAATAGAAGGCTATACAGCACGAAGTATGGGAGAAGGTAAGATGTCGTTTAAACAATTTTCGTATCGAAACACGTGGGCGGAAGTGAATTTGACACATATTAAGTATAACGTTGCTCAAATGAGAGCGCACCTACCTGAAAAGGTGGAAATTATGGCAATGGTGAAAGCCAATGCTTATGGGCACGGTGCTGTAGAAGTAGCTCAAACGGCGTTGGAAGCCGGGGCTACTTTTCTTGGGGTCGCGATGTTGGATGAAGCGATAGAATTAAGACAAAATAACATTCATGCACCGATTTTAATTTTGGGAAGAACTTCTCCACAAGATGTGCCAATTGCGATAGAAGAAAATTTTCGCTTAACGGTTTTTCAAAAAGAATGGTTGAAAGAAGCAAACAAATATATTCCTGCAAGCAAACAGTTACCTGTTCATTTGAAAGTGGATACTGGGATGGGGCGATTTGGTATTAGCACTAAAGAAGAGATGAGCGAATTTTTGCAAGAGCTGAAGCAGTATCCATCCATGACATTAGAAGGTATTTATACTCATTTTGCCACCGCTGATCATATAGAGACCGGATATTACAAAAAACAACAGCGACGCTTTAAAGAACGTCTCGAGCAAGCGTGGGAAATCGCTGGAAAAATTCCTTACATTCATTGTGGAAATAGTGCTGCTGCTCTTCGTTTTCCGGAAGAATGTTTCAATATGATCCGTTTCGGCATTTCCATGTATGGATTGCCCCCTTCTGAAGAAATTGTAGAGGAACTTCCTTTTCCTTTAAAAGAGGCGTTTTCTTTACATAGTCGAATCGCTCAAGTGAAACAACTGTCTAAAGGAGAGAAGATTAGTTACGGTGGCACCTACACAACCAAGGAAAAAGAATGGATCGCAACCATTCCCATCGGTTATGCGGATGGTTGGTATCGCCATCATTATACAAATAATGGAAGCGTGCTTGTAGATGGAGTGCGCGCTCCTATTGTTGGGCGTATATGTATGGATCAAATGATGATTCGGCTCCCTTATCCTGTACCGGTTGGAACCAAGGTTACATTAATTGGAAAACAAAAAAATGAGTCGATTTCCATCTTGGAAGTAGCGAATCGCCTAAACACGATCACTTACGAAATACCGTGTATGATAAGCTACCGCGTACCACGTAAATATATCTTTTCATAAAACAATGAATGACAAAAGTCGCACTTTTTGTTAGAATGGACTTTGCAAAATCGATAATGAAATGCTATCATGAACGTAGCGATTATGAAGGCGTATGTTGGAGGTGTGACGGTTGTCTTCTGAGGACACTAAACAAATAAAAATCAGTCTCCCTGATTATTTGTTACGTGAACTAGACGATATTGTAAAGAAAGAGAACGTGAATCGTAACGATTTTATTCACCAAGCAACAGAATTTTATTTAAAAGAGCGCCAACAAAAAAGTATACGTGAATCCATGCAAAAAGGATACATGGAGATGGCAAATATTAACCTTCACATTGCTACTGAATCCTTTCTGGCGGAAGAGGAAGCAGAACACGCATTAGACGGTAGACTCGTCAGTGGAGTGTAAACGAATATTTTAAAACGTATGTCTTTATTCATATTTTTATTAAAAAGTTTGAAAAAGTTGCTGCAACGTTGAGAGCGGCAACTTTTTTCTTTTTCATTTTATAGATTCATAGAAAAGGCGAAGGAACAATAGCATCGGCAAGGTCAAAGAACTTTAAGACCATTTACTATCCTATACACTGTTTTCTTACAAAATAAACTTTTTTATAACAAAGGCACATACTAGGACCAAGGTATTGGATTGATCATATGACAAATGAAGGCAATCATTGACAAATATTTGCGCGTTCCGCCAAGTCATGAAATAATAGATAAAAAATATATGATTCTCCTTATTATTATTGTTATTTTAAAACATTTGGAGGCTGAACGATGCAGTCATCGATTGTACAAATGATCGAGAGTCAGAAAAAAGAAATTGTAGACCGTTGGCAAAAAGAAATGGAAAGCGTCAGTAAAGAATTTGGTGTAGATACGCTAAATATGAGAGAGCATAGAGATTGGAATGACGACTTCATCGTGGTCATTTTCGAATCTATCGATGCGGATGACGGAAATTTAAAAGGGCGTTTTCGCCAATTTGTAGAGAATTTAATTCAGCATGGCTGGTCATTAGGTTATTTTACAAAAGGACTCCAAATTTTTCGTCGTATTTTGTTAGATATTATGACAACAGGAGAAACGAACCTCTCTAAAAACATGTATGATACATTTTCGGAAATTGAAAACTGGACTGATTGCTTGACCAATCAAATTGTTGATGAATATTCTGGAAACTGGGAAAATACGTTTCAACTGCAACAGACGGCCTTAAAAGAACTTTCTGCACCAGTCATTCCGATATTTGAACACATTTGTGTCGTTCCGCTCATTGGAACCATTGATACGGAACGTGCCCAATTAATTGTCGATAATTTACTTGAAAAAGTCATCGAGTATCGTTCTCACGTCGTTTTAATTGACATTACCGGCGTTCCCGTAGTCGATACGATGGTAGCGCATCATATCATTCAATCCGCAGAAGCAGTTCGTCTCGCTGGTGCGGAGTGTATTTTAGTAGGTATCCGACCGGAGATTGCTCAAACGACTGTGAATCTCGGAATTGATTTGAACAAAATCCATACGAAAAGCTCGCTTCAGAAAGGGATTCAAACCGCTTTAAAGTTGACGCACAAAGAAATCATTGATATAAAGAAGTAATTTCGATTGGGGGAAGGAATAGATGCGCATTCCCATTTTAAAATTATACGATTATTTGCTCGTTTCGGTCCAAGTAGAATTAGATGATCAAACCGTCCTTCAATTCCAAGAAGATCTATTAAAAAAAATACATCAAGAAGGTTCTTCCGGTGTAGTTATCGATCTCACTTCTGTTGAAATGATTGATTCTTACATAGCAAAAGTTTTAGGTGAGGTCGTGGATATGTCCAATTTAATGGGGGCAAAAGTCGTGCTGACAGGGATTCAACCTGCTGTCGCCATTACACTTGTCAACATGGGCATTATGCTTGACGAAGTTCCTACCGCGTTAGATCTTGAGCAAGGTTTAGAAAAACTTCAATTGGAATTGGAGGAATGAAGATGAGTATCCAGTCCAATGTGGAAGTACGAACGGAATGGGGGATCGTTTCCGCTCGTCAAGCAGGTCGAAGTTTGGCGAAGAAAATTGGATTTGAAAGTGTCGATCAATCAAGAATTACAACAGCCATTTCTGAACTTGCTCGCAACATTTACTTGTACGCGGGAATTGGCGAAATTATTATGGAACCCGTTGAACAAGAAGCTACACCTTCCTCGCCATATCGTCGCGGTATTCGCATTATCGCAAGAGATAAAGGACCTGGGATACATAACATCCGAGAAGTGATGGAAGACGGTTTTACGACATCCGGTGGATTGGGGGCAGGCCTGCCGGGAGTAAAAAGGTTGATGGACGAATTTGAAATAGAATCCACTGTGGGAGAAGGGACGGAAGTTAGGGTTATTAAGTGGCTCCGTTGAAGGAGGTTCAATCTTGGCAAATTCTTACGCAATATTAAAAGAACGATATGCAAAAATTTTAAATAAATATTTGCAAGAAAAAAATGAAATTGGTTTGTACCATGCACAGCAATTCAGTAAAAAAGTGTTAGAAGACCAAATTTCACCCGAAGAAATGGTAAGCATTCATGCGGAAACGCTAACAAAGCTATGTCCGGACTTGCCAGCTGAACTCACCGACTCCTTTGATTTTTTAATGGAAATAATGGTGGCGTATGGGATGGCGTATCGAGAACACCAAAGTTTAATAGATAAACAAAAGGAATTTGAGTCAGAAATGAATGTAGCAGCAAGCATGCAACAAACGTTGTTGCCTGCTGAAATACCGTCGACGGAGTCTTTAGATATTGGGGTCGTCAACATTCCAGCTTCTAAAATGAGCGGAGACTACTATCATTTCGTAAAAGATGAACATGGAAACTTAGGTGTGGCGATTGCTGATATTATTGGAAAAGGTGTACCGGCTGCTTTATGTATGTCCATGATTAAATATGCGATGGATAGTTTGCCAGAGCAACGCTTGCAACCTGTTGCATTGTTGGAGAGTTTAAACCGAGTCGTTGAACAGAACGTGGCTTCAGACATGTTTATTACGATGATGTACGGTTCTTATGATCCGAGGGAGCATTGTTTTTATTATTCTGGAGCAGGACACGAACCTGGCTTTTATTACGAAGCAGAAACGGACGAATTTCATGAATTGTATGCGAAAGGAATTGTGTTAGGAATCACAAGAGAACCACTTTTCAAAGAATACAAGAAAAAAGTCAATGTTGGTGATTTTATTGTTTTGTTAACGGATGGAGTGACGGAATGTTTCACGGACGATGGCTTTATTGAAAGAGAAGAAGTGGTTCGTCTAATTCGACAATATCAACATTTGCCCGCTCAGCAAATTGTCGAGAATGTCTTCTATGAATTGGAAAAAGCACAAGGATTTCAGTTGAGAGATGATTTCACTTTAATTATTTTAAAAAGAGAGGTTTAATCTTCTCACATAGCGGGAACAAGCGCGAGAGAGTTCATTTATGTGTGGAGTAAATGAATAAAAGAAGTTGCAAGGCCGCGCTAACGGCGATCTATCTTTCAAACAGATCGCATTTTTCTTTTTTGGTGAGAATTAGAGGAGGGAATAGGATGGATCTATATTTAGAAACTTTGAAAGAACCGACTAAATGGATATTAAAAGTATCTGGGGAAATTGATGCATACACTGCGCCCCAATTAAAAAATAAGCTGATTCCTTTAATAAGTGAGAACGATCGAGAAGTGCAGGTGGATTTGTCTGACGTGCAATATATTGACAGTACAGGTCTTGGGGTTTTTATAGGTGCATTAAAAATCGCGAATGAAAAAGGAGCCACGTATAAACTAGTGGGTCTTCAAAAGAGAGTAAAACGGCTGTTCTCTATTACCGGACTGGATGAAGTGATAGACATCGATGAAGAAAAAAGGGAGGAAGCCAAATAATGAGTGAAGTGCTTGATTACATTGAAATGAAACTACCGGCAAAGGCAGAATACGTAGGAGTCGTCCGACTGACGATTTCAGGGCTTGCCAGTCGGCTTGGTTATTCGTACGATGCGATAGAAGATTTGAAGATCGCCGTGGCAGAGGCAGCAACCAATGTCGTCGAACATGCTTATAAAGATACCGTCGGTTTGATGGGAATTGGATGCCGTGTCTTTCGCGATAAGATGGAAATTATCGTTTCAGACAATGGACAGAGCTTTAATTTTGAAGATTTACAAAAGGATATCGGTCCAGTAAATCCGAACAAACCTGTTCAAGACTTAAAAGAAGGGGGGCTTGGGTTATTCTTAATGGAGTCGCTGACGGATAAAGTGGAAATTAAACAAGAGTCCGGTGTCGTCATCAAAATGACAAAGTTCCTAGAAAGAGATGAGGTGGAACAGCATGTCGACGGAATCAGAAGTACAAATGCGCAACATCAATGAAGGGAATACCGAGGTGTATGAGTGGATTGCTGCTTTTCAAGAGAACCCTACAGAAGAGATTCAAACAAAACTGGTGAAATATTACGAGCCATTAGTAAAATCCCTTTCTCGCAAGTTTTCCCGGGGAAAAGACCACGATGATGACTTATATCAGGTGGGAATGCTTGGTTTATTAGCTGCTCTCCGTCGTTTTGATCCCTCGTTCAACCGAAGTTTTGAGTCTTTTGCGGTGCCGACCATTGTGGGAGAAATTAAACGATTTATCCGAGATAAAACGTGGAGTATCCATGTCCCAAGACGAATTAAAGAATTAGGACCGCGTATTCGGAAAGCGGTGGAAGAATTAACGACACAATTGCAACGCTCTCCGTTAGTGGATGAAATCGCTGCATATTTAGAAGTAACAGAAGAAGAAGTCTTAGAAACGATGGAAATGGGTAAAAGTTACCAAGCTCTTTCGGTCGATCGTTCTATTGAAGCTGATCAAGAAGGAAGCGCTGTTACGCTCCTTGATCTTGTTGGCCGAGTGGAAGAAGGCTATGAAAAAACAGATCAACAATTATTGTTAGAAAAAGCCTTTAGTATACTTACCGATCGAGAAAAAGAAATTTTATACTGTACGTACTTTAAAAATTTAAGTCAAAAAGAAACGGGTGAACAACTTGGGATATCCCAGATGCACGTCTCTCGTTTACAAAGACGGGCGTTGCAAAAGTTAAGAGAATCTATTAAAGTCGAGGCATCGGAGTGTTTGTAATGACGATTGAATCTACGACACATGCAAAAGCTCAAATCGTAACTTATCAACAAAATAAACAGGGGAAAGATTGTTGTGGAGATTCCTATCTCTCCATAGAAACCGATACCCACTTTATTTGTGCGTTGGCAGATGGTTTAGGCAGTGGCCGTTTGGCAAAACGATCTGCCAATATTGCGATGGAAGTGATTCGGAAATCCCAACACGAAGAGGTAAGTACACTTTTGAAAAAAATCAATCATGCTTTAGTGAAAGAACGGGGAGTCGTTATTACAATTTTAAAAATCGATTTTTTAACGAATACTCTCACTTATGGAAATGTTGGCAATATAAGCACGTATCTTTTAACGGAGCTGGGCGAAGTAAATCGTCTTCTTCCTGTGCTCGGTTATTTATCAGGTAGACCTTATCAGGAGAACGTGTTAAAACTTCCTTTTTATTCCGGATCGACATTTTTACTTCATTCAGATGGAGCTTCGTTTTCATGGGTCGATTCCCACTGGCTGCAACAGTCCCTTTCTTTGAATGAAGCAATGGAAAAACTTGTTTCAAAAATGAAATATAAGGATGATGACGCGACAATCATTATTGGTAGAATGTATGACGAGCCTAAAAAATAAGGCTCTTTTTTTGATGAAAGGATTTGCGCATCTGTCTACATAATAATAAAGGAAGGATTCATTTTTACGTAGAAAGGAAGGAGCTTTGTCATGGTGTCTGATCAAACAGTAGAACAACAAATCATCCAACAAATTGGTGAAGATTTAAAAGTACATACTCGCTATGTAAAAAATATAATTACTTTATTAGAAGAGGGAAATACCGTACCGTTTATTGCTCGTTATCGAAAAGAGAAAACCGGGGAAGCAAATGAAGTGTTGATCCGCCAAGTGCAAGAAGCGTGGCATTATGCCAATCAGCTACAAGCACGAAAAAATGAAGTGATTCGTCTGATTGATGAACAAGGAAAACTGACCAAATCATTGGAGCAATCAATTAAACAAGCGAACAAACTACAAGAAGTAGAGGATTTATACCGTCCGTATCGCCAAAAACGACGTACGAGAGCGACGATTGCCAAAGAAAAAGGGTTAGAACCGCTTGCTCTTTTTTTAATGTCCCAACCTAATCAGTCCATTGAAGCAGAAGCAGAGAAATATATTTCCTCTGACAAAGGGATAGAGAATATAGAAGATGCCCTTCAAGGAGCAATGGATATTATCGCTGAACAAGTAGCAGACGATCCTGATAAAAGAAAAAAGATTCGTTCATTTACTTTTCAAAACGGGACACTTAAGGTTGCGAAAAAGAAAGACGCAGATGATCCTCAAAGTGTTTATGAAATGTATTATGATTATGAAGAGCCAATTAAACACATCCCTTCTCATCGCGTTTTGGCAGTCAACCGGGGCGAAAAGGAAAACGTTCTGCGGGTGACCATTGCTATAGAAGAGGAAAAAATATATCCTTTTGTGGAAAAAGGGATTGTGAGCGAACAAAGTGCTTCTTATTCTTATTTAAAGGACGCTTGTAAAGATGCGTATCAGCGCTTAATCGCCCCCGCAATTGAACGGGAGATTCGTAAAGAACTATCAGAAAAAGCGGAAGAGAGAGCGATTTATATTTTCTCGGAAAACTTAAAAAATCTATTGTTAGAACCACCGATGAAAGGAAAAATAGTACTTGGGGTCGATCCTGCCTATCGAACCGGATGCAAGCTGGCAGTAGTAGATGAGTTAGGTACGTTGAAGAAAACAGCCGTCATTTATCCCGCTCCACCGAAAAATGAAATAGAAGAATCAAAAAAAGTGGTAAAAAAGCTTGTGGAGGAATTTAACATTGAAGTGATAGTGATCGGAAATGGCACCGCCTCCCGAGAAACAGAAGAATTTATTGCTGATCTCATACCTGAACTTGACCGCGATGTCGCCTATTTGATTGTGAACGAGGCAGGTGCCAGTGTATATTCTGCTTCTTCCTTAGGACGGGAAGAATTTCCTGAATTAGAGACGGAGGAAAGAAGTGCGGTATCTATTGCTCGTCGCTTTCAAGACCCATTAGCGGAATTAGTCAAAATCGATCCGAAATCTATCGGAGTTGGGCAATATCAGCACGATGTCTCTCAATCGAAGTTAAATGATTCATTAACTTTTGTCGTGGAAACGGCAGTGAACCAAGTAGGAGTAGATGTAAATACGGCGTCTGCAAGCTTACTTCAATATGTGGCAGGATTGTCAAAATCAGTTGCTGTAAATATTGTGAAAAGAAGAGAGGAAAAGGGAAAATTTCATTCTCGGAAAGAGCTGCAACAAGTGCCAAGATTAGGAGCGAAGACATATGAACAAGCCGCGGGGTTTTTGCGCATTGTAGATGGAAAGGAACCGCTTGATCGAACAGCAATTCATCCAGAAAGTTATGATAAAACGTTACTACTTTTAAAGGAAATTGGTGTCACCGTCGACGAAGTGGGAACCGAAACAATCAAAAAAAAGTTGGAAAAAATAAATGAAGAGGAAATTGCAAACCTTCTCGATATTGGGATTCCAACTTTAAAAGACATTATCGAAGACTTAAAAAGGCCAAATCGAGACCCTCGGGACGAACTGCCACCGCCGATTTTAAAGACAGGGATCATGAAAATGGAAGATTTACAAAAAGGTTTAGAATTACGCGGAACCGTAAGAAACGTCGTCGATTTTGGTGCTTTCGTGGATATCGGCGTAAAACAAGACGGGCTTGTCCACATATCGAAATTGGCTCCGCATTACGTGAAGCATCCTTTAGATGAAGTTGCGGTTGGAAACGTCGTCACGGTATGGGTAGAAGACGTCGATGTAGACAAAGAACGAATTTCTTTAACAATGATTCCTCCTATAAAACAAACGGAAAAATAAAAAGAAAAGCTGAAACTGATATCCGATTGATCAGTTCAGCTTTTTTAGCTTTGTTAAATAACCGAACCAACATTGATTGAGTGTCCGAACTTCATCATAATTTTTTTCAAAAAAAGCACGTTGGAGTTGACGCATAAACCATCCCGGCATGAAAAACCTCCTTCTCCCTTTTTAGGTAAAGGGAAAATGTGCTATGATTAGTGTATGTTGGATAGTTTGTCAGAGTTGACAAAAAGGAGTAAGAGCATGCAAGATATGGAATTACAAGCATTAGCTGAACAAATTTCCGAACAATATTTCGGACGGCCATTTAAGCATCGTGCAATATTTAATGCACACTTGCGAACAACTGGCGGTCGCTACATGTTGCAAACTCACCATATTGAAATAAATCCTAAATATTTTCAGTATTATGGGACGACTGAAGTCATTGCAATTTTAAAGCATGAACTTTGTCATTATCACTTACATTTGCTTGGAAAAGGGTATAGACATCGAGACCGTGACTTTAAAGAGTTATTAGCTAAAGTTGGAGGTCAGATGCATTGTAAACCCCTTCCGCAAGACGAAAAAACAAAGCGAACCATTCATTTTTATCAATGTGTCGAGTGCGGGTTAGTTTACAAAAGGAAAAGAAGAATGGATCCGAGAAAGTATGCTTGTGGAAATTGTAGCGGAAAAATACAAAAAGTTGAAGAAATCCTTGACTAAAATAACAACCTAATGTTATATTGTAAAAGTCGCTTTCAAAAAGAGCATACCGAAATGAAATCTTTGAAAAAGTTGTTGACATTACATAAGTAGTTGGTTACAATATACAATGTCGTCAGAAACGACTGATGCGACAACCTATAAAACATTCCACAGTAGCTCAGTGGTAGAGCAATCGGCTGTTAACCGATCGGTCGCAGGTTCGAATCCTGCCTGTGGAGCCATGCGGAGAAGTACTCAAGTGGCTGAAGAGGCGCCCCTGCTAAGGGCGTAGGTCGCGCAAGCGGCGCGAGGGTTCAAATCCCTCCTTCTCCGCCATTGAACACAATATGGCCCGTTGGTCAAGTGGTTAAGACACCGCCCTTTCACGGCGGTAACAGGGGTTCGAATCCCCTACGGGTCACCATTTTTATATTGCGAAGAGATTCGCAGCTTATTCTTCCTCTATCTTTTTGTGAAGAAAGAAGCAAGAAGGTCGAGGAAGCAAGTGAGAGAAGGAAGGATCGTACCCTCGTACGTGACTGACAGAACGAGCGCAGCTGACGAAGAGATTCGCAGCTTATTCTTCCTCTATCTTTTTGTGAAGAAAGAAGCAAGAAGGTCGAGGAAGCAAGTGAGAGAAGGAAGGAGCGTACCTCGTACGTGACTGACTGAACGAGTGCAGCTGACGAAGAGATTCGCAGCTTATTCTTCACAAAAAGGGCCTGTAGTGTAGCGGTTAACATGCCTGCCTGTCACGCAGGAGATCGCGGGTTCGAGTCCCGTCAGGCCCGCCATTATTGTACTTATGTAAAAATGAAATAAACGGTTAAAATAATGGGCCATAGCCAAGCGGTAAGGCAACGGACTTTGACTCCGTGATGCGCTGGTTCGAATCCAGCTGGCCCAGCCAAGTATGCGGGTGTGGCGGAATTGGCAGACGCGCTAGACTTAGGATCTAGTGTCTTTGACGTGGGGGTTCGACTCCCTCCACCCGCACCATAAGCGGTCGTGGCGGAATGGCAGACGCGCTAGGTTGAGGGCCTAGTGGGAGTTACATCCCGTGGAGGTTCAAGTCCTCTCGACCGCACCATACATAGGCGCCCGTAGCTCAACTGGATAGAGCGTCTGACTACGGATCAGAAGGTTAGGGGTTCGACTCCTCTCGGGCGCGCCATTTATTCTGTCGTTATTCTATCATAACTGACAGAAGAACTTGTTCCTCATCATTTACTCGAAAATAGAAGCGAAAAGGTTGAGGAACAAGAGGAAATCAGGAAGGAACGTACCTCGTACGTGACTGACAGAACGAGCGCAGCTGACGAAGAGATTCGATGCTTATTCTTTACAGAAACGGGAAGTAGCTCAGTTTGGCAGAGCACTTGGTTTGGGACCAAGGGGTCGCAGGTTCGAATCCTGTCTTCCCGACCATCTATGCGGGTGTAGTTTAGTGGTAAAACCTCAGCCTTCCAAGCTGATGTCGTGGGTTCGATTCCCATCACCCGCTCCATTATTAAAATAAAATTTTTTGTGGAATAAAAAAATAAAAATTTTTACACTTTTAATCTTGTAAACATTCATTTGTGTTTACGAAAAAACCCACAATAAAAAACCCCTAATTAGGGGCCTGTAGCTCAGCTGGTAAGAGCGCACGCCTGATAAGCGTGAGGTCGGTGGTTCGAGTCCACTCAGGCCCACCATTAAAATATATTGACAATCTATTTTTAATATGATAATATATAATTCCTCTCTTTTAGAGAGAGGTTTTCATGTATCCTTTGAAAATTGAATGAAAGTCAAGCGTCTGTCAATTTCTTCTTTTCATTAGAGGAATGAAGTATTTTAAAAAGAGCAAGATCAACTTTCATGGAGAGTTTGATCCTGGCTCAGGACGAACGCTG
>NZ_WKJG01000037.1 GCF_027853235.1 Aliibacillus thermotolerans
TCCTGAAAGTAGCAAGCCTCCGCAAGCCACTTTCAGCGAAAAACCAAAAATATACAAAATCGAGAGGAGAAAAAAGACACATTTTTCTCCTCTCGATCTGTTTTTCAGGACTTATTAGACAGCCCCTTTTTTAAATTAATGAACACTTTTTGCTGTATTTTTTAGAATTTCGATAATTCGTGTTCTAGTAAATAGTCAGATGATTAACTATACTTCAATGTAAGCGATACCAAATATTTAAATAATCCGTTAAAGGGGTGTAAATATGACTAGTGCTGTAATCAGTCAAGAAGAGAAGACGTTGAAAAAATTATTAGATGATGCAGTAAAAATTGGGAAATTAGCCGAGAAAGAAAATGCTGAGGCGGAACAAAATGCAAATATTTCAGCAAATGTAGCCCAAGCAATTAAAGATTCTCCAATTTCAAAAATGATGTTGCCGAAAGAATATGGTGGACCTCAAGTAAGTTTAAGAGAATTTGGAAAAATTGTTCAAACGGTGGCCTATTATAATGTTTCCGCTTCGTGGTTAACTTTCCTATACCCGTTGCATAATACTTTACCATCTTTTTTAGAAAAAAAAGCAAGAGATGAAATTGTAAATCAAGGAGGGTTAATTAGTGATATTTTCGCTGCCCTTGGTACTGCCGAAGAAGATGGAGACGGCTATCGTATAAGCGGAACATGGGATTTTGCAAGCGGGGTTAACTACAGCGATTGGATTGGTGTAGGAGTAAACATGCAATTACCTGGTATGGATGAACCAGAAGTTTGCCTACCAATTCTAAAAACGTCAGATCTGCAAATTGTGGAAAACTGGGATACATTTGGACTTCGGGGGACAGGAAGTAACCGGATTATCGCAGACAATGTCTATGTTCCAAAAGAAAGAGTTCTTCCAGTATCTCGTTTAGAATTTGCCGGTAGGCCGCCAGAAGAAGATTATGATAAAGATTATCCATTCTATCATATTCCCTTCTTCCCTGCGTTCTATCTTGGATTCCCGTACATGGCACTTGGTGGTACAAAGCGTATCATTGATGAATTCAAGAGCGCTACCGAAAAACGTAGACGTCTAATGGATAACGGTCTATTAGAAAGTGAATCTCCTAGAAGTCAACGAGTGATGGCAGAAATCACAACCGACTTTCAAGCTGCAGAAGCATTAATGGAAAGCTATATCACAAAGTTGGAACAGTCTAGAAACAGTGATAATCCTACTTCCCCGGCAGAATTTTTTGCTATACGAACAAAAGTGACAAAAATTTGTACAGAAATAGCCGTACGAGTGTTAATTACCCTTGGAGGGGCAGCACTATACAAAGGCGGACCAATTGAACAATTTTTCCGTGATATTCTATCCGTTGCTACACACAAAACTTCACTATACGAAGATTCTGTTCAAGCATATGGAATGGAGTTATTTGGTTTTGACAGTGGCGTACGAGGATAACAAGTATAACCTCCCCCCTGTTCAAAATATAAAAAACAACAATTGGTATATTTCACAATGTAATATTTTGTATACGGAGGGTTTAATTTGAAGACCATTTGGAATGAATTGGCTGACTTAGAATTTAAACTATATTACGTTGATGCGAATGGAGTGAAAACGCGAGTACTAGAATCCGGTGAAGGTGAACCTTTGATTCTTCTTCATGGCACTGGTGGTCATATTGAAGCCTATGCCAAAAATATCAGAGGTTTGCGAGAGCATTTTCGTGTCATTGTTGTTGATATGCTAGGACATGGCTATACAGAAAAACCAGATAAACCATATGGTATTGATTCCTATAGCGTTCATCTGCTTGATTTATTGAAAGCAATGAATATCGATAAAGCGTATATCTCTGGTGAATCGTTAGGAGGCTGGGTAGCAGCTTGGTTTGCAGCTCACAATCCCGGATACGCAAAAGCATTAGTTCTGAACACACCTGGGAACGTGAATAGCGACCCAGAAGTTATGGCACGATTAAAACAATCTACAGTAAATGCTGTTGTGAATGCAAATTATGAAAATGTAAAAACACGCTTAGAATGGCTCATGTACGATAAGTCCGTCGTAACAGACGAATTAATTGAAAACCGTCGTCAAATATATTCACAGCCATCTTATCAAACAGCTGTTTATAACATCGTTCATCTTCAAGAGATGGAAGCAAGACAAAAATACATTTGGGATCCATCCTGGTGTGGAAATATTGATGTTCCAACATTGTTAGTTTGGACAGATCACGATCCTACTTCTTCTGTAGAACAAGCTGGTCCAATTAAAGATATGATTCCAGATGCCGAACTGGTAGTGATCAATGACGCTGGACATTGGCCGCAATGGGAGCAAGTAGAAGCTTTCAACAAAACATTAACAGATTTTATGTTAAAACATAAGTAATTTTGTTATAAGAATTCATTCATTTATATTTAACATTTACTAATAACTAGAGTTGGATGGTGAAGATAATGATTTATCGTTTAGGTTATGCCAAATTAAATGTTTCAGACTTAGAAAAATCACTTGATTTCTATGAAAAAACGCTTGGATTTATTAAGACAAAACAAGAAGGAAAAACAGCTTACTTACGCGCAGTGGAAGAGTTTGATCAATACTCTTTAATCTTACATGAAGATAGAGACAATGTTTGTCTCCATCATTTTGGACTTCGCGTATCAAGTGAAGAAGCTTTAGACGAGATTAAACAGAAAAATGAAGAGCTTGGTGTAGAGATGGAAGAAGTAAAAGATGAGGATCTTGGTAGAGTCATTAAAATAGTGACTCCAAGTGGTCATCCTGTCGCATTTTATCATCATTCCCCACAAGTGAATGTATACCATGGTGAAAATAGAGACGTCATTCTTCCAATGAGAAGATCTCACTTACAAAACGGAGTACCACCAGTACGCATTGACCACATGAACATCCGTGTCCCGAATGTAAACAAAGAGTGGGATTTCTGGAAAAACTTTGGATTCAGCATGTCTGAATACGTAGAAGGTGACAATGAAAACGAAAGATATGCTGCTTGGCTTCGTCGCGAACCGTTCACTCACGATATCGCATTAGTGTACAAGGAAGTGGCCTCCCTCCATCACGTTGCGTTTATCGTAGATGGTGTAACAGGTGTTGTGAAAACCGCAGACATCTTGGCAGATGCAGGCTACCGTGATTCGATTGAATACGGCCCTGGACGCCACGGAGTAAGTAACGCATTCTTCCTTTATATTAAAGATCCAGATGGACATCGCATTGAAATTTATGCGGACGACTATAAGCGTGATCTTGACCAAGAACCAATCGGATGGACACAGGAAGCATATGAGAAAAACGGTCGTCTATGGTGGGGTTCTGAAGTTCCAGCATCCTTTAAAGAAACGACTCCAATCAATAAAAACTTTATTAAAAAAGACGAGTTAGTGAAATAGTTATTGAAACGACGACGCTCTTAGCTATCAATATTCGGATAAATACAAGAACAGGAAAAAATAGCGTAAAAGAGCGTCTGTCGTTCTTTTTCTAATACTGCAGTTTAACATTTTTTAAAGGAGGACTCAAACATGGATGATCGTACATTTAGAAATGCAATGGGGTGCTTCGCAACGGGAGTTACTGTCATTGCCACAGAAGTAGATGGAGAAGCTCATGGCATGACAGCAAATGCTTTTATGTCACAATCACTCAATCCTAAGCTTGTTGTCATTTCCTTAAAAGAAGATACAAATATGTTGAAGAGAATAAAAGAAAGTGGCCATTTTTCGGTGAATGTTCTCTCAGAAGACCAAAAAGATTTGTCCATGATCTTTGCTGGTCAAATAAAAACTGAAGAAAAAATATCCTTCGATTCCTTAGACGGAAAACCAGTTCTTTCAGGAGCACTAGCACAAGTTGCGTGCAACGTGAAATCCGAATACGTTGAAGGAGATCATACCCTTGTTGTCGGACAAGTATCGGCTGTCAAGCTAGAAGATGGAGAGCCTCTTATTTTCTCTAAAGGGCAATATCGAACCTTAGAGAAACCAGTACCAATGAAGAATTAAGATTTAGAAGAAGGAGTGAGAAAATCCTTATGAAAACAATACACCTAAACGCTAGTAATCTAACATACTGGACCAATCAGTCAACCCCAAATGTTATGGCTTTAGGATTTTTTGATGGAGTACATCACGGTCATAAAAAAGTCATTCAAACAGCAGCTAACATTGCCAATGAAAAGAATGTTGCGCTTACAGTAATGAGTTTTTTCCCCCACCCTAAAACGGTGCTATCAAAAACAGGGGAACAACCATTTCATTATTTAATGCCACTTTCGAAAAAAGCGTCCATTTTAGAGTCCTTGGGTGTTGACACTTTTTATGTGGTGACATTTGATAAGGATTTTCTTTCCCTTCTTCCAGAACAGTTTGTGTCCAAATACTTGTTGGATATGAATGTTGTGCACGTAGTAGCTGGATTTGATTTCTCTTATGGTTATCGCGGAACGGGTCATATCGATCGACTAAGACGTGATGCTAAGAACAAAATCGATGTAACAAAAGTAGATAAGGTAGATTTTGGTGGGAAAAAGATTAGTTCTACATGGATACGTGAGCTCATCTCTCACGGAAAAATGGACAAATTATCCAAAATTCTCGGAAGATATTATGAAACCGAAGTACAGTGGAATGGGAAATACTTGCAATTATCACCATATTATATGCTCCCAGCTTCTGGATATTACAAAGTAATTCTTTCCAAAAAAAACAAACTTCAAGAAGAGACAGAAGTCTTTATCCCCGAAAGTGACAATGGCATCTATTTACTCAAAAACACGAAACATCAATTTTTTTTCAAAGAAAAATGCAAAATCACTTGGATCCGACAAATGTCTATGGCACACACATTACATTCAACAAATGCCTCTATTATATAGATTAAAGGAGAATAAGAGAGATGAACATCAAGGAAGCCGTGTCTGCGCTTATCAAAGCAGAGAAAACGAAACAAACGATTGACCCTTTTACATCCAATCACAAAATTACTAAAGACGAAGCATATCAAATTCAATTAGGCGTAATTGATTACAAATTAGAAAACGGCGCAAAAGTAGTTGGGAAAAAAATTGGTTTGACTAGTAAGGCGATGCAAGAAATGTTAGGAGTTAATATTCCGGATTACGGTCATCTGCTTGATTATATGATCTACCGCGAGAAAGAAGCCATCTCATTAGAACCGTTTATTCAACCAAAAGTAGAATTTGAAATTGGATTTGTTTTAAAAGATAAACTACAAGGTCCCGGAGTTACAACAGAAGATGTGATTAAGGCAACGGATTATGTTGTGCCAGCCATTGAAATCATTGATAGCCGGATACATGATTGGAAGTTTAAGTTTGAAGATACCGTTGCAGATAACGGATCATCTGCTGGTGCTATACTCGGGAAAAACAAAAAAGAATTAAGTGACATCAGCCTCCCTGAAGTAAAGATGTCTTTATATAAAAATGACGAATTTATCGAATCCGCTTACGGCTCCGCTGTGATGGGGAATCCGATGGAAGCAGTTGCGTGGCTCGCAAATGAGGTCGGTCACTATGACATTTCCCTGAATCCTGGAGAAATCATTCTTTCTGGTGCCTTATCAAAAGCAATGTCCATTGAACCCGGAGATCATTTTAAAGCTGATTTTGAAAACTTAGGAACTGTTTCAGCCGTATTTGAAAACTAAGGAGGTACTTTTTCATGTCAAAATGTAAGGTTGCTATTCTTGGTTCAGGAAATATTGGAACCGATTTAATGTATAAAATAGAAAGATCAAATGAACTAGAATTAACCATAGTAGCAGGAATTGATCCTAACTCTGAAAATTTACGCATTGCGAAAGAACGTGGCTATCTCACAAGCACAAAAAGTGTGGATGGGTTGTTAGAATATTCAGATGAATTTGACATGGTGTTTGATGCGACTTCTGCAAAAGTTCATAAATATCACAGCGATAAGTTAACCGCCATTGGAAAACAAGTGGTTGACTTAACTCCTGCGGCAATTGGTCCTTATGTTGTTCCACCAGTAAATTTAGATCAGTTGAAAGATGAACTCAACGTGAACTTAGTTACTTGTGGTGGTCAAGCGACCATTCCGATGATTCATGCCATTCATCGCGTTTCACCCGTTGCCTATGCCGAAATTGTCGCAACGATTTCAAGTAATAGCGCTGGTCCAGGCACACGAGCAAATATTGATGAATTTACACAAACAACAGCAAAAGCTATTGAAGTTGTTGGTGGTGCGAAAAAAGGAAAAGCAATTATCATTTTAAATCCGGCGGAACCACCAGTTATTATGCGTGATACAATTCATGTCACGTTAGAAGAAGAAGGAAAAGAAGAGGAAATCCTTCAATCAATCAATGACATGGTAAAAGAAGTACAAACGTATGTACCGGGATATCGTATGAATACAGAACCACAAATGACAGGAAAAAACATTTCTGTCTTTATCGAAGTAGAAGGTGCAGGTGATTTCTTCCCTCCTTATTCCGGTAATTTAGACATCATGACAGCAGCAGCTACACAAGTTGCAAATGAATTGGCAATCAAACGAAGAAACGTACAAGAAGAGGTGAAGTAAGATGACAAAACGTAGTGTTGAAATTCTTGATGTAACGCTCCGAGATGGTAGTCACTCTATGAAACATGCATTTACAAAAGAGCAAGTGAGAGAAACCGCAAAAGGACTGGACAAAGCGAAAGTAAATTATTTTGAAGTGTCCCATGGAGACGGATTAGGTGGTTCTTCCCTCCAATACGGCCTTTCCTTAGTGGATGAACTAGAATTAATCGAAGTTGCAGCGTCTGTATGTGAATATTCCAAGATCTCTGTGTTGCTTCTCCCTGGAATTGGAACAAAAAATGATTTAAATGACGCCGTTAAAGCAGGAGCAAAAATGGTTCGCGTAGCGACACACATTACAGAAGCAGACGTCGCAAAACAACATATTGAATTAGGAAGAGAACTCGGATTAAAAACAGTCGGATTTTTAATGATGGCGCACATGGCTCCAGTGGAAAAGCTCGTAGAACAAGCAAAACTGTTTGAAAGTTACGGAGCAGAAGTTGTTTACGTCACAGATTCCGCTGGCGCATTGTTACCTCATGAAGTCACCGAAAGAATCACAGCTTTAAAAAATGAACTTTCTTGTGAAATTGGATTCCACGGTCATAACAACTTATCGATGGCGATGGCAAATACCGTTGCTGCCGTACAAGCCGGGGCAACATATATAGACGGAAGTTTACGGGCACTCGGTGCTGGGAGCGGCAATACTCAAACGGAAGTGATGGTCGCCGTACTTGAAAAAATGGGCTACAACACCGGAATTGATCTTTATAGCATTATAGATGTGGCGAATGACGTAGTAGCACAATATATGCCACGTCCTCAAGAAATCAATGGCTCCAGCTTAATCATGGGCTATTCTGGTGTGTACTCCAGCTTCCTTTTACACACAGAAAAAGCCGCAAAAAGATTTGGGATTGATGAAAGAGATATTTTGATTGAGTTAGGCAGAATGCAGGCAGTTGGAGGACAAGAAGATTTAATTTATGAAGTAGCTGCAAAAATCGCTCATAACTCTTCAAATACACACACGGAAGCTCCAATATCATGATATGCAAGAAAATGTGGAGCTTCGTGGGAATACCTTTTACTACGGTATTCCCTATTCCCATAGTTAAAACACTTATTAAAATATGTTTTTGAAAACGATTCCATAATAAAGGAGAGAAGTCCGTTGTCTTTATATAAAAGAAAACATGGTGAAGAACAACCATATTGGCCCATCGGTTCTTACAAATTAAGACTCCCATTCATCCATTATAGGATAGAAATGCCGGAATTGATCCAAGGGATAGTTCTCTTTACAGCGGGTTTAGGGATGATTGAAATCATGACCGGATCAATGGGGATTTCCTATGAGGCAGCATTAACAATCACGATTTTAAATCAATTTTTAATGTTACTTCCATCGACTTTTGGAGTTCCTTTAGTATCTGGTTTTATTACTGCAATCGTTCCACTGATGGTAGTATTTCTAAATGGTTATGAAGGTACAGAGGCTATACAAGCTGTAGTTGCAGTCCAGCTCTTATTAGCTCTTCTCTTCCTCATTTTTGGAATTAGTGGTTTAGGTGAGAAGATTGTTGTTAATTTACCATCCTCATTAAAAGCCGGTATCTTAATAGGTGCAGGTATCGCAGCAATAATGACTGAGATTGAACCAGGAGGTCGTTTATCTGAAACTCCTATTGCTATTACTGTAGGTGGTTTATTATGTTTATTTACAATGTTTTCATTGTATTTTAAAAGATTATCTAGTAAAAAACGTTTTATCCGTCTAATAGCTAGTTATGGAATTGCCCCATCAATCATTGTAGCAATTATCGTTGGATGGGCTGTTGGAGAATATCCAGCTCCTCCTGTCGAATGGGGCATTACAGTACCCGCACTCTCAGAAGTTTGGCAAATAACTCCATGGGTCATTGGTTTCCCTAGTATGGATCTTTTGATTGCATCCATTCCAACTGCCATACTAGCATACGTCATCGCTTATGGAGATGTAGTCGTCGGGGATGAAATGATTCAAAGAGCGAAAAAAGCAAGGCCCGACGAAAAAATTGAATATACATTCGGGCAATTGTATATTTTAACGTTTATTAGAAATCTATTAAACGCATTGTTTGCTCCACATCCAGGGTTAGCAGGACCAATTTATACAGCTGGTACTGCTTCTGTAACAGAAAGATATACGTATGGTAGAAAAGCAATGGATTCCTTATTTTCAGGTACAAATACCATGCTCATTGCATTTTCTATCGGTATATTCTTATTACCATTGGTTACTTTTTTCCGTCCGTTTTTACCAATTGCACTATCAATCACACTTATCTTAACTGGTTACCTATGTATTACTATTGGTATGCAACAAGTAAAAACAGAAATTGAAAGAGGGATTGCTGGAGTAATGGCAATTGTCCTCGCCATCTATGGCGCAGCAGCTGCTTTGGCATTAGGATTAGTATTGTACTTTACAATGGAATTTACCGGCATAAAGAAAAAGAAAAGCAATCAAGACAAAGAAGAAATACAACAAAATGTAAGTTAGCAAAATGATGTCGGGAAGTCTGAGAAAAGACATCCCGACTAAAAATCATTTATTACAAAAACTGTCCGCCCTTCTTTTACACATTCACAATTAATTTTCCATACGTTTTTCTACCTTGTAGCGCTTCAAGCCCTTCCACCACTTCATTAAACAAGTATTTTTTATAAATCAACGGTTTTATTTTTCCTTGCTCATACAAGTCGATAAGTTCCTTATGCATTTCTTGCACTCTTTCTGGATAGACACGTTTGAAATAACCAAAATGTACACCAACAAGAGAATAATTTTTAATTAACACATGATTCATCGGAGCTTCTGGAATATGACCGCCGGCAAATCCAATCACAAGGATTCTCCCGTCAAAAGCGATACATTTTCTTGATTTTTGAAATGTCTCGCCTCCAACTGGATCAAAAATAACGTCCGCTCCCTTCCCCTCTGTTATTTCTTTTACAATGGGAATAAAATCTTCCTCCCGATAATTAATTGTAAAATCGGCTCCTATTTCTTTACATTTCTTTAATTTCTCCTCACTTCCTGCAGTCGCAATGACAGTGGCACCGTAGGCTTTCGCAAGTTGAACTGCCGCAGATCCTATCCCCCCGGAAGCGGCGTGAACGAGAACTGTTTCTCCTACTTTTACATTCCCGCGGTATTTCAAGCCGTACAAAGCACTTTGATAAGTGATATGTAAAGAAGCCGCGTCATCCGAACTCATACTATCAGGAATGGTGTACACTTCTCTTTCATCTACGACTACTTGTTCCGCATAACCTCCATTCGGTAAAGCGGGAGTTGCTAATACTCTTTGACCTACTTGCAGCGAAGATTTTTCTCCCACTTCCGTAATCACACCAGCTACTTCTGCTCCTGGAGTAAAAGGCAAATCAGGATCTTCTTGATACTCTCTGCGACAAAGCAATATATCAAAAAAATTCATCGCAAAAGAATCCACTTTCATTCTTACTTGATTTGCTGAGAGTTCTTGTTCTGGAATATCGGTCATTTGCAGTGCTTCTTTCGGTTCCCCATATGTGGTCACTTGCCAAGCCTTCACAACCCCACCCCATTTTAAAATAATTATTTCAAGATTTATTACAAACGAAATTATCTGAAAAGTTTATAGATAAAATTTTAGCAACATTTTTACATAACGACAACCTTTCCTAGAATTCCTACTTCTTGTTACTATGTGTAAATGCCATAACTGGATTAGAGGCTGTTCAAAAAGTCTGAGAGTTGACTCTTCGGACAGCCTCTTCATTTTCATTCTTGGCCAATCGCTCTATTATTCTTCCACAAACAAACGTAAGTCTTCATTTAACAGTCTTGATAAAATAAGAATGTTTTAACGTCAAGCCCGGCGAAATGGTCTATCACACATCTAATGAAGATCCACTTGCGTCAAGATTCTTTCATGAAAGTGAGACGTTTCGTTGCTCCTTACTCACAATACAGCTCCTCCTGAAATTTTAATAGATTCTCCCACAACGTTAGAAGCAATCCCTGTAAGCAAAAATCCTGTAATATTCGCGATTTCTTCTGGTTGAGTGAGAGTGCCAGACGGAATAGATTCAGAAGTTATTTTCATTTGTTTCTCATAAGAAATATTGTTTTCTTTCGCTTTTCGCGCGATAATTTCTTTTGCCATTTGTCCCTCGACAAATCCAGGACAAATTGCGTTCACATGGATATGATGTTGAATCGCTTCCAAAGCTAACGATTGAGTGAAGCCGATGAGTGCGAATTTGCTAGCTGAATAAGGAGCATTACCAATCGTTCCACGCAGTCCAGACAATGAAGCAATGTTCACGATGGAACCTTGCTTGTTTGGAATCATTTTTTGATAAACGAGTTGAGTGAACAATACAGTGGAAGTGAAATTAAGCGTCATGACGTCGTGCAAAAGTTCCTCTGACAAATCCTTCACCATACTTCGTTTCGCTACTCCGGCGCAATTTACTAAACCGTTAAATGTTCCGTGGGCAAGTTCTGAAGCTTCAACAATTTTCTTACGATCTACTGCGTCATTTAAATCACCAAACTGAATGAAAATATTTTCTTTCGGAACGAGATTTTCTAATTCTAATTTTAACTGTTTTAACTTCTCTTCATTTCTCCCTGTCAAAGAAATTTTTGCTCCCATCTGAGCCACTACTTTCGCAATTTCTCTTCCTATATCTCCCGTTGCTCCTGTTATGAGTACGTGTTTTTCAGCTAAAGCCGTAGGAGAAAAAATCAACCTCAATCACATCCTTTTTGATTTTTTAAATGACAAACTCAGAGGTTCTTATAACTGCATGGCCTATTAATCGTTCATTGTTTCATTTACAATTTGCTTATTCATTTGAATCGTTTCAATGAATTTTTCCATCGTTGCAGTTAAATAACTATCTGCTCTTCTGATAAAAACCGTTTTAATTTTACTATATTTATTCGGTAGAGTGTGGCAGCGGACGAGTCCTTTTTTTTCTAATTCGATAACGGATGATCTCGGGGCAAAAGTGATGCCGAGTCCGGCGATGACACTTTGCAAGATTGTTTCTAACGTTCCAAATTCCATCACCTTTTTCGGACTGATATTTTGATCTTGATACCATAACTCAAACCGCGCACGATAACCACAACCTTTACTAAAACATAAAAAAGGTTCATCTTGTAATTCTTCGAGAGAGGAAGCTCGCACGTCAGAAACGACCACTAATTCTTCTTCAAATACATCATAAGAAACGAGATCCGGATGAAAATCTGCTTCACTAACAAATGCTCCGTCCAATTTATAATGGAGCACATCATCTTGTAACGTATCAGTGACTCCTGTAATTAACGACAAATCTACATTTTTATACTTCTTCACAAAGGAAGATAAAATTTTTGGTAAATGGATGACTGTTTCGACGGCTCCTATTTCCAATTTCCCTGCTGGTTCATCACTTCTTTGAACGGCCTTTTTCATTTCGTTCGTTAACGACAAAATTTTTTCGCTATAAAAGAGCAACTTTTTTCCTTCCGGGGTTAAACTCATGCCACGACGATGGCGATGAAATAGTGGAGTATTTAGTTCGGTTTCCAGCTTTTGAATGCGTGAAGTGATGTTCGATTGGACATAACTTAACTTCTTTGCCGCCTCGGTAATCGTTCCTGCTTCCACCACCGCTTGAAAAATCTCCAAATCTTTAAACTCCATCACACTGCCTCCCGCTACATTGTTTATTTATATGGTATCACAAATAATGATGGAAATCATAATTTATATTCATTTTACGAGATGTTAATTGCAAGCGATAATGGAGATAATAGTAATTGTTCGGGAGGTAAGAGTACATTGAAAAATAGGATGTTATTAGGGGCGTTTTTTTGCTTTGTAGCTGCCGCTTCGTGGGGAGCAATGTTTCCGGTCGCCCATTCAGCGTTTGAACATATCGATCCTTTTTATTTTACACTTATTCGCTACATTGGAGTAACCGTTATATTAGTTCCATTACTTTTATGGAAAGAAGGAAAAAAAGCTTTTCGTTTAGAAGGAAGAGGCCTTCACTTATGGTTCTTTGGAACAATGGCCTTTGTTGTCTATAATTTACTCATTTTCTGGGGAGAAGATTTACTTGGCGAGCCGGGAATCATGGTAGCATCGGTGATGGAAGCACTCATGCCAATGATCTCCATCGTCATCGTATGGGTACTATTTCGGAACCGTCCCGAGCGCTTCACCTCTCTTTGTGTGATCGTCTCCTTTATTGGTGCGATGTTTGTAATAACAAAAGGGAATTTTACTGCTTTTCTCACTGGAGTGGATCAAATCATTCCATCCCTCTTCATCTTTATTGCTGTTGTTGGTTGGGTTATTTATACGATGGGTGGCGATCAGTTTAAAGGTTGGTCTGTGCTACGCTACTCCACTTTAACTTGTTTACTCGGAACATTGACGGCCCTTGTCGTTGTCACGGGAGTAACATTGACGGGTTATATTTCGGTTCCAACAGTGGAAGTGTTGCAAGCAACTTATCCTCATCTCTTGTTTATGATTATCTTCCCCGGCCTCATTGCACTATTAGGATGGAATTTCGGAGTAAGTATTTTGTCGCCAATCAATGCTCTTTTATTTATTAACTTTACTCCACTAACTACTTTAGCAGTGTCCATTTTTCAAGGATATCATATTACGGTCTTTGATATCGTTGGAACAGTTTTCATCATTGTTGCGTTAGTGTCTAACAATATGTATAT
Organism: Aliibacillus thermotolerans; assembly: GCF_027853235.1. Taxonomy (GTDB): domain Bacteria; phylum Bacillota; class Bacilli; order Bacillales; family Marinococcaceae; genus Aliibacillus; species Aliibacillus thermotolerans. The sequence goes on from NZ_WKJG01000037.1 coordinate 13,361, forward strand.
AAGATTAGAAAAACACCAACTTTCAAAACAACAAATGTCGGAAAGTTTGCGTGAAAATATATCCTAACAAAAAAACGTCTTCTCCTATCTCTTCTTGAGTAGGAACAAGACGTTTTTTTTATTGCATTATTATTGTTTCACTAAAAGAGAACGATCAATTTCTGAAATCGTACTTCTTCCAGAGAGTGCTAAGGTTAAGTCCACATCAGCAATCAGATTTTGAAGAACTTCCGATACTCCTTTTTCTCCGCCTACCGCCAAACCATAAGCATAAGGTCTACCAACTAAAGGTGCATACGCCATCGTAATCCTTCCTGGTTGAAATTCCATTAAGTCAACAATATTTGTTTGAGGAGAAAACTCCATATTTTCTACCTCCTTCTTCCTTTTACAACATGTGAGATTGTTGATAGTGAGAAAGATCGCGACTAATGAGACTTGCTGTATCTTTTAGAACCGGGAGAAATTCTTCTATCATTCTCTTTTTACTCACTCTTCCGGCATTGGCGGAACAGTTGACGGCGGCATACGCTTCATTTCGACTATTGAAAATAGGAACTGCAATCGAGCGAACTCCTTCCTCTAACTCTTCATCTGCCAACGCCCATCCTTGCTTTACAATTTGATCTAACTCTTCACGTAAATCTGTAATGTTCGCTTTTGTTTTTTCCGTTAATTGTTTCAGACGTAAGTTTTCTAAATACTTCTCTCTTTCCGAAGTTGGTAAATACGCAATCAACACTTTTCCCATGGATGTCGCATACGCAGGAAGACGAGAGCCGATATTTAACGTAATTGACATAATGCGTTCAGTCGGAACTCGTGCAACGTATACAATTTCATCTTGATCAAGAACGGAGATTGAAGCCGATTCTTTCGTTTGTTTCACCATATCTTCCATATGGGAAGTAGCGACATTCCAAATATTTTGCGATGAAAGATACGAATACCCTAGGGATAACACCCTTGCTGTTAACATGTATCTTCCATTTTTCTCTTTGGCAAATCCTAATGCCGTTAATGTTAATAAAATACGTCTCACGGTCGGACGACTATACCCTGTCATTTCCGCAATTTCCGCAACAGAAAGAACAGGATTTTCCTCCGAAAAGGTTTGAATGACGTTCAATCCTTTTTCCAAACTTTTAATAAAATCTCGAGACGCTGATACATTTTCTATCTCTTTCGTCACTGTCTTTACCCCTTTATCTAAATTTTATGTAAACTAATGCTACCCAGCCTCTTTATACCATAACGGACCGAGTTTTAGAAGAATGGCGCGTTTTCATGGAACTTGTGAAGCAGTTTCAATTAGTTGACAAATCCCCCTTTCCATTATAGAATAACACAAAACGTACAAAAAATCGTATTGCGGTCAATTGTTAGTAAATTTATATTTTTCATTTTACGGGAGGAAGACATATGACGGTATTAACACCAGAAAGTGCCCAACAAGCGATACAAAAAGTGAAAAGTGGCGATGTCATTATGGTTGGTGGCTTTGGGCTAATTGGTAGCCCGCTGACATTGATCGACGCACTTACGAAACACGATGTCTCAGATTTAACGGTAATTAGTAACAACGTCGGGGAAGCTGGAAGAGGTTTAGGAATTTTGTTACGTCAAGGAAAATTAAAAAAAGCGATTGGATCTTACTTTACGAGTAATCGAGAAGTAGCGCAGTGGTACAACAAAGGAAAGCTTTCTCTCCAATTACTGCCACAAGGTACCCTTTCAGAAGCAATTCGAGCGGGGGGAGCTGGTATCGGTGGATTTTATACGAAGACAGCTGTAGGAACAGACCTTGCGAAAGGCAAAGAAACGAAAGAAATAGACGGAGAAACATACGTCTTCGAAAAAGCATTAAAAGCAGATGTAGCTCTCATTCGCGCCTGGAAAGCCGATACGAAAGGAAATCTCGTCTACTACAAAACAGCAAGAAACTTTAACCCGATGATGGCCACTGCCGCCAAATACGTCATTGCAGAAGTGGATGAAATTGTAGAAGAAGGGGAGCTTTCTCCAGAAGAAATTGTCACTCCTCATTTGTTTGTCGATGAAGTGATCAAAAGCCGATTGATCTTAACGAAAGAAGGAGTGGTGGAACGTGAATAAAAAAGAAATTATTGCCAAAAGAGCCGCCGAAGAGTTAAAACCGTATTCTATCATTAACTTAGGGATTGGCATTCCAACGTTAGTTGCAAATTATTTGGATAAAGATAAATATTATTTACACACGGAAAACGGCATGCTCGGCGTGACTTCTGTAAAGGAAGATGACATCGATCCATTACTCGTAAACGCAGGAAAACTGCCTGTCGGTGAAGCAGTGGGAGCGTCTTACTTTCACAGTGCAGACTCCTTTGCAATGATTCGCGGAGGTCATGTCGATGTAGCTATTTTAGGTGCGCTCCAAGTCGATTCGGACGGACTCGTTGCCAATTATGCCATCCCAGGAAAAGACATCATCGGAGTAGGCGGAGCGATGGATTTATTAGTAGGCGCAAAACAAATTATCGTCACCACCAATCATGTTTCCAAAGACGGTTCACCGAAATTGATTGATAAATGCACTTATCCGATTACGTCTACAAGAAAAGTAGATGTCATCATTACGGACATGGCTGTTTTTAAATGGAAAGAAGGCGGCTTTGAATTAACTGAACTCGTTGGTGACACTTCCTTAAAAGAAGTCGAAGAAAATACAACGCTTTCTTATCGCATTAGTAAGCGATTACTGCAAAAAGAAAGTTCATAATGGATTCAAACGATTCGTGTGTATTTACATCTTCCCTTACGCTAGGAATAACAACCTCCCATCATGGAATTGGACTAGACACGCTTCTAAGAAAAAATTAAAGAACATTGAAAATATTCAATAAAAAGAAGGAGTCCAAAAGAGAGTCGGACTCCTTTTCATCCATGCATCAAGCAATTCTACCAAGGTATTGAAGTGCATACTTACTGTTTTAACTACGTTGAAAAGAAAGGATTTTTTCCTATTTGTTTTATTACAAATAGAAAAGTCTCACTCTCCATTCCAAGAACCGCTTTGTTATCCAAAAATTACAAGTCATCTTTCATTCGTACCAAAATTCCTTTTCTCATACATTGCAAGAATATTTCCATAATAATATTTACTAGAAAATAACGTTTATTGATAGTAATCAAAAATATCCCACCTACTCATTCGGTGAGAAGCGTTTCATTTCATCACGTGTGTTAACGAAAACTGAATTCACTCCTAGATCACTTGAAGACTTGCTTTCAGAAGAACTTCAGCAAACTTTTCTCCATTGTAGTTTTTAAATGCTCCCCGTTCTCCACTAACTTTCGGAATAAAAAAGTTTAATTTAATTAGTTGACAATTCATCAGTTCTCCTACATATTATAATAAACATATACATTTACTATGAATTAAATGGGTTGGTGAGAAGGATGTACTTAACACTACATGGAGTGGGGAAAAGTTTTAAGAACAATACAGATGAGCCGGTAAGGGTGTTGGAGAATATCGATTTTGATATAAAAAAGGGTCAATTTGTATCCATCGTGGGACCATCGGGATGTGGAAAATCCACCTTGCTTTATTTAATTTCCGGTCTTGAAAAAGTGACAGAGGGAGAAATTCAAGTCGCCGGCAAAAAGGTGACCGGCCCTAATCCTAATCGAATTGTTGTTTTTCAGGAAGATGGGCTTTTTCCTTGGGCAACCGTGCTTGACAACGTGACTTACGGGCTTCTTTTAAAGAAAAAACCGAAACAAGAAGCGAAAGAAAAGGCGATAGAAATGTTGAAAACTGTTCATTTAAGTAAGTATATTGACGCTTATCCTCATCAGCTTTCTGGTGGGATGAAGCAACGGGTCTCAATCGCAAGAGCACTTGTTATGGAACCGGATATTTTACTCATGGATGAACCCTTTGCTGCTCTTGATGAACAAACGAGAATGACGTTGCATAACGAACTCATTGACATTTGGAAAAAAACAAAGGTGACGATCCTTTTTGTCACCCATAACATTCGGGAAGCGGTGACATTATCTGAAAAAGTGATTGTCATGTCTACTCGTCCTGGAAAATTAAAAAATACTTTTACCATTAACAAATCAGAGGACGGGGTGACACCGGATCATATTGCCTTTGATTTAGAACAAAAAATTTTAAGTGAGTTGGAAGAAGAGATGGAGAAAGTGTTAAAGGAGGAACTTGGAGATGATTACAACTTTAAGACGCGTTCTGTTCATCGCGATACTTATGGTGATATGGGAAGTGGCATCTAGACTATCACCAGTTCCGGACTTTATGTTTCCAGGAGTTCTCCAGGTTCTTGAAACATTGTTTACCGGACTGTTTAGCGGTCAAATTACAGAAGCGATTTTTAGAAGTGTTGGGCGTTTACTCATCGGTTTCTTTATCGCTACCACACTCGGTCTTCTCCTTGGTTATTTCATTTGGCGGTATAAGCTTGTGGATGATACGCTCGGATTTCTCGTCGTTGCCTTACAGTCCATTCCAAGCATCGTCTGGCTTCCACTAGCAATCGTCTGGTTCGGGCTTGGTGAAATGGCCATTTTATTTGTCGTCACAATTGGAGCAACATGGACGATGACCATCACGACAGCTAGCGGATTTAAAAATGTTCCAAAGCTCTATCGGCGGGTTGCGAGAACATTTGGCTCCGGCGGCCTTCATTTCGTTCGAACCGTTATTATTCCAGCCTCAGTCCCTCAAATTATTTCTGGTATGCGCCTAGCTTGGGCCTTTTCATGGCGGGCGTTAATGGCGGGGGAACTGCTCGGGGCGGGAGGAGGACTCGGACATTTACTTGAAACCGGACGTTCTCTCGGACAAATGGATTTAGTCATATCCGTCATGATTATAATTGCACTGATTGGAACAATTATTGACAATGTCGTCTTCACAAGACTAGACAAACGCGTACAGAAAAAATGGGGATTAGCAACATAACTTCTTTCATTGAAAAAACAGAAGGAGAGATAAAATGATCAATAGGTTCTTATCACTAGTCGTTTTACTTGTTTTGGCCGCCTTCCTCACAGCATGTGGTTCATCGAGTACTAGTGGAGAAGACGAAAAAGAAGTAACAATCGGGTACTTCCCGAACTTAACCCATATTGCTACCATCGTTGGCTTAGAAAAAGGCTATTTTGAAGAAGAATTTGGCGAAGAAGTGACAATAATTACTCAAACGGTAACAAATGGCGGACTATTTATGGAAGCAATGGCTACAAATTCAATTGACGTTGGCACCGTCGGACCTGGTCCACTTCTCAACACGTATGTCCGAGACCAAAGCTACCATATCATCTCCGGTGCTGTAAATGGTGGAGCGGTGTTAGTCGCAGACGGTGACAGCGGTGTGGAGAGTATTGCTGATTTAGATGGAAAACGCGTGGCCATTCCAGTAATCGGAAGTACCCAAGACGTCATGTTGCGAAAAACACTGGAAGAAGTTGATCTCACCACTACATCAAGCGGTGGAACAGTCGAACTATATGCGGCTGATCCGGCAGATACGACGACTCTATTTATTCAAGATTCCGTCGATGCAGCCGCCACTCAAGAGCCATGGGGATATGTGCTCGAAACCCAAGCAAATGGTGTGAAACTTCTCGATTGGGATGAATTCGCCTGGGGGAAAGAATCTACTAACACAGTCGTCGCTGCCGCTGAAAGATTTTTAGAAAATGAAGAATTAGCAGAAGCGTACGTACGAGCACATCTCCGTGCCGTACAATTTATTCAAGAAAATCCGAAAGAAAGTCAAGAAATCGTCATTAAACATTTGAAAGAATTAACCGGTCAAGAACTCAATGAAGACGAAGTGGAAGCCGCTTTTAACAACTTAGAAGTAACGACAGACGTCAACGAACAAGTCATCCAAGAAATGGCGGATATCAGTTTAGAAGCAGAATATATCCAAAGTAATGACATTGAAGGTTTAGTGGACCTTACTATCTTAGAATCCGTGCAAAATGAATAATTCACCAGAAATAGCTGTTGCCAGTATGGGCGTTTATGGGCGTTGGCAACAGCTTTTTTGTGGAGAAGCAAAGAAGAATTAGCGTCATTCTTTTATCTTTTTTACAAAAAAGTTACGTTCCACTGAAGAAAATTAGGGATTTTTCATAGGGAACTATTCTTTTTCGTTCTTCATTCCTTCTTCAAATAATCGTTCAACTTCTTTTATATTTTTTGCACGATATATTTTAGGAGTAAGGCTATGCCAAACGTTTAAATCAGTAATTTGATCTACCCATTCTAACAAAGTATTTGCTTCTTCTCCGAAACGAGCTTGTAGATAATCTTTCACCATACGTTGACTGTACGACGTTCCGCCTTTTCTTCCGCCAATCGAATCACTCTCGCCATACTTGCCACCACCATCCGTTTTTCTATATATTCCTGATCAATGAACTTATCACTAATTGCAATAATCGTTGACATTAGCCGTAATTGCTTGTCTTCGTCACGTATTTTCTTCGTTAACTCTACCGTCTCAATTGCACGCTCAGAACGGTTTACACTACTTCGCATTAAAGGGAGAAAAATTAGATTTAGTTCGTCAAGTTCCGTTAATTCTTCCCCACTTTCTACCTTCGCCCATAAATCCTGCATGATGGAATCTCCATCATAATCTCCCATAAAAACAGCTTTTGTTTCATATGTGACAGAACCATAATTCTTCACTTCCAACGCTTCAGCAATATTTGCGCCGTATATGACAACCGTTCGAATTGGCTTTTGGAATTTGTCATAGGCACTCACATCATACTGCAAAAAAACGATCCAAATCTTTCTCCGAAAAAGTCGTTTGAAACTCCAAATGCAAATATGTGTCATCTGCAAGTAAAAAGATAAAGTCCATGCGTCGATCTTGTACTGAAATCTTTGGCAAATCAGTCGGTTCTACCCGGACAATTGGGGCAGTTTTAATACCATAAAAGTCAAGGACTTTTTCACGAAACTGTTCGGTCATGTTGCGAAAAATAATGTCATAATTATTGTATGCAACATCCGTTCGTTTCTTCAATTTCCGTACATCCTTTCTTTTATTTTACCACAATCAAGGCCGACTTAAGCTCAATGAAAAGGAGCGGTCATGACATTAATAAATTTCCAACCCATGGATACCGCTCCATTTATTATAACATAAATTAAGAACATATGTTTGTATTTTAGTGAGTGTCTCACCTAATAGAGAAATTTCATCATTTTCTCCTATTTTTTTCAAATAAGATCCTAATTGTATGGGGGTTCTTACAAATAAAAACTGGTGCACAAATAAATGTGCACCAGAAATTTTAATTTTGTTATTTTAGTCATCAACATTTTCATTGTTTGGGACGCTGAATAAAATGCTTATATACTTTCTATTCGCCACGAAGATCAAACCATATATCGCCGTATTTTGCTAAAGGTTTCTCATCATTAGCATCTACAAGAAATGGTACCCATCCTTCAATTTCTCCACCTTCATACAAATCAGAGCGAAACTCCGGATCAAGTCCAGCAACACTCACAAAATCTTCATAAGAGGCACCACCAGCACTAACAATATCAAATTGTTGTGGATTAACATCAAATGGTTCCTCTTCTACTTCAATTAATTGCAAGCGAAACTTCGCTAAAATGTATTCTTTCCCGTCACCTGGTTCATCATTAAATTCATTACTGGCCTTCACCATTTCCAAAGCTTCAGCGCCACTAATGGATTCTATTAATTCCATTTCATAATGCGCATCACCGAACAACCAATCGCTCACTTCAACATCTACACTCACACCATGCGCCACTGGATTATTACGTGTTCCAAACTCTTCTTCTTCAGATTCTTCAGTATTTTCCTCGTCACCATTGCTTGATGTTTCCTCAACGATTTCATCGTTTGCGTTATTTCCTTCAGACTCGCTCACTTGTGATGAACTTTCACCGCAAGCCATCATCATTACAACAAAACTTAACATCACAAAAAACATAATAATTTTTTTCATTACGCTATTTTCTCCTTATCTTTTTGCTTATTTTTTCTTTTTACATCCCAAAACAATAGTCCACTCATGATGAGACCAAGTATACCCCACACTGTGACATCAGAATAATCACTAGTTGCACCAGCTAAAAGACCTAGCAAACCACCAATACCTAAAATCCACTTCGCTACATTTGTTAATTTAAAAGCAAACGCCCCACCTACTAAATACAAAAACGCTACCAATACACCAATGGCTCCAGCACCGGCTGTTGCTTCTTCACCAACCACCTCAGATAGCACGCTTACGGTAAAACTTTGAATACCTACAATAAAAGATATAATTATTGCAATAATACCAATGGCTATGTTCATTAAATCACCCCCTTTCAAAGTGAAAGTGGAATGGCTATAGCCTATATTTCTCCGAAGACTCTGCCGCTCTCTCTGCATCCCAATTTGTAACTGGAGTATTTTCTGCCATTAATTCTACTTGTTGCATAACGGTATCTAATGCTTTTCTCGCCTGTTTTGGTGGATAGTCGTATTTTCTTAACAATCTCTTTATAATTCGGCGCATTCCTGCCCGAGCACTTTCTCTTTTATGCCAATCGATAGTCATGTTTCGCCTAATTGCTTGTGTCAATTCAAAAGCAATTTTTTTCAGAACTTCATCCTCCATTAATTCTTTCACTATATCTTCTGAAGTAAGTGCGTCGTAAAATGCAATTTCATCATCGTCTAATCCGAGATCTTCCTCTTCCTGTCTGGCTTTTTTCATATCGTTTGCCATTTTGATTAATTCTTCCATCACTTCGGCGTTTGTGATTGCTTGGTTTTTGTATTTTTTCAATGACTGTTTTAGTTTTTCGGAGTATTTTTGTGATTTGACGAGGTTGCGCTTTTCCATCGTTTTGATATTTCCTTCGAGTAATTTCTTTAACATTTCTACTGCTAAGTTTTTATGCTCATATTGTTTCACTTCTTCTAAAAATTCCTCTGATAAGATGGAAACGTCAGGGTGTTCTAAGCCCATTACTTCAAAGACGTCGACTACTTCTTCAGAGATAATGGAACGTTCCAACAATTGGCTCACACGCGCTTCTACTTCTTTTTTCGACTTTCGCTTTGGTTGTTTTGCTTGAAGCTTGTTCAAACTTGCTTTCACCGCTTTAAAGTAACTCACTTCAAGTGCTACAGCTTTTCCTTCTTCTGTGGCAGCACATAAAGAATGAGCTTTTGCTAGCTCCGTTGCAATTTGTTTAAATTCTTTTTGTTCTTTCTCGCTTTTACCGAAAATATTATTCATTCCGCCTGTAATCGCACGAATTCGTTCCGCTTGGGACTCTCCCATATAAGGAGAGTAATCAAACCCATGCATCATATCTTGTAATATTTCTAGTTTTTCTTTCATGACCGCAATAGCAGCAGAAGTATCAATGCCTGTCGTTTTCTTATCGCTATCGGTATATTGATTTAACGCTTTTTTTAAACTTTCTAAGATTCCGATGTAGTCGACAACAACCCCACCCGACTTATCTTTAAACACACGGTTTACGCGGGCGATTGCTTGCATTAAATTGTGTCCTTTCATTGGCTTATCAATATACATCGTGTGCATAGAAGGGACGTCAAATCCTGTCAGCCACATATCACGGACAATCACGATTTTTAATTCATCACTATTATCTTTCATTCGTTTTGCGAGGAGATCGCGGCGCTTTTTACCGCCAATGTGCGGTTGCAAAGCCTCTTCATCTCCTGCACTTCCGGTCATAACCACTTTAATTTTTCCTTTATTGTCGTTATCGGAATGCCAATCTGGACGGAGTTTGACAATTTCGTCGTAAAGTGCGACGCAAATACGACGGCTCATACAAACAACCATTGCTTTTCCGTCTATTGTTTTCGCTTTTTCTTCATAATGATGAATGATATCTTCTGCTAATTGTTTTAACCGATTCGGAGAACCAACAATCGCTTCCAACCTAGACCATTTCGACTTAAATTTTTCTCTTGTGGATTCTTCTTGGTCTTCTGTTATTTCTTCAAATTCTTCATCAACTTGAGCTAGCTCTTCTTCATTCGCTTCTAATCGAATAATACGGTTTTCGTAATATATTTTTACCGTTGCTTCGTCTTCCACTGCTTGGGTCATATCATAAATATCAATATAATTTCCAAAAACCGCAGGGGTAGACTTGTCCTCTAATTCAATCGGTGTTCCTGTGAAGCCGATAAATGAAGCATTTGGAAGAGCGTCACGTAAATATTTCGCATAGCCATATTTCACTGCCCCAGTCTTTGTATCTGTTTTAGCAGAAAAACCATACTGGCTGCGATGAGCTTCATCGGCAATAACAACGACATTTCTTCGGTCTGTTAAAACAGGCATTTCTCCTTCTTCTGGCTTAAACTTTTGAATGGTAGTAAAAATAATTCCCCCTGATTCTCTTTCATTCAAAAGATCATAAAGACCATGCGTTTCTTTCGTATTTTCCTTCGCTTGTTGTTTTTTCTGTTCGTCACTCAATTTCCGAACATCCGCTTGCTTCGGAGATTGTCTTAAAATGCCTTGGGACTTGGCGAAGGTTGTGAATAACTGATCATCCAAATCGTTTCGATCAGTAATGACGACTATCGTTGGATTGTTAAGGGTATTAACTAGTTGAGCAGTATAAAACACCATTGACAGACTTTTTCCTGATCCTTGGGTATGCCAAATAACACCAATTTTTCGATCACCATTTTCACTCGTCGCTGTTTTCGTATGTTCTACTGCTTTTTTGACAGCAAAATATTGATGATACGCTGCCATGATTTTAGCAATCGTCTTTTTTTCCCCAATTTTATTCCCATGTTCGTCTCGTTCTTCTTCGTGAGACTCTTGGAAAAGAATAAAGTTTTTAATAATGTCAATCAACCGCTCTTTTGTAAGCATCCCTTGAAGCAATACTTCATACTGCGGTACTTCTAACGAAGAAACATTTTCCCCGTCAACTGAGCGCCAATTCATAAACCGTTCTCGATTTGCCGTAATTGTTCCAGCCTTCGCTTTAATTCCGTCTGATAAAATACAAAAGGCATTGTAATAAAACAAAGAAGGAATATCTCGTTTGTACGTTTGAATCTGAGCATAGGCATGATCAATGCTAACATTTTCGTCCGTTGTTGATTTTAACTCAATGACAACAAATGGAATTCCATTAATGAAGATAGTAAGATCCGGACGACGTTCTTCTTTTTCCACTACCGTAAATTGATTTACAACGAGAAATTCATTATTCAATGGTTCTTCAAAATCAAGCAAAAAAGCTTTCACTGAACGATTATGACCATCAGTTTGAAAAGAAACATCAATTCCTTCGGTGATTAAGCGATGAAAATAACGATTATTCTCTTCTAAACTCGGACTGTTAAAAGTGATGATTTGACGAAAGGCTTCTTCCAATGCTTCTGGTGGTAAATCCCGATTATTTTTAAAAAGCGCATATTTCACGCGGTCTTCCAAAATAACGGTGCGGAAATCATTTCGTTCTGGATGTTCTCCCCCTGGACTAATTTCTGGACCATAAACATGTTCAAAGCCAAGTCCTTGTAAAATCTCAATCGCCGCTTCCTCTAATTTATCCTCCGTAAAATTTTCCAAATAATCATCCCCCTCTACCTCTTTCAAGTGGAATGCAATAATTACACAGTATGTTCAGTTGTCAACACCTCATCATCCAACGGGACACGAATTTCACCCGACATAAGTTTTGGAAGAAGAATATCTCGTATTTCTCTTAAGATTTGGTTTTCCTTTTCTATATTTTTCTGTTTGCTAATTAAAGGTTTTATAAATTTAGTAAATTTATCAATTAAATTGCCAAGAGGAAGAGTTAACTTATATGCTTTTAAATCCCTCATTCTTATTCCTTTTTGTACACTACCACTCGCCAATTGTTGAGCATATCCTTGTAGATTTTCGCTTAGCAGTATTAAGTATAATAATTCAGATGAAATAAAGTCGGAGGGTCTTAGTGTGAAAATAGATTCACTGATATTCCAGTTTTTTGGTGTTTCGTCAATTAGATATACCCTACCTATAGTTCCAATGCCTGAAAATAACAAATCCCCCTTTTTTAAATCCGATCTTTTATTAATAATTTTTATTGCATCATCATCTATTTTGTCACAATTATCATCTAATAAAATTTGTTGATTACTCATATTTTTAATAGTTACGTAAAAATTTTCACCTTTACCTAATACAAAATTTTTCCTTGGGTTTAATCCTGTAGTAAATTTAGATGTTAATTCTTTTAAACTCACAATTTCCCAACCCTTAGGAATCAGCCCTAACTCACTTTCAACCATTTCTCCTCCACTTGACTTATAGGGCTCTCCATTTTCATTTGGAAACTCAAAATCAACAAACCAACGTTTAAACAATGCTTGAGCCATTTCTTCAAGCTTTTCATTGATTTGATTATTTGTTTTAATTTTTTCATCTAATGAAGAAAGAACCTTAACTAAATAATCTTGTTGTTTCCGAGGTGGAAGAGAGATTTTCATATTAGCATATGTTTTTGCATTAATATTTCCTCTAGTACTACCTGATATATAAGAAGACACCCAGCCTTTATACTCATTGGAAAGAGTATAATACCTCATAAACTTAGGATTTACTTTAGATGGATCTAAGCTAAATTTGATTAAGAATCCTGCATAGACCAACTCACCGTCTGATCCATCATAAAAATAACTCCTTCCTGTGCTATTGCCTGTACGAGCAAAAACAATATCATTTGGTTGAAGTAAATATTTTTCAGCCTTTTCATCATCTACAGACTTTAAATCAGTCTTATTCAATGTACCATCATCATTTATATCTGTAATTCTCAAGTAAGTATATAAATCATCAGAATACTCTACAGCAGATGCAGCAATTCCGTAACTACCTTTACCATCTAGAGATATTTCACCTAATGTAACTTCTTTCCAACCATTAGATGTCATACCCAATCCCCCCCTAGATTTTTTCTAATCTCTTCTTCCAATCGGTGGGATTTTTCAAATAATTCTCTTAATTCACTCGTGAGGGTTTCCATTTTTTCTTCAAATGGAATTCCATCTTCTTCAACATCCCCTATTCCAACATAACGTCCCGGAGTTAACACATAGTCGTTTTGGCGGACATCCTCTATTGTGGCTGATTTACAGAACCCATTAATGTCCTCATATTCACCATCTAATTTCCGCCAATTTCGATATGTTCCTGCAATTTTTTGAATGTCATCTTCTGTTAATTCCCGCAAACGTCGGTCTACCATTTGTCCCATATTTCGCGCGTCAATAAACAATATTTCATTTTCTCTGCTCCGGTATTTCGGGTGATTTTTTTTATTTCGGCTTAAAATCCATAATGACACTGGTATGCCTGTCGAATAAAATAATTTATCCGGTAACGCAACAATAGCATCTACTAAATCTTCTTCTAGTATGTTTTTACGGATTTCTCCTTCATTGGAAGTGTTCGAACTGAGTGATCCGTTTGCTAAGACGACCCCTGCAGTTCCATTTGGGGCAAGGTGGTATATCATATGTTGTAACCATGCATAATTAGCGTTACTTGCTGGAGGGATACCGTATTTCCATCTCACATCATCTTCTAATTCACTTCCTCCCCAGTCGCTAATATTAAAAGGAGGGTTCGCTAAGATATAGTCTGCTTTTAATATTTTGTGTAAGTCTTCATGAAATGTATCTGCATGCTCTTCTCCAATATTTCCTTCTAACCCTCGAATAGCAAGGTTCATTTTACATAGTTTCCAAGTGGTAGAGTTCGATTCTTGTCCATAAATAGATAGATCTTCAATTCTTCCTTGATGTCGCTCGACAAACTTTTCACTTTGCACGAACATGCCACCACTACCGCAGCAAGGGTCATAGATACGCCCATGATAAGGTTCAATCATCTCAACTAACGTTTTTACAACGCTTTGTGGCGTATAGAATTCCCCTCCTCCTTTTCCTTCAGCACTTGCAAATTTACCTAAAAAGTATTCATACACTCGACCGAGTAAATCTTTTTCTGCTTTACTATGCAGTTTTATCGTAGAAATAAGGTCAATGAGTTCTCCTAAACGGCGTTTATCTAACTCTGGACGAGCGTACCGTTTATCTAACACTCCACGAAGGGTTGGGTTTTCTTTTTCAATTTCAATCATTGCTTCATCGATGTATTGACCAATTTTTGGGTCTTTGGCACGGTCTTTAATGTAACTCCAACGGGCTTGTTTCGGCACCCAAAAGATATTTTCATAGGTATATTCATCACGGTCCTCTTCAAAACCGGCCCCTTCTTCTACTAATTCTTGATACTTCATTTCAAATTTATCTGAAATGTACTTCAAAAAAATGAGACCTAAAACGACATGTTTATAATCTGAAGCATCCATGCTTCCGCGTAGTTTGTCTGCTGATTTCCAAAGGGTTTCTTCAAAGCCTATCTTTGCTGTCTCCATCATTAACACTCCTTTATAGTGTATCGGGTAAAGTATATGCCAATATATTTTGTTTCTCTTAAGCTCTCTACCAAAATCATTTTATTGTCTAAGTCAATATAATTATATCTTAATTAGGGAAAAGTTTCTAGTCAAATTTACTTATAATGCTTTTTTATGAATTATTTGGGAGTAAATAGTGTAATTAGTAGTATTTTCGATGATAAATGATATTGTCATTTCCTTACACAGAGGCACTTAAATAACATCTTGTCTATAAAATTGGAACCTGTAATTTCGTCGTATCATAGTTGGTTTCGTCGCATGTCCCGGTACTTTAAAATCTTCAATTTTCATGCCAATGGTTCGAACGATAGCCATTCGTCCTTTTGGAATCTCTTCGTTACAGTGGAAATATAATTGAAAGTCAAACTTGTTTACACCATCAATCACTGTTATTTCTCTCGGTTTTTCGTGTAAATATGTATTCACATACATGGGGGTAAACACTTTTTTATGGCAGAAATATTTTGAGGATAATAACTTTCGTCTTTAATCACTTCGCGAATAGATTCCTGATTTATTTCTTTGTCATTTACCTTTACTTCTAACTTCCCTTCTAAAATGGAAACAAAGAAACTGTCGCAGACACTTTTTATTATTTCTTTTTTGTTATCATAACCGTCCCGAAGAAAAGGAATAATAATTTTTAGTCGTTTTAATGGTTCCAGTTTTAATCGTAACTACCACTGATCCATTGAAGTCCAACAATCGGCCGTCTAAAGAGTTTTGGATATCCTCTCATACTAATCCCGGGACTTTCATATTATAAAATCTTTCCAATACTTTATCGAAATTCAAATCTTCAATATTAAGAATGGGAGAAAATTGCCAAAAATCACTTTTATCCCTGTGATTAATCATTCTTTCTTACTCTCCTTCTGGAAGAAAAAATTAATAGTTATGATCGTCCAACACGTCAAACAATTCACTCTCAAATTCATCTTGCTCAGGACCAGTTGAAACCCAGTCTGGTAAAACTTCTAAATAGTGCGCTAGTCCTTCCACTGTTTTATGGAATATTGGCTCATGTTGAGCTTTATCTAACAATTCGAGCACTAATTTAAAGGTGTCTAAGTACGGTTGATGTTCCGCACGATGGATGATAGTACGAAACTTTTCTATGAGCTTCGCCTTTTCAATCCCATGTTCAATTTGATTCATTTCCTCTTTATCATAAATTGGTACTTCCACCAAATCGTTCTTTTCACCAATTAAGAACTGCTCTTCATGTTTAGTAATCACTGGCTCTAAGTCTTGCTTTAATTTCTCCTTTTGAATTTCCAGTTTTTCCAATTCGGTTAGTTCTTTCGTAAAATATGTAGCCTCTATCCCAAAAATTTCTTCTAAAATAGGTAGATGTTTTTTGGGGATCTTTTGCTTTCCTTTAATCCAAAGGTTAATATTTTGCTTTTTAATACCGAGCTTTTCAGCAAGTTCTCTATGTTGCATGCCATATAAATCTAAGATGTACTCCAATCCTATCAAACGATCACCTACCTATTTATTGTCTGAATCAATAATATTATATCTTACTGGGTAAAAAGTTTCCAGCCAAAATTATCAATTTTTGTGAGTGTTAAAAAAGGACTGATCATCGTGTACCAGTCTACTGATTTGATGGAAATATTAATATTACATTGCTATCCAACCATAGGTAAAATTATTTCTTAAAGAGGACAAATGATTGCTCATTTTTCTTTTCATAAAAGAACGTCTAAACCATACCAATATATGGTAAAATAAGAATAATTATATTTTAAAAGTATGAGTGTGTAAAAGAAATTTTTACATGAATTTCAAAGCCTCCCAAAAGACTAACAACAAGAAGGAGTTATTGATTTAGTTAAATTTCTTCATCATAAACAGAAAAAAAAGAAAAAGAAAAGTTATCTTCTCTCATGGATGATATCAATAATGATAATAAAGACGCGCTCAGAGAGCTTGCCAAATAATGAAAAGTATTTCTACGGAGCACGTCATCAAAATTGTGGAGGAAACAGGCGCTCTATGGTATTAAGGATCGATCGTTCATAGACAGCGCGTTGAATCGAGCGAAAGCTACTTTCGATGGCGAGGGCTTATACCCAAATGACTGGATAACACATTTGTTGATGGGAATAAACGGGTAGGTGTGTCCGTTATACTTCACTCGTTAACTTTGGACTCAAAGTAGCCGGAGGACAATTAGATACAGATGGCAGTGAACTACTCGCCACTTAGCTAACGCTTGAAGTGGGAGCTTCTCAACTCCTCGACGAAAGCACTCTTTCGTCTCCTTGAGCGTTACTTCGGGCAGTCCCTGCCCTAGATGTCCGACGTTTCGGAG
>NZ_WKJG01000038.1 GCF_027853235.1 Aliibacillus thermotolerans
CCATCTATCCGCTTCATTTACTCTGTATCACCTTTGGCAGAAAGGACTTTGTTTTGTTCAGCAAACTCATCCAGTGATACCTAGCCTTATATGAAGTTCGTGTTCCTCGGACCGGAAGTTTGCCGCCTGCTTCCTTCAGATTCCGCGTCACCACGGACACCCTTGCGTTAAGCTAACCACTACTTCTACCTTCGTGGCTCGGGACTTGCACCCTATAGACTACACCCATGCCGGGCGCACTAAAAGAGGAAGCGCTCGTTCTCCGTGCGCTTCCTTATTTTTCATTATTTTGTTGCTTGTGGATGATCATCGGAAACGATATCTAACGAAGCTGCATTTGCATTGGCTTCCACTTGTTCTGGATTTTTGCATCCTGGAATAACAGCTGTCACTGCCGGATGTTTCAAGCACCATGCAAGCGCCCATGTAGCCATTGGGACACCTTCCGGAACTTCATTTCGTTTAATTTCTTCAGCAAGAGCTAATTTTCGTTTCGTATCTTCTTTATCTCGTAAATGACGGACATCATTGTCTGCAAACGTATCACCCGGTTGATACTTTCCACTTAAAAATCCGCTAGCAAGCGGTACACGGGCAAGAACCCCGAGATTTTCTTTCTCACAAATCGAAAAAACCTCTTCTTCAGGCGTTCGGTCCAATCGATTATAGACGACTTGAATCACTTTTGAACCGAATTGGACTGATTTTTCCGTCTGGAACGTATTATTATTTTTTGCAATGGACGTGCCAAGGTGACGAATTTTTCCTGCTTCTATTTGCTTATCAAGCATCGTCCACAAGTCGTCATTGTCAAACGCTTCGTCCGGACCGGAATGAAATTGATACAAATCAATATAGTCTGTTTGTAATGCACGTAATGAATCGTCGAGCTGTTTTAACGCTGATACAGGGTCGTAGCGATCGGTGCGATCATAAAAACCATGGAACTCATGACCAAATTTTGTCGCAAGTACCCAATTTTCTCGATCTTTCTTAATCGCTTCTCCGATAAATTTTTCAGATAAATGATCCCCGTAACATTCAGCTGTATCAATAAAATTAATCCCGACTTCTCTTGCTTTATCAAAAATTGCGTCCACTTCTTTTTGGGTATAATCGACACCCCATTCTCCACCAAACTGCCATGTGCCAAGACCTACAACAGACACACGCAATCCCGTTTTTCCTAACACACGATACTTCATCTTCACCGCTCCTTTCTGACGTTATATTTTACTATAACGAATCCATTTTTTAAAAACAAAACCTATTTATAAAAAGGAAATTATTTCTTGACTGCGACTTTTCGAATGGTATAATATTCTCATAGTAAAGATTTTTAAGAATTTTTTTAATGAATAAAGGACTAAATGAATCAACTTTGTTCGAGTTTTAATGTTTATTACTTCATTATGAAAGCAATTTATATTTTAAAATATAGATATGGAAACTGTGAAAAATTTGCTGTTATTTGGGCGCTTGGCAAATTTGGAGTTAGTAGCGCAACCGACCAGGCATGATTTGTCCTGGCTTTTTTTATTACAACCTTTTTTAGCGAGGTGTTCTAATTGAATTCGATAAAAACAAAATTGATAGCAACCATTTTTATTCTTACCGTTATCCCTGTTATCGTTTTAGGCGTTACCAACGTCCAAACGTCTCAACAAGCGATGTACACTATGGCAGTTCAAGATCTTGAATATATTACAGAATTGAAGAAAAATGAACTGAACCTCATCATTGAGCAACACGGTGACGATGCAATAGAAGAACTTGATGCCGCTACTCAAGACATACATGAATCTTATTATTCTCCGAATGAACAAAATGGTTACGGTTACATTCTTGATAAAGATGGAATCGCTATCACTCACTTAAATCCTGACTTAATTGGATACGACACATCTGGATTAGAGTGGTCCCAACAAATCAACGAAGACGTTAAGCAATCAATCGCATCAGCTCGTAGGAAACATCGATGACATCAAAACGAGTTCTTTACGCATCGATCAAAACATTCAACACATCGCAAGCGCGTCAGAAGAACAAACCGCCACAATGCAAGAAGTAACTAGCGCGTCAGAATTTTTAACAAAGCAGACAGATATACTAGAAGAAGAAAGTAATAAATTTAAAACTTAAGAAAAGAGAAGGACCTTTCACTCACTATCATTTTCAAAACATGGTATTCTAAAGATACATAATCTAAATAAGGTGGTAGAACGTCATATGCAGCCAATAACCATTTCTATGTTTCCTTCTAATGCTAATGTAGATGTAGAACGCATAACAAATATCGTAAACCGTGTCTATCGCACTTCAGAAAATGGGTTATGGAAAAAAGAGGTTGTTCGTACGTCGATGGAAGAAATAAGAGAATTTATACAACATGGTGAGATTGCTGTCGCTCAAACGAGAGATACAATTGTTGGTTGTGTTCGGATTCGACAGGTTCATGAAGAAACGGGAGAACTTGGAATGCTAGCAGTGGATGAAACATACCAAGGGAATGGAATTGGACGTGCGTTAATTCATTTTGCCGAAAAAGAGTGCAAAAAAGAGAACTTACAGAAAATACAACTGGAATTGTTAGTACCAGAAGAAGGAGCTCACCCTGCCAAAGTCGCTCTCGAAAAATGGTACAAGCGTCTAGGCTACCAACCTGTGCGTACAGAAATGTTAGAGACCTCCTATCCAAAACTCGCACCAATGCTCGCTGTCCCTTGTAAATTTATCGTGTTTGAAAAGGAACTAAAGGAGACCCAAATGAGCTATTGATCGTGATATATATTTTGTAAGCGTCACAAATGAGGGGGGATACATTTTCCGTTTTCATCTAGCGTCACCATACCTCACATAACTAAGATGCAGGAATAGATGAAAGAGGCTGTCTAATAAGTCCTGAAAAATAAATCGAGAGTTCCTTTCAACACAATCATTTAGCGCTGAAACGGTGGCATGAGCGATCCATGGCTTGTTTCCATTATCTATTTTTGAATGAAACAGTGTTATGAGCCATTCATGGCTTGCTTCCATTAGCTATTTTTATATGAAACGATGGCATGACTATTCAACAATTTGGTGTTGGAAACATGCCTATTCGGGCAAGAGGCGTTTCCAGAAGCAATTTTTGATGAAGCGGTAACAAAAAATGTCCAAAAAGTCACCAATAATGACTTTTTGGACAGCTCCTTTCATCATTGCTCTTCTCTTGATTGTGGAAGTGCTTCATATACACTCCTTGAACATTTTCACCGCTTTTTCCACATGGAAGTGCTCCACTCCAGGACTTCGAACACTTCCGTAACGATGAAGTCCCTGCATATGAATCAATGGCGCCTCGTAGTCATTGCGTCAGATTTTGAATCGAGCTTGCTTGATTCACTTCCTTGCAACATCTCTGACAGAAGTGGGGACTTCTGCTGAGGAAAGTTAAAACAGAACGTTTGCCCTCCACTGGGTTAACAGCAGTAACAACCGGTCAATGATGTTGCTGGTGATTTTTTTGTGCCTAAATTTTAAACGATGTATATTTAATTTCAAGAAATTCCTCGATACCGTAATAGCCGCCTTCTCTTCCGATGCCGCTTTCCTTCATCCCACCGAAAGGAGCTTGCGGCGTGGATGGGACACCGTCATTAACACCAACAATTCCATACTCTAACGCTTCGCTGATGCGGAAAGCACGGGATAAATCTTTTGTAAAGACATAGGCCGCCAAACCAAAGTCGGTGTCGTTTGCTCGTTCGATCGCTTCTTCGTCTGTTTTAAAAGTTGCAATTGGGGCGACTGGACCAAACGTTTCTTCAGTCATGCAAAGCATGTCTTCAGTAGCATTCATAATGACAGTTGGTGTATAAAACAGATCTCCTTTTTCATGTCGCACGCCACCGCTCACAATTTTCGCTCCTTTTGCTTTTGCATCTTCGACATGTTTCTCCACTTTTTCTATCGCGTCTTCATCAATGAGCGGGCCGATTGTCACCCCTTCTTCCAGACCGTCTCCCACCGTTAAATTTTCCACTGCTTTTGCCATTTTTTCAGCGAATGGTTCTGCGATGGACTCGTGTACATACATTCGATTGGAACAAACGCACGTCTGACCTGCGTTACGATATTTTGACTGTACCGCTCCTTCCACTGCTTGGTCAATGTCGGCATCATCCATGACGATGAGCGGTGCTTGTCCGCCCAGTTCTAAAGATACTTTTTTTAACGTACGAGCAGATCCTTCCATGAGAAGCTTGCCCACCGGCGTAGAACCTGTAAATGTTAATTTTCTCACTCGTTTGTCGTCCAGCCATGCTTTTCCGATATCAGACGCTTCTCCTGTCACAACATTCACTACTCCGGCAGGAATTCCGGCTTCTTCCGCCAGTTCCGCAAGCATGATCGCAGTTAAAGGTGTTTGTTCTGCAGGTTTAATGACGACGGTACATCCTGCCGCAAGCGCCGGACCGACTTTTCTCGTAATCATTGCCGCCGGAAAGTTCCATGGAGTAATGACAGCTGCAACGCCAACTGGTTGTTTTTGTACGATGATTCGCTTATCTGACTGAGATGCCGGAATCGTGTCACCGTAAATACGCTTTGCTTCTTCCGCGTACCATTTAATGAAGCCATTGGCGTAATTCACTTCTCCATATGCTTCTTGATATGGCTTTCCTTGTTCTTTTGTCATCAGCGTTGCCATTTCTTCTTTGTTCTCATCAATTAACTCATACCAACGATACAACAAGGATGAACGTTCATCGGCTGTTTTCTTTGACCATGTTTTAAATGCTTCGTGTGCAGCATCAACTGCTAACGTCGCTTCCTTTCTTCCTCCTTCTGGTACCGTCCCAACTATTTGTTGCGTTGAAGGATTAACTACTTCTGTTTTTTCCAGCTCATTGCCAACCCATTTCCCGTTGATATACATGAACTTGTCCACTGTACATCCTTCCTTTCTGCCTTCTTTTTCTACTCTCTATTGTATTCTTTTTTTCCCGTCCTTTCCCTTTTTCTAACTTCAAACGAAAGCGGATTTCTTTTTCTCACACGATATTATTGATAATATGAGAATAATAGATAGTTAAAATGATGAAGCAAAGGAAGCGTGAAACCGATGACAACATTAAAAGATATACGTTTCTCCGTTCTTGATCTTTCCCCGATTGTAGAAGGCGGAACCATTTCTCAGTCTTTTCAAAACACATTGGACTTAGCCCAACACGTAGAAAAATGGGGATATCATCGCTTTTGGTTGGCAGAACATCACAATATGCCGTTTATCGGTAGTTCTGCAACGTCGGTATTAATTAGTTATGTTGCAAATGGCACTTCCACAATTCGTGTTGGATCCGGTGGTATTATGCTTCCAAACCACTCACCACTTGTGATCGCAGAACAATTTGGAACGCTCGAGTCCCTTTTCCCGGGTCGAATTGACCTCGGACTCGGTCGAGCGCCGGGAACGGATCAATTAACCGCCCAAGCACTGAGAAGAAATAGCGGAGACGATGGTCACAATTTCCCTCAGCAACTAACAGAATTAAGAGCTTATTTTGATCCATCGATTTTATCAAAACCACTACCCGTTCGAGCTTTTCCGGGACACGGCCTAAAGATTCCGATTTGGCTTCTCGGCTCCAGTGGTTTTAGTGCGCAGCTCGCGGGGCAACTCGGTTTACCTTTTGCGTTTGCGAGCCATTTTTCACCGAAGTATACAATCCCGGCTCTGGAAATTTATCGGAATGCGTTTCAACCGTCTGACGTTCTCGATGAGCCATATGCCATTGTTTGTCTGAATGTGATTGCTGCCGAAACCGATGAAGAAGCGAATTATTTAAGCACGTCGTTACAACAACAATTTTTACATTTAATTCGAAGAACGGAAAAACCGATCCAGCCTCCAGTAGATAACTTGGATGAAATGATCACAGTGTACGAAAAAAATGCATTGGAAGAACAGTTGGGTACTTCTATTTTCGGAAGCAAAGAAACGGTAGAAGAAAAACTTACCGCTTTTTTAGAAGATACAGAGGCGGACGAAATTATGGTGAATGGAACGATTTACGACCATGAGAAACGTCTCCGTTCCTTTGAATTGATCTCTGAAATTTTTTCGTCATAAAAATAAGGCCGTCTTTTCCAAATGGGAAGAGACGGCGTTCTACTTTTATAGAGCACATTCTTCAATCGTAAAACCGAGGTCTTCTATGATTTCATCGTCTTTTTTCACCTCTTGCCCAGCTGTCGTTAAATAGTCTCCTACAAAGACAGAGTTGGCAGCATAAAGGGCGAGAGGTTGCAAATGACGAAGATTAAATTCTCTTCCTCCAGAAACGCGAATTTCTTTTGTTGGATTGACAAAACGCATCAGTGCCAACACTTTTAACGCTTTAATCGGCTTCGTTCGTTCGTAATTGGCGAGAGGTGTCCCTTCAATAGGATGCAAAAAGTTCACAGGAATAGAATCCGCATTCAGCTTTCTTAACGCGAAAGCCATTTCCACAATTTGTTCATCCGACTCCCCCATTCCGATAATGCAGCCGGAACAAGGAGAAATTCCAACATCTTTTGTGATTTCCACTGTATCCACCCGGTCTTCATATGTATGCGTTGTCGTAATGTTTCCATAATTGTCTTTATGAGTATTCAAGTTATGATTGTAACGATCCACTCCTGCTTCTTTTAACCGTGCCGCTTTCTCCTCGGATAAAATCCCGAGACAAGCACAGATTTTTAGTGGCATCGTCTCTTTAATTTCTTTCACGGCAGAAACGACGTGATCAATATCTTTATTGCTCGGTTGACGTCCACTGGCGACGATGCAATACGTCCCTGCTTTTCGCCTCATCGCTTCTTTTGCTCCCGCGACAATCGTCTCTTTATCTAAATAATTGTACGTCTCAATCGGAGAATCTGCGACAATGGACTGAGAACAATAGCCGCAATCTTCCGGGCACAGTCCGCTTTTCGCATTCATAATCATATTTAACTTTACTTTGTTACCGTAATAATGATGGCGAACTTTGTAACTTGCATCCATGATAGCAAGTATTTCTTCCTCTTTTGCTTGTAATATTTGCAAACCTTCATCAAAAGTGATTATTTCTCCTGCGATTGTTTTTTCTGCCATTCTTCTCCAATCTAGCGTCACTTGCATCCTTTTCATCTCTCCTATCATTTGTTAACCTATTTTATTTAAATGTTAACATTTTCCGTTGAATGGAGCAACTACCTATTTTGCACTGACAAATTATTTTTTCTACATAATAAATTGGAGTGAAATAAATCTGTTAATAATAAAATTTCGCCAATTAAAAAAGTTTAACGCTTTCATCCTATTTTATAGAAAACTATTCCAATGTAATACATTCGTACCAATTCCTTTGATATACTAGGGGATGTTTAGAAAGGATGGTGTGCATGTTTCGCCAAAAACGCTCTCTTAGAAGGAAATTGCTGATTCTTCTTTTGCTCGTCGGAATCTTACCGATGGTGACCATTGCTTCGATTATCTACTTTAATAGTACTAATGAAATCATTACGAAAGAGCGAGATGCAATGGAAAGCTTAACGATAAGCTACGCGGACTCGATAGAACAGCGGCTTGATACATTTCTTACTGAAATTCGATTAGCTGCACAAACTGAAAATATTTTGTCCGGAGATCTCTCATTGCGATTAGACCTGATGAATAAAGTAAAAGAGCAAGATGATTATACATATGAAACAGTTGTTTTCACTGATCCTGGTGGTATCGTCCGCGCTCATACGACCGAGGAAAATATTGGGCAACTATATCTCGGAGATCGCCCTTATTTCCAAAAAGCCCTTGATGGGGAAGAAAATTTTTCTGAAATTATTACGTCTCTTACAACCGGAAACCGGATTATTACAATTGCTGTTCCAGTAAATAATCAGGAAGAAGAAACAATTGGTGTGATGTCTGCCACGGTCAACTTTGAAGAACTTGTATCGAGTCTATTAAACATGACTGGAAGAGCAGAAGCCATCTTAGTGGATAACGAAGGCATCGTTCAATTGCATCCGAATGAAAGTTATACTGGCTTGTCTACAGATGAAATAGATGATGATTGGAAACGTGCCTTGGAAGAAGGTAAAGATGTGACGGATTCATCCGTTGTCTCCATTAATGACAAAGACCACCTCCTTACACACGCTCCGATCCCGCTGTCCGACTACCATTTATATTTAATCACACCAATGGAAGAGATTTTATCTGTGACAGATCACGTTCGCTTCATTAGTATTGTCGTCGCCATCATTGTCCTTATCATCATTTCTGTTGTTGCTCTCCGGTTTGCTCGCAAGATAAGCGCACCGATTCTACAAATGACAGAAAAAGTAAAGCAAGTTGCGCAAGGGGATTTATCCGGAGAAAAGATAAAAGTTGAAACAAATGATGAGATTGGAGAATTAGCAACTCATTTTCAAACGATGACCGATCATTTGAAAGAAATTATTTACAAAATGGAAGAAAGCAGTAACGTGCTCACTTCTTCTGCACAACAGTTATCTGCAGCGGCCCAGCAGTCTAGTCAATCATCGGAAAATATTACTTCTTCGATTCAACACATTGCAAGTAGTGCGGAAAATCAAAAAGTGAAGACACAACTGAATATGGGGTACTTACACGAAATGACAACGCATATTGAAAGCTTGGCAGTTTCTGCTTCTGAAATTTCCAACCATGCCTCCGAAACATTCAATCAAACAGAAAAAGGAAGTCAAGCGATTCTTAACACACAGCAAAAAATGAAAGCAATCCATGAGGCCGTGCAAACTTCTGCCGATGTCAATCAAGCGTTACAAACATACTCTCTAGAAATTGAAAAGATTATTGAGTTTATTTCTGATATTGCCGAACAAACGAATTTACTCGCTTTAAATGCAGCCATTGAAGCGGCAAGAGCAGGAGAGCACGGAAAAGGATTTGCGGTGGTAGCCAACGAAGTGCGTAAACTCGCCGAAGAATCCCATCAATCCTCGGAGCAAATTACAAACATCATTGAAAACATGAAGGAACAAATCATCGCTTCCACCACTTCAGTCAACGATGTCACGGATGAAGTACAAGATGGTTTAGAAGTAGTAAACGAAACGAAAAACATTTTTGAATTAATTCGTACTTCTACCGACGAAGTCACGGACCAAATTGAAGACATCGCTTCGACATCAAACCATGTATCTGAACGAGGAAAAGAAGTCACTTCTTCTTTTGAAGAGATGACTCATTTAAGTGAACAAATGTCAGCAAGTACCCAAACCATCGCAGCAGCATCTGAAGAACAATTTGCCTCTACCGAAGAAATTGACGCTTCCAGTCACTCTTTACAAGAAAAAGCGGAAGAATTAACACAGATTGTTCAACGATTTAAAACGAAATAACGTACAAGAGGTTGCCTTCCTCACCCGGGGCAACCTTTTTTATCATCGTGTCACTCTTGGCGTCGAACTTTATCTCTTTTTCCCCACATCTTCTTACCTGCATCGTAGGTTGTTCTGTTTTACACTTTTCTTTCATACATTCATTATAGTTGAGCTAGAAGAGATGTCTCTTTTATGAATAAAGGAAGGTGATTTTATGTTACCGCCGTACCATCACGAACCTTTCACTGATTTTTCGATCCAAGAAAACCGTCATTCCTTTGAAAAAGCGCTCCTACAGTTAGAAAGACAATTAGGCCGAGAACATCCGCTCCTCATTCAAGGGGAAGAGATTTTCACAGAAGAAAAAATCATTTCATACAATCCTGCCAAAAAAGATGAAGTGATTGGTGTGGTCGCAAAAGCAAATAAAGAATTAGCGGAAAAAGCAATAAAAAGTGCGGAGGAAACGTTCCATACATGGAAAAAAGTAGACTCGAAGGAAAGAGCAAGTCTTCTCGTGAAAGCTGCTGCCATTGTGCGAAAAAGAAAACATGAATTTTCTTCCTTATTAGTAAAAGAAGCCGGGAAACCGTGGAACGAAGCGGATGCGGACACCGCTGAAGCAATAGACTTTATGGAATATTACGCGAGACAAATGATTGAGATCGCTAAAGGGAAAAGTGTTTGTAGCCGCTCTGGAGAAGCAAACGAACATACGTATATTCCCCGCGGAGTAACCGTCACGATTCCTCCGTGGAACTTTGCTCTTGCCATTATGGTTGGAACCACAGTTGCTCCGATTGTCGCAGGAAATACTGTCATCTTAAAACCTGCCAGTAACACCCCTGTCATTGCTGCTTATTTTGTCGATGTGCTCAAAGAAGCCGGTCTCCCTCCAGGAGTGTTGCAATTTCTTCCTGGGAGCGGTGAAGAGATAGGAAACTATTTAGTAAAACACCCGAAAGTTTCTCTTATTACTTTCACCGGATCGAAAGAAGTCGGAACATACATTTACGAACAAGCAGCGAGCGTCCGACCACAGCAAACTCATTTAAAAACCGTGCTGGCAGAAATGGGCGGAAAAGATACAATTATCGTGGATAAAGAGTCTGACTTAGACATTGCTGTCGACGCGATTTTAACCTCTGCGTTTGGATTCTCGGGACAAAAATGCTCTGCGGGCTCTCGGGTCGTAGCACATGAAAAAATATATGATCAAGTATTAGAAAAATCCGTTCAGAAAGCAAAAGAGTTAAAAGTAGGAAACCCTGCCTTGCATGATACGAATGTCGGCCCGGTTATTGACCAATCCGCATATGACAAAATTATGCACTACATTCACCTCGGTAAAACAGAAGCTCGCCTTGTGACTGGTGGAAAAGGAACGGATGCAACAGGTTATTTCATTCAACCGACGATTTTTGCCGATGCTCCTCCCACTTCTACCATTATGCAAGAAGAAATTTTCGGTCCCGTCGTTGCTTTTACGAAAGCGAGCCATTTCCAACATGCCCTTGACATTGCTAACAATACCGAATATGGCTTAACTGGTGCCATCATTTCAAACAACCGCTCTCACATTCAACAGGCAAAAGAAGACTTCCATGTCGGTAACTTATATATTAATCGCAATTGTACCGGTGCGATTGTCGGCTACCAACCTTTTGGCGGATTTAACATGTCGGGAACAAACGCGAAAGCAGGAGGACCTGATTATTTACTTCTCTACATGCAAGCGAAAACAATCTCCGAAAAGTTCTAACAGATGACCTCTCGAACGAATGGATTCGAGAGGTTCCTTCCATTATTGACACTCGCACGAAAGGAGAAATGAACGGTGATCCACCAAATGACGAGAAGTTTTTTCTTGTTTTTATCTTCTCGTACCACTTTAAATACTTTCGCGCAAAAATGGGGGTTGAAATTCGGAGCTTCTCACATTGTTGCTGGACAAACAATGAATGACGCACTCCGGGTCGCAGAATCATTACACTCCCAAGGACTCACTTGTATTTTTGATCACTTGGGAGAATTTGTGCACTCTAAAGAAGAAGCAAGAGAAGCAACAAATGCAGCCATTGCTACCATTGAACGAATCGCCACTTCCCCATTAGATATCCATCTTTCGGTAAAGTTAACCCAGTTAGGACTTAGCATCGATGAAGATTTCTGCTTACAAAACATGACAGACATCGTAGCAGCCGCCAAAAAGCATCAAGTGTTCGTTTGCATTGATATGGAAAACTACACCCATTATGAACAAACGTTACGCATTTTAGAAAAATTACGCCAACAAAATGAGCAAGTAGGAACGGTATTACAAGCATATCTCCGCCACGCGATGAAAGATTTAAAACAACTTCACGACGTACCTTTGCGCTTAGTAAAAGGGGCGTATAAAGAATCGGAAAAAGTTGCTTTTCAAAAGAAAGAAATCATCGATGAACATTTTTACCGCATGATTACTACCCACTTAAAAGAAGGAGTCTTTACAGCCATCGCCACCCACGACCACCGAATCATAGAAAAAGTCATTTCTTTTGTACAAAAAAACAACATCCCGACAGACACTTTTGAATTTCAATTTTTATATGGATTCCGTCCAAACTTGCAGCAACAATTAGTACAACAAGGCTACGCTGTACGCATCTATGTTCCTTTTGGAAAAGACTGGTTTGGCTACTTTATGCGGCGGTTAGCAGAACGACCGCAAAATATCTCCTTTGCCATGCGCGGACTCCTTCAGCGGAAATAATCAGATGATATTCTCTGTCCATTAAAGTCATACGACCTTTTGATAGCATTTTCATTAAAAATCATGTCGCATGAATCGTTTATGCGACACATCCATCTCATTTTTAGTGCATAATTGGTCGTATAAACCAAAAAATCAGTGAAAACAACCTCATACTTACCATTTTAAAGCTTCATGCGACCATAACACGAAAATTTTCGTAGTTTAGACGTCGTATAGAAAAACTGTCTTTACCCTTTATCATCTTCATTACTAGGGTGAAAAGAAGCGTCTATCGCGGACATATCCACGAAAAGACGCTTCAATTATTTATTTCCCAAACTGAGGAATTGGGTGGTCACTTATTGCGACATGAATCACTTTCTGTTCCGTGTAAAAGTCAAAAGCATAGTGGCCTCCTTCACGACCAATTCCGGAAGCTTTCATTCCTCCAAATGGAATGCGTAAGTCCCTTACATTTTGAGAGTTCACCCAAATCATTCCCGCGTCAATTTGATGAGCGACTCGATGTCCTTTTTTCATATCGTTCGTCCAAACATATCCAGCAAGACCGTAATCGATTTGATTGGCGAGTCGAATCGCTTCTTCTTCATCTTGAAATGTCATCACCGTTAATACTGGACCAAATATTTCTTCTTGCGCCACTCTCATACTATTTTCCGCATGAACAATCAACGTTGGAGCGACAAAGTTTCCCGCTTGGAGGGATTCGGGAATTGGGCGGGTGATCACTTCTGCTCCTTCTTCTTCAGCAATGTTGAAATAGCTCGTCACTTTATCATAGTGTTCCGTATGAATCAGCGGCCCTACTTCTGTTGCATCGTCTAATGGATCACCGATTTTTACATGTTCAACCCTTTTTTTCAGCGCTTCCATAAATTTATCTTTGATTCCTTCTTGTAAAAAGAGGCGAGAGTTGGCGGTACATCTTTCTCCGTTAAAAGAAAAGATTCCCCAAATCGCTGCATCGAGGGCGCGTTCAAAGTCGGCATCGTCAAACACAATGATCGGTGATTTTCCACCTAATTCCATCGAACAGTCTTTCAAATGGTCGGCACTGTTTTTAATAATTGTTTTACCCGTTACCGTCTCCCCAGTAAATGATATGAGGGGAACATCCGGGTGTCGTACGAGGGCATCTCCTGCTGTTTCCCCAAATCCATGCACGACATTGAACACTCCATTCGGTAAACCCGCTTCCGCTACCACTTCCGCAAGGACATTGGCAGTGAGCGGAGAAAATTCCGCCGGTTTTAAAACAACTGTATTTCCTGTAGCAAGAGCTGGTGCTACTTTCCACGTTTCCAGCATAAAAGGAGCGTTCCACGGGGTGATGAGTCCAGCAACACCAATGGGAGTCCGAATCGTATAATTAATAAACTGATCGTCCACTTGATACGCTTCTCCTACTAATCGACTTTCGGCCATATTGGCGTAAAAGCGAAAGTTTTGAGACGCTCGGCTTACCATTTTCCGCGTTTGTTTTATTGGTAAACCTGTATCTAATGATTCAAAGTAAGCAATCTCTTCGATTCTCTGATCAATCATATCCGCTATGCGGTACATATAAGACATTCTTTCTGAGCGTTTTATCGTTTTCCACGTACGATGAAAAGCAACACTCGCCGCTTCCACCGCTTTGTCAATATCCGCGCGACTCCCCGATTCCACATCATTTATTTTTTCATTTGTATACGGATTGATGTTTTCAAACGTTTCTCCAGATGCACTGCGGACAAATTCGCCATTGATAAATAACAAAATATCTTCTTGCTTTGAATGTTCCAACTTTGCTGTCACGACTCTCCTCCCCCTTTCGTTTTACTTTTCCAATAATTCCATATTTACAAGCGTTTCTCGCACTTCTTGTTGAATCGCTTCGGATGGAACCCCAAGAGGCATCCGAATATTTGGTGCAATTTTCCCCATCATTCCTAGCGCCACTTTTGTGACCGTCGGGTTCGTATCTTTAAATAGCACATCATTTAACGGCATCAGTTCAAAATGCAAGTCTTGCGCTTTTTTCACGTCTCCCGATTCCCAAGCGTTATATAAGGCAGCTACTTTCGCTGGCGCGACGTTTGCGGTAGCACTGATAAAGCCCGCACCACCAATGGCAAGCATCGGGTAACATAACAGTTCAATTCCTGAATATAATAAAAAGTCACGACCGCAATATAAGAGCACTCGGTTCACATGTTCAAAGTCTTTGTTCGATTCTTTCGCGCCGATAATGTTCGGGCAATCTTCCACCAATCTTTTCATTGTGGTCACTTCCAGGTTAACTGCAGTCCGTCCAGGAATGTTGTAAATAATGATCGGAATATCCACAGAATCTGCGACGGTTTTGAAATGTTGATAGAGCGCTTCTTGGTTTGGACGGTTGTAATAAGGGACAATGACCATCGCTGCATCTGCCCCTAACTCTTCCGCGTATTTCGTTAACTCCATCGTCTCATCGTGATTGGTGGATCCTGTTCCGGGAGCGAAGAACACCCTTCCGTCAATCGCTTTTTTCGCGTGTCTCATCACTTGTTTCCTCTCTTCTGTCGTTAACGAACTAGGCTCTCCGCTCGTCCCTGTCACAGAAATGCCGTGACTACCACTTTCAATTTGCCAGTCAATCAGTTTTTCAAAGGTTTCAAAATCGATGGAGCCATCCTCTTTAAATGGAGTCACTACCGGACAAATAGAACCTCTTAGTTTCTTTTTTGCTTCGTCATACTTTGACATAGCGATCCACTCCTTTATCTCGTCATCATATCAATTAACGATATTTACCTCATGTAATCTGGGAGAAAAGTAACGATGCCAGGGAAAATAACAATGAGTAATAGACAGACCACCATCATGAGTAACATCGGGATTACCCCTTTAAAAATTTTTTCTATTGGAATATCTTTTGCAACTCCACTGATAATGTAGACACTAATCCCAAGTGGTGGTGTAATCAAACCCATATTCATAACAAAGACCATTACTACTCCAAACCAAACTCCGTCATAACCGAGCATCGTAATCAGTGGATATACAACAGGCAGCGTTAATACAAAGATAGCAATTCCTTCTAAAAATAGACCTAAAATAAAATAGACTACTAAAATGAGAAAAGTAATCATTAGCGGAGAAAACTCTAACTGAGATACAAATTGGGTAATTGCCACCGGGATTCTGCTTAAAGCGAGAAATTTACTAAAAATATCTGCACCGATTAAAATGAAAAATATCATCGCGGTTAATCTCGTGGTGGCACTCAATGATGTTATAAACCCCTCCCAAGTCAGTCTTCTCGTAAGAAGCGTTAAGAGAAAAGCTCCAAATGCCCCCACACCACCTGCTTCCGTTGGTGTGAAAAAACCGTAATAAATACCTCCAATACTTAAAGCAAATAAAAAGATAAAGGGCCAAATTTTTGTTAAAGAGGTTAATTTTTCGGAAAATGACTTTTTATTTGTCGTAGGAGCAATGGCAGGATTTCTTGAAACTAATATATATATGGCAATCATGAATAGCACCATTTGTAACAAGCCGGGTATTAATCCTGCAATTAACAATTTACCGATCGGTTCCATCGTTAAGATGCCATATAAAACTAAAATGACACTAGGAGGAATAAGAATTCCAAGTGTTCCTCCTGCTGCCACACAAGCAGTGGACAGTTGCTTATCGTATTGATACTTCTCCATTTCCGGTAATGCAATACGAGCCATTGTCGCTGTCGTGGCATTGACAGAACCAGAAATTGCTGAAAACATCGCACTCGTTCCAATGGTCGTCATCGCGAGACCACCTTTAATATGACCAATCCAAGCATCAACCGCAGTGTACAAATCTTTTCCAAATCCACTATAAGAGAGAAACATCCCCATTAAAATAAATAGCGGAATGACACTTAATGAATAAGAACTGGCGGTGGAGAACGGAGTCGTTCCTAACTGAACAACAGCAGATTCCCAATCTCGGATGATCGCAAGCCCTACGGTGCCAACAATAATCAGTGAAATGCTCACCGGAACACGGAGTAAAAACAATACGAGTAGCGCGGCGATTCCTAACCAACCTATCATTTCCGGGCTCATGATTTCCTCACCGCCCTTCGGAATCGGTATATCGCTTTAAAAATTGCTGTAAGGGCAAAAATGGCGAGCGTAAACATTACTACAAAAAGAAATGGATACATGGGTAGCGCTAAATCGGTGGTCGTAGCATTTCTTTCCATCATTCGCAGCCCGTTATCAAAAACATGTCTTGCCATCAAAAAGAGAACGATGGCAATAATAATTTCCACCACTCCGATCATGAAATGACGTAAAGGAAGAGGAAATCGGTCCACGAGAAAATCTATTCCTATATGCTCATCTTTACGATGAGTCATAGCGAGTGCGAAAAAAACAAGCAAAGCGGACCCTAATTCTGTCAATTCCACTGTTCCCGTAATTGGTTTATTCCATAGATTTCTTCCTAAC
Source organism: Aliibacillus thermotolerans (assembly GCF_027853235.1). GTDB lineage: Bacteria > Bacillota > Bacilli > Bacillales > Marinococcaceae > Aliibacillus > Aliibacillus thermotolerans. Next base: position 16,603 of record NZ_WKJG01000038.1, read on the forward strand.
ACATCCAATGTAATGATAAACATGATAAATAGAAGAAATAGATTCGCAATGAATTGCTCCAGTTCCACTATTTTTTGAATATATTTTTCTATTTTATTTATCATAGGGCTTTCACTCCCCATTTACGGACCTTATTTGGTCGCTTGGTCAAATAACTCTTGCGCCGGCAATCCTCTCCCTTCCACATTTTCTATCCAATGATTAATCGTCGGATCAATATATTCTCTCCATTCATCCAACTCTTCTTCACTTAACTCATAAAATTCAATTCCTTTTTCTCGTGCTTCTTCCGCTGCTTCCGCTCCAATTTGATCAAAAGCTTCTCCTGTCTTTTTCACCATGTTTTCTCCCGCTAACTCTTGTATGATCTGTTGGTCTTCTTCACTGAAGCTATTCCAAGTGTCTTCATTCATTACGACAAACATCGTCGTAGAATAAAAATTACCGACCGTTACGTAATTAATGACTTCATTTAATCCCCAAGTTTTTACTGCTTCCCAAGGAGCAATTGTTCCGTCCACAACACCTCGTTCTAACGCTTCAAAGTTTTCGTTCATCGGCATCGACACTGGTGTTGCACCAAGCGCTTCTAACCATTCACTCGTTTCAGGAGACGGTGAACGAATCCGCATTCCTTTTAAATCCTCAATACTTTTTACTGGTTTATCCACCGTGTATAATTGACCTGGATCGGTCGTGTATAACCAAAGTGGTACTGTTCCTGCATACTCTTCATCAAATTCATCAAAACTGTTATAGAGATCCCACAACGCTTGGGACCCTTCCGTTGCAGAAGTTGACATAAATGGTAATTCCATTACTGAAGTGAGCGGAAATTGATTCGGGGTGTAGCCATGAACACTTAATGCGATGTCAACCGAACCTGTTGCCGCAGCATCAAAATGTTCATCCGGTGCTGCTAAAGAAGCCCCTGGATATGACGTAATTTGAATTCTTCCGTCCGTTGCTTCATTTAATTCCGCACTAAACTCTTGAATGACATCTTCCATGAAGTGGGTCGGTGGAAAAAAATGCGAAAAATCTAATTCAACTTCGGCAACTTCCGTGGTCGCTTCCCCACCGGAAGCAGATGTCTCTTCTTCTACACCCGTATCTTCCTCTCCCCCTCCGCAGCCAACAAGAAACAACATCCCGACAACAATCGCTGAAAGTGCGATTTTCCATTTGATTTTCCAAGTCATCATGTTTTCACTCCTTTATTTTTATGATCTTCGCAAGCATCCACCTACATTTCTTATTCATCCTTATACCGGGCATGAATGTTGTTTTTCTTGTATGTTGTTCTTGTAAATTCATACACTTCCATTGATAATGCAAAATAGCGCGTTTCAAATAAATGATGAAAATATTCTTCAAGTACGCGAAATAATCGCTCGCTTACTTGTTGGATGACTGCATCCGAACGCCCTTTTCCCAGTTTCAATGTCACGTGAACAAAGGCTGCTTCTACTTGTCCATCGGCAATACAATAATGGACTAATTTCATCGCTCGACTTCGCAAACCACCCTTTGGAATGACCTCCGGATACTCTAGTAATGTGTCATTTATTTTTTGTAAAAGAGTAGGGATATGAGTCTCTTCTTCAATATTATTTGTGTACTCCACAATGACATGTGGCATTGGTATCCCTTCTTTCGCCTTTTGTTTCCCTTTACGCTTCTGTAATAATGGTATTCATCAACCGACCGATTCCTTCTATTTCTGTAACTACTTCATCTCCAACTTTCGTATCAACAGAACCTTTCGGGGTACCGGTTAAAATGACGTCATTTTCATGTAAGGTCATAAACGAACTAAGATATTCAATCAACTCCGGTATTGAAAAAATCATGTCTTTCGTCGAACCAACTTGTTTTAATTCTCCATTTACGTACGTCCGAAGTTCTAAATTCATCGGGTCTTGTATGGCTTCTTTATCGACCATCCAAGGTCCAATGGGAGTAGCGCCGTCTCGGTTTTTCACACGAAAATTGGGGCGGTAATAGTTTTCTAAATAATCTCGAAAGGCATAATCGTTTGCGATCGTGTAGCCGCGTACGTAATCATACGCTTCTTCCTTTTTAATATGTTTGCCACTTCGTCCAAGCACAACGGCAAGCTCACATTCATAATGCATATATGTCACATCCGAAGGTCTGACGGTACAAGCGCGATGTCCGATAAAAGTATTTCGACCTTTCAGAAAAATTAACGGTTGCGTTGGTGTTTGAAAAGAGAGCTCTTTTGCATGATCGGCATAGTTTAGTCCTAATGCAAACACTGTCTCCGGTACAACAGGAGGTAGCCAAACAACTTCTTCTTCCTGTCGAAGGCGACCATCGTGTAATTGGATCATCCCATCTTTTTCTGTGGCATCAAAAATCGTTCCATGAACACTTACCCTTCCTCTTTTCACGAGACGTTGCCTCCTCCCTTGACAATCTCATTTTCAGGAATCATTCGATTTTCAAGTGTACCTACTCCTTCGATCGTAACCGTTACAAGATCATGAGACTTTGCCAAGGGGGGATTTGCAGGGAAACCAAGTAACAAAACATCTCCTTTATACAAAGTCATAAAATCGGTTACATCCGCGATGAGCTTTTCCACGGAACGGATAAAATGATTGGTGGTATACTCTCCTTTTACTTTTCCATTCACCGTTACTTGTATCGTTAATTGGTTCGGGTTTGAGAGAGATTCTTTAGATACAATCCATGGTCCAATCGGTAAAAAGCCGTCGCGACATTTTTCCTTAATGGCTGGGCGGTGAAAATTGTCGTGTGGGATCGTCACATCATTTGCGATAGTATATCCTAACACATAATCTAACGCATCCTGTTCTGTTACTTTTGTAGCCGTCTTTCCAATGACAATTCCTAATGAAGCGCCCATTTGGAGCTCTTTTTCTCCTTCTGGTAACGGAATCGGTGTACCGGTACTAATCCACGTGTTTTTCGGTTTCATATATAAAATAGGATGTTTAGGAGGTTCTTTGTACGGTTTTTCTTTCATGTGAGGTAAAAATTGGTCATAAGCAGCTCGATCATTCAATAGCGTTCCGTATACCGTGTGACGAACAGGAACATCAAAAGGCAATGAATCAATCTCATAGGATACACCGCTCATTTCGATTTCCTTCTCGTTTTTTACCACTCCATCAAGAAATGATTGTACTCCTTGTAATTTGAACTTTACTTGTTTCATTCTTCATCAACTCCTTCTGTTCACCAAGACCTCCATCAAAGTATGACGGAAAAGACCAGCATCATACTGGTCTTCTAAGGACTTACTTCCATTGAAGAAGAAAGACGATAATAGTTACCGCTGTAAAAAAGAAGCGGTTCTCCTTTCCTTGTTTTGATATCTATTACTTCACCAATGAAAATAGTATGGTCTCCAGCCACTTTCTTGGAAAACAGACGGCAAACAACGGACACGAGGGAGTCTTCAATAATTGGCACTCCATGTAACCGAGCAAATGTAGGAGTTTTTTCCAATTTGATTTGACCGGCAAATAGCATCGACAGTTCTTTTTGTCGTTCTGTTAAAATATTGACAGCAAATGTTTGTGCTTCTATCATTTTTCTTAACATTTTAGCGCGGTGATCCACTGAAACGGCAATTAATTTGGGGTTTAATGACACGGACATAAAGGCATTCGCCGTCATACCATGGACGTTCTTTTCGTATTCCGTCGTAACAATCGTTACACCGGTGGCAAATTGACCCATCGCTTGTCGAAACGTCCGATCATCCATCCTACACCCCTCCTTTCGTAAAAAATGGTCCATTACATCGAAAAGTCCGGTTTATAAAGGGAAAGGGTTGCTTCCTCCCTCTTTACTTCTTCTTGAGTAATGACATGTAAAAACGGTGACGCTTCATTGAACCAGCTATCTGGGGCTTCGTGTCCCCAAAACGTTTGTCTTGTCTTATCATGCACACTCCAACGTTTCGGTTGAAAGTCTCCGTCTCCGGTAAAATAATCTCCGAAATACAGTTCAATCCGATGACCATCGGGGTCTCTTAAATAGAGGAAAAAAGCGTTGGATAAACCGTGTCGTCCCGGACCTCGTTCAATCTGATCCGCCATTTTCATAGCAGCCAACACGTCACATGCATGAATTAAAGCGAGCGGATCCGGTAGCCAATAACCAACATGATGGAGGAGTGGACCATCTCCATTCATAAACGCTTGGTCATGCACATTTCCTTTCCGATGGGTCCAAATCGCCCATAATTTTCCATTATCGTCCTCCGTATATTCAGAACAACGAAAACCAAGTTGATCACGATAAAATTGATACGCTTTTTCGACGTCAGGTACGAGACAATTTAAATGATCAATTCGTTGGATACGAGCGCCTTTATATAAGTCGTACCGTTGCAACAGCCGCTCCGCATGTTCCATTTCGGCAAAAAATTCTACCGACATGCCAGAAATATCTTGCATGCGAAGTGCTTTCCCAACCGCCCGTTGTTCTCCTTTTTCCACCCAACGATATGGGAAATTGTTTCGTTTTGCGATCTCTTCTAATTGATCGAGTACACTTTCGTGATTGACTTTATAACTAATTACTTCCACCGCTGGCTTTTCTGCTTTTTTCAATAACAAGCTATGATGATGTTGCTCTTCATATCCTCGTAAATATAGATGGTGATCATCAGACTCTGTTTCTACAAATCCTAACGCATCGACGTAAAAACGTCGTGAAGCTGCTAAGTCGGTCACATGTAAAACTGCTCTCCCCGCCCTCGTAATATTAGGAACCATGATAACTCCCCTCCTGAAATGAAATTCCTTTAATTCGTCTGTTTCGACACTTCTTTCAAAAAGTCAGAGACAAGCTGTTTATACGGCTCTTTGTCAAATTGATCAAAATACGCCATGCCCATTCGAATCGGATCTCCGAAGAAATAATATTCATAGTGTGTCTGTCTTGCCCCAAAAGCACTGGCAGTTAAATCCCATGCTAACCGGAATAATTGCACGCGCTCATATCCATTCAAGTTTTTCCCTTGTAGACCGCGCTCAATAATCGGTCCGATCTCTTCATGTTGGAAGTCCGCCTCTGTCGGAATACCAGTTAGTCCGGAAGCGGCAAGCACTCGAATGATTTCTGCTAAATCAGGGTAGACACGCGGATACCAGTTTCGCGCTGTATTTAACGCATCGAAGTCTGGATTCATCGTCCCGTACCGGTCTAGTTTCGCATTATGTTCTGCTCGGTACAGATGAGAACGCATCGTTTCCAGAGTAATCATAATGTCTCGGCCTTTATCTTTTACGTGTTGGAATTGGTCAATTCCAATGGCATCCATGATCGAGAGGGCCACCCCAAGAATAAATTCAGTTTTGACGATTGCTTTTGCGACGACTTGATGGGACATATGAACGACTGCATTCGTTTCTGAAAAAGTGCGGTTACAAATAGAAGAATTTCCACAAACAAACACTCTTTCCCATGGAACGAAGACATTTTCAAAGGAAATAATCGTATCTCCTTCTTCAAAACGAGACGATAACGGATAATCCCATTTATTATCTTTATAATCCCACGGTTCCCGACTAATGTGCTTGATTCCCGGGGCATTGTTTGGAATCACAAACGCTAATGAATACGGGTCATCCAATTCCCCTGCCTTTTTCACTGTGGATGGGAACACTAATGTCTCATCCGTAATTGCTCCTTGTGTCGCTAAGAGACGAATGCCATCCACAATAATCCCGTCGGAACGCTCTTCCACTAAGTGAAGGGCAACATTGGCATCTTTTTGTTCGTGTTGTGCTTTGGCACGATTGATTTGAGGGTGAATGAGAGTATGGGTGAGGCTAATATCATTTTCTCGGGCGTATTCGTAATATTTCCGTGCGTTTTCAGCAAAAACAGGATCCGCCTCCGCAAATAAATCATTGTTCATACCCATTGCCATGACTTCTGCATTTAAATAATCCGGGGAGCGTCCCATCATTCCATGGGAAAAGCGGGCCCACTCTTGTATTGCTTCTCTTCTGGCAATCAAATCGTCAATCGTCGTTGGATGTTTAAAGGTCATACCGACTTTATCTCCGGTTGTTGGAGACGTATATAACATTTTGTCCGGCTTCTCATGTTGAATGTCATACAGTCTCGCCATCGAATCAACGACATTTTTAAAGGAAGGATGCGTCGTCACATCGGTAACTTTTTCCCCATTGGCATACACGTGATTTCCTGATTTTCTCAGCCTCTCTTTATATTCTTTTCCTGTTTTATATCCCATCTTCCTCCTCCTTTATCACTCATTTATGAAAATTCAAAATTAAATGAATGTAAACGCTTTCTTTTGTTACTTCTATTATTTCGCATGATATAGTATATGTAAAATATCATTTTTATTTAAATTCTATATAGAAAATATATAATCAAAGGAGGAGGTTATATGAACTTCAAACAGCTGAAATATTTTTATGAAATTGCCAATGAAAAACAAATTACCCGTGCGGCAAAAAAGTTGCACATTTCCCAGCCGCCCCTCAGCCAGTCTTTGCAAGCATTAGAGGCAACCCTTGGCTGTGCGCTATTTGAGCGCAATGGACACACCATGGAACTTACTGAAGCAGGGGAAGTACTTTATGAAAAAACGAAAAAACTATTAGATGAAATTGATGATACGATGAGAGAAGTAAAAGAGACAGGACAGGGGGTTCGAGGTTCTATCACTATTGGTTGTAACCGCTCCTGTTTTGCTCATATCCCACAAGCCGTTCGGCAATTTCAACAACATTTTCCCCACGTGCAAATCCAACTCATTGAAGGGGATTCTTATCAATTAACGAATCAATTGCTAAGAAGAGAAATCGAATTAGCGATCATTCGACTACCAGCTGATTTAGAGAAGTTTCATTACTTTCGCCTCCCAGATGAAAAATATGTCGCCATGGTCTCCAAACAATACCTTTCTGAAAAAAATAAAACAACCATTACGATCAAAGAACTTTCCGAACTACCTCTTTTTCTTTTGCACAGGATAAAAGGAACCGGTCAATTTGAAATTTTTATGAATATGTTTCAAAAGAACGACCTCACACCTTACATTATCGGAGAATCTCCAAATGTCGATATGATTATTGGTCTCATCAAAGAAGGCCTCGGAGCTACCATCTTACCGGAATCTATCTGTCATCAAGAACACTCCAGTAACATTCATGTCCTTGAAATAGAAGACGTTGAGCTCATCTCCAAATCTGCCGTGTTAACACTAAAAGAACGTTATCTTTCCAAAAAAACAAAACGATTTATTCAACTATTGCAAACAAATAGACACCATATATATAAATAAACACCTCTGCCACTCATGTAATTGTGACAATTTAACGAACGACGTTTATTTTTTACCAAAATGGGAATACAAGACATAGTAATAATGATGCATATAAAGGGGAGGAATCAATGATGAAACCAATCAGACGTTGGAATGACAGAGAAGACATCATGAAAAGCTTTAGAAATGAAATGAACAACATGTTTCAACGCTTTTTCGATGATTCTTTTTTCAGCGACAAACCGATATGGAAAGATAGTTTCACCCCAGCATGCAACATAGAAGAAAAACGAAACAAATACATCGTGGAATTAGAAGTACCAGGAGTAGAACCCGATGACATTGAGATAGAGATTGACGAAAATGTCATGACGATTAAAGGGGAAAGAAAACAACAGACAGAAACAAAAGATGATGATAGCCAAATGCATATCGTAGAACATAATTACGGTTCTTTTTACCGCTCTTTCACCTTACCCGATAACGTGAACACAGATGAAATCGATGCCCACGATAAAAACGGAATTCTTTACATTACGATTCCGAAACAAAAAGAGAGAAAAGTTCGTCGTATTAAAATTGGAAGACGTCAATCCGAATAAGAATAGTCATAAGAGGATGGCATCTTGTCCCATCCTCTTGTAGTTAGTTATTCATAAAGAATTGTCTGAGCGATCCCGATAAAATATTCTGATTCGACAATAATGTGATTTAACACCACTTTTGCAGTTGGATTCTCTCGTATTGGGGCACTTTCCCTCATTAAACGACGACAAAACTCGATGAAGCGCTCGCTCTGTTCTAGTGAAAACATTGTCAGCTGTATCACATCTTGATAAAGCATCGGAGTAACGTTTCCGTTCGAACGAATCACCGTTTCAATGTAGCGCACAACCCGTTGATGAGCTTTCGCAAATTCCATCTCCCAATTTTCTAGCGCTTCTACAAATGGGCGCTCCAGATTACTCACCAACTCCCGAATCACAACGGTATGTTCTTCCTCTTGATGCTTCCAAAACTCCGCCTCATCCAATACACGCAATGGCATTTGCTTTCCGTAATAAAATTGCATGCCAATCCCCCTCATTTAAATGAATCATCACCACATGTTATGTACAAGCTTTTGATTTAGAAGGGATTTTTTACAGAAACATCGAAGAATTTAATAGAGCGGATAAGGAAGATAGTGTCGAGATATATACTTAAAAAAGTATTGCATGACATTCCACGCAGATTCATTCATAGCTTAGACTAGCTTCGCGGATTAATTTTAAGAAATTTGGAATATCCTTTCTCATAACGTTGTATGCTCGTGCTATTTTCCAAATCATTGGCTTGGATACTGTTTGTTTTAAGGTGGATTTTCACTTACCATGGAAACATAGTAAGAAGCAGTTCACCTACTATAAAAAAAGAACAAAGGAGATTACGTAATGAAAGTTGTAAAATTTGAGGATGTGGCAGGAACAGAATATCAAGTAGATGGCGGAAACTGGGTAAGTACCCGTCTTTTATTAAAAAAAGACAATATGGGTTTTTCCGTGACGGAAACGCTTATCCGTAAGAATACAGAAACACATATTCATTATAAAAATCATCTGGAAGCAGTCTATTGCATCGAAGGACATGCAGAAGTAGAAACTCTCGCTGATAACAAGGTCTATACGATTAAACCAGGAACACTTTATGCGTTAGATGAACATGATGAGCATTTACTTCGAGGCATTGAAGATACAAGAATGGTGTGTGTCTTTAACCCACCACTCAGTGGAAAAGAAGTACATGACGAAAATGGTGTCTATCCTGCTGATTTAGACGATTAATTGACATACAAGAAGCTGAGCATCATACATTAAAAAATGGTTCCAAGCAAATTTTAGTGCTTGGAACCATTTTTGTAGCGTTTTTTCCCTTCTTCTATGATCGGGTGATTGTTTCTTGCGGTTAAGTTTACCGCGAGAAGTACAAATGAGCCTCCAAAAGCCCGGCGCTGATTATACGTCCGTTTCATCAGTATCTCGTCTGAAAGCTTCGTATGTACGCGGATGGTAAATAGGACGGTCCGACGCAAGAGAAAGCTTCCTGAAACGGTGTAAAATGTCATAAGACCTTTCGGTGGGAGTTTGATGCGATATATAGTCGCATGGATCTTTTATGCGACACTTCATTGCATCGTTTTCGTAATAAGAGACTGTCTAACAAGTCCTAATAAATAAATCAAGCGTTCCTTTCAACAATCATTTAGCGCTGAAACGGTGCCATACATCGTGCATGGATTGCTTTCACAATGGTGTTTGGATTGAAACGGTGCCATGATCCATTCATCGCTTGTTTCCACAAACTATTTTTGAATGAAACGGTGGCATGAGCGATCCATGACTTGCTTTCATCAGACATTTTTGAATGAAACAGTGTTATGAGCCATTCATGGCTTGCTTTCATCAGACATTTTTGAATGAAACGGTGTTATGAGCCATTCATGGCTTGCTTTCATCAGACATTTTTGAATGAAACGGTGTTATGAGCCATTCATGGCTTGCTTCCATTCGCTATTTTTATATGAAACGATGGCATGACCCATCCATGACTTACTTCCATCAACAATTTGGTGTTGGAAACATGCCTATTCGGTCAAGAGACGTTTCCAGAAGCAATTTTTGATGAAGCGATAACAAAAAAATGTCCAAAAAGTCACCAATCATGACTTTTTGGACAGCTCCTTGTGTTTTTACATAAATTCATTGACCAATGCATCAAACTTCTCTTTTTCTATTTTCATGTCCCCATGAGCTAACGGTTCATCGCTAAAGCCAGTAACTAATTCTTCATAAGAAGGACGTTCTTCTTGATAAATAATACCTGTCACAAGACTGTTATGTTCCATTAACGTATTCATTGCCATCATACGGTCTGTTTTGTCGTATCCTTCAATGTCACTGAGCTTCGTTAAATTCTCTTTAAACCAGTCGTACGTGTTCACTTTATTGTACGTCACACATGGACTAAACACGTTTACGATAGAGAAGCCTTTATGCTGAATCGCAGCTTCAATCGTCGCCGTTAAGTCTTTAATCTCCGTGGAGAAACTTTGTGCGACAAAAGTTGCTCCGCTCATGAGAGCTGTTTCCATCGGCGGCAGTGCTTGCTCAATCGACCCGTCCGGCGTAGAGGAGGTGACAAAGCCACTATCCGAACGAGGAGAAGTTTGTCCTTTTGTCAGTCCATACACTTGGTTGTCCATGACAATGTAAGTGATGTCAATGTTGCGACGCATCGCATGAATCGTATGCCCGATTCCAATCGCAAAACCGTCTCCATCTCCTCCTGCTGCAACGACAGTAAGGTCCCGGTTCGCCATTTTTACCCCTTGAGCCAGCGGGAGTGCCCGACCGTGGGTACCATGAAAACCGTAAGAACGAATGTAACCAGAAATCCGCCCGGAACAACCAATTCCAGAAATAAGCGCTAAGTTTTCGGGAGTCAGGCCGAGGTTCGCTGCTGCTCGTTGAATGGCTGACTGAACGGAAAAGTCTCCGCACCCAGGACACCAATTCGGCTTCACGCCGTTGCGAAAATCTTTAAATGTTAATGTGCTCATGCTTCAACAACTCCTTGCTTCCTTCGTAGATCTCTCCTGGGAAAATTGGATCTCCGTCGTATTTCAAATAGCTTTGAATTTTTTCGACTTGCCCTACATTCATTTTAATAATGCTTGCAAGTTGGCCACTGGCGTTGTTTTCAACGACTAGCACTCGCTTCGCCGAATCGATATACGGCTTCACATGCTCTGTCGGGAACGGGTGAATCAAACGAATGTGCAGATGATTCACATTGAATCCTTCACTTTCTAACTGTTCTCTTGCTTCTTCAATGGCACCACGAGTAGCATTAAATCCGACGAGAAGCAAGTCCGTCTCGTCATGTGGCGTTTCCCCGTCGACTGGACGAGGGAAATTGTCAACAAGATGTTGTAGCTTACGCATCCGTTTTTCCGTTTGCGCTTTACGGTTCGCGGTGTTTTCCGTTGGACGACCTTCTTGATCGTGCTCGAGTCCAGTAACATGGTGAATGCCATGTTTCGTTCCCGGTAGCACCCTTGGAGAAATGCCGTCTTCGGTGATTTCATAACGCTTAAAGTAACTGTGAGGATCTTCTCGTTCCGGCACTTCGTCCAGTAATTTTCCTCTTCGAATCTCTACTTTATCTAAATCAAACGGTGTCACTGTCTGTTTCGATAAAGAAAGCTGTAAGTCAGAAAGGAAAATGACAGGACATTGATATTCATCGGCAATATTAAACGCTTCCACCATATCATAAAATGCTTCTTCCGCCGTACTCGGTGCCATCACGACTTTCGGAATGTCCCCATGGGTTCCGTAAATCATCTGCATGAGATCCGATTGTTCTTGTTTCGTTGGTAGTCCGGTAGATGGACCGCCACGCTGGGTATCAACAACTACAAGTGGTGTTTCCGTCATTCCAGCAAGCCCAATGGACTCCATCATGAGAGATAGCCCAGGCCCCGCAGATGCTGTAAAAGAGCGAGCGCCAGCGTAATTCGAACCGATCGCCATCATCACCGCAGCAATTTCATCCTCCGTTTGAATGACTGTTCCACCGACATCCGGTAATTTTTTAATTAAATATTCCATAATATCGGAAGCAGGAGTAATTGGATAGGCTGGCATAAAGCGCACCCCTGCAGCAAGCGCACCAAGAGCGATAGCCTCATTTCCAATCATAAACATTCGTTTTTGGCCATCAGCTTCTTTTAGCGACAACGTACCATCTACATCTCCAAGACTTTCTTTCATATAATGATAGCCTTCTTCCATCGACTTCATATTTTTTTGTACCATATCGTCGCCTTTTCTTCCAAAAATCTCTTGGATGACATTCGTAAAAAGACTGACATCTAAGTCCATCACCGCACAAGTGGCACCAATGGCGACCATGTTTTTCATGAGCGGTGTTCCCTGTTCTTTCGCAATTTCCGTAAATGGAACCGGATGTAGTTCAGCTTTTGAATCTTCCGGGTTCACCGGACGAAATTTCGCATCGGCAATAATGATGCCTTCTTCATTCAGTTCATGATAGTTTAAATCAATCGTCTCTTGGTCAAAAGCAACTAAAATGTCCAAGTCTTCCGCCACCGTTTGGATTGGGGTGGTGCTGACTCGAATTTTATTGTTTGTATGTCCCCCTTTAATTCGGGAAGAGAAATGACGATAACCGTATAAATGATATCCTAGTCGATTCATTCCTACAGAGAAAATTTCTCCTGTACTTTCAATCCCTTCTCCCTGTTGGCCACCAACTTTCCAAATAATTTGATCTCTCACATACTCCACTCCTAATTTTAATAATGATAATTAAAAATGTTATCGAAAAAAGCTGTTTTTTACAATGACAGATTTTTTAAACTTTCACAACACTATGCATGTGATACTCACCAAATAGTTATTTAGTAGAGTTACTAGTCAGAAAATTCAAATTTATAGTTATATACTATCCAGTTATATTTTATCTGTCAAGTAAAAAGTAACTACTAAGTAACTTAATTATAAACAAAAACCCCCTTACTTCTTCACCTTCGACCGACGAGTATACAAACATCTACCGTCATTGACACCTCTTCTTGCTCTATAAAGCTCTTACGTTGTTCTTCCCCCCATAGACCAAGCCAACGGACTCATCGCAAAAAAAGGAGACAATAGCGGTTGTTCCAATGTCTTTGTATAAGTAATACGTTTACTCTCCCCATGCGGAAAATGCTCCCTAAACCGAGTCAAAATTTCTTCATTTGAGTACTCACGTTTCTTGTCACTATGAAATAAGTAAGTACCTCAGCTTTCGCAGTCCAAAATCTTGTTTAAATGCTTGATGTAAATGGTTTTGGGAAGTACAAAATTATCATTTGACATTTTTTAAAACATAAAGAAAGACACCTATTCTTTTGGTAAAATATTGGT
>NZ_WKJG01000039.1 GCF_027853235.1 Aliibacillus thermotolerans
TGAAAAATAAACATTTAGCAAAAGCAGTTGCACAACAAAAATTATATGACTTTAAAAGAGTTATTCAGTATAAATGCGAATGGTTAGGTATTAAATTTGTTGAAGTTGATAGATGGTTTCCTTCATCTAAACTGTGTTCAAAATGCGGTCAGATTAATAAAGAGCTGAAATTATCTGACAGAGTATATAGGTGTGATTGTGGACATGAGATAGACAGGGATTTAAATGCATCTATCAATTTAGCAAATTATGCAATCAATATGTAATCACAAACAAGAACATATTGATATGTAGGGTTCGTTGTACCCGAATTAACGCCTGTGGAGTGTTATACCAAACGAGAGTAGCTTCGGCAAAATCGGACACGTTGAAGCAGGAAATAAACAAAACTTTAGAGTTTTATAGAGTTTTGGCAACGGAAATGCTTGCTCGTTATGAAAATGAAACAGTCGTCGTCGTTTGTTCTGGTTCCTCGAATGAATTTTGTTTAGAAGACTGGCTATTTTATACATTCATTACTCTCTCGAACGAATTGGAGCGACTGGGAGATGAGCGATTCAGCACTTTCTGCCTATCACTTTTATCAAGGGGTTGGAAAGAACAATGTCAGTGACTTGTTTTACGAAACTAGGGTTGGGAGAATGCTTATTCGCCAATGAATAAAAGAATCAGTGACATTTGCTTGTGCACACGATAAATATGACACAGTTCCAGAAATGATTGATCAAAAATATATTGGCCTTCATCACAAAAGCAGTACGACTGTGTGAACTTACTTCTATCAACAATTTGTGTTGGAAACATCCCTATTCGGCCAAGAGGCGTTTCCAGAAGCAATTTTTGATGAAGCGGTAACAAAAAATGTCCAAAAAGTCACCAATCATGACTTTTTGGACAGCTTCTTTTTGTAAGGTTTTTTCCTTTTTTCTAATGGTTGGGTTACTATTTCTAACGGTATATTTCTTTAAGTTTCCCACCAGAAGCGCATGCACAAGAAGTATAAATAAGCCTCCGATGATTCTATGTCACCAGTATGATGTACGCGGATCGTCAGCAGGACGGCCGAATGCACCACAAGCACCCAATCGAAGCTGCTCTGGAACGAGATTCCCCATTTGTAACACGTCGTGAGACCATTCGGTAGGATTTTGTGTGATATTTCGTCGTATGAATCTTTTATACGACACTTCAGTGCATCGATCTCGCAATAAAAGGTCGTATGAAACATGTGCGACCTATTTTTATCCTCATTTCTTCCATTTTAAGCTTTCATACGACCATTTGACCGGTGTTTGACAAAATGAAGCGTCGTATGAAACGTTTGTGGGACGATTCATCTTCTTTTTTTAAGCGTCATTCGTCGCATGAAACATAAAAACGCTCCGAATCACCTAAATTTTTCCAATTCTAATCCACTTACAACCACTCCTGTTCGAATTGTACGAAAAAAGTGTCGCATCACCAGTTCATACGACACTTTTTTCATCATTTTCATTTTTAATTGTTCTTTGTACACAAAAAGAGAAACTCACCAAGTTTTTGGCGATGACTGAAGTTTGTCCCAGCCACGGTCGTTGATTTGAAATTATTTTTTACTTGCAATTCGAGAAGAAAAGTTTTCTAAACGATCTCGGATAGGTGTAATCGGTTCGACATTCTCCCTATTTGCTAGAAACTCTGGACGAGGGGGTTGTCCGGAGAACGGTGCTTCTAATTTATTTTCAATCGAGTTATAGACAAAGAACACATTGCTGCGCGGATATGGAGAAATGTTGCCACTCGAACCGTGCATAACGTTGCAATCAAAGAAGAGGACAGAGCCTGCTGGTCCGGTGGCACGGTCAATTTTTCCGTCTGCTTGCTCCACAAGCCATCTCATGCTTTCGTTATCCGGGACCCCAATTTCTTGTTTTTGTAAAGAAGTTTTATAGTTATCTTCCGGTGTTTCTCCTGCGCATGAAACATACCAATTTTGAGAGCCTGGAATAATCATTAATGGTCCATTAAATTCATAGTTGTCTGTTAAAATAATAGAACAGCTTACCGCGCGCATATTTGGCATCCCATCTTCTACGTGCCAAGTTTCAAAGTCTGAATGCCAATAAAACTCTTTCCCTTTGAACCCTGGTTTAAAATTAATGCGAGACTGCGTAATATACACTTGGCTACCTAAAATTTGTTGTGCTGCTTGTACGATACGCGCATTTTTAGATAATGCTTGGAAAAAGCCGTTATCTTTGTGGACGTCAAAGACAGAACGAATTTCATCACTTCCCGGTTCTTTAATGACATCATCAGCTTCTCGATGCCTGTTCTCATCCATTGTTCGTTGAAGTTCGCTTTTCATAATCGCTACTTCATCTTCATTGAATACACGTTCTAAAAATAGATACCCGTTTTTTTCAAATTGATTTAATTCCTCATCTGACAACGGGCCTTCGGAAAACATTGGGTTACGGTGAACTACAGGATCTTTCCTTTCCATGATTTGAGCAGATTGCCCGGTTCTTGAAGGATACTTATCTACTGTCATTACACCATCACTCCCCTTGTTAATGATGACAATTTCTAGAAAAGTGAACCCAATATAGGTGTTTTCCTGAAAAAACGACTTTTTCCTCAAAAAGGAAGCCGACCTCCTACAAAAGGAGAGCGGCTTATCTACAGTATAACATGAAATAACAAGGTCGTAAAAAATCAGTCGACAATATTTTTAACGAGGATTCTTTTTTGGAAGTCGTAAAGATAATCCAACAAGGAAGAGACAAAAAGCGATACAAATATACGCAATGAGATGCAATTGTTCGAACGATATATTCGTAGTAAAAACAAGGCCTAAAAGACTTGATGAAAGTATCGCACCAAGATAGCGGCTTAATTGAAGCAGCCCAGAGGCAGCTCCAGTATCTTCTTTATTTACATGTTCATAGAGAGCTGTTTGTGTTGAAATGTTGTTAAAGCCAGAACTAAAGCCAATAATGATCATGATGGTAATTAGCCAAAAGAGAGGAGAAGACTCTCTAAATGTGAGCAGCAATGTCGTCCCAATAAGAAGAATAATGGCCCCGATAACAAGTGGTAGTTTGGAACCGGCTCGATCGATAAGGCGACCTGCGATAGGTGCTGTAAATACGCTTGCCCCAGCTAAGGAAAGCATGATGACACCTGTCGTTCCAACACTGTAATGAAGTTCTTGTTGCAAAAATGCAGGTAGACCAAAAAAGTAACAGTAATAGACGAGGTTAATTAAGACAAACTGGATATACACGAGCGTCACATTTGTATTTTTACGGAGTGATGTTACATCGATAAAAGGATCCTTTTTTCTTGTCTCTAATACATAAAAAACAATAAAACCTATGACACATATCATGAGAGTGATGTAATTAATTTTATTTTCTAAAGATAGTAGGAAAAGAATCAAAGCTGAGATTGTGACGATAAATAATAGGATGCCGGTGAAATCAATTCGTTTTAATTCTACTTTCCCTTTTTCCCCTCCTGGTAAAATAAAAAGAGCAAGAGTAAACGATAAAATGACGAATGGAAAATTAATAAAAAATATGGCCGGCCAATTCCATGAAGCAATTAAAAAACCACCAATGGACGGTCCAAAGGCAGCAGACGTTGTGGAAAAAATTGATAAAACAGCCAGTGACTGCGCTTGACGTTTTGTAATGTGCGTACGGACCATACTCATACCACTGGGAAACAGTGTCGAACTCCCAATTGCCTGTAATGCACGACAAGCAAGAAGAGTCGGAAAATTAGGAGAAAAGGGAGCGAGAATAGATGCAACAGCTACAATGAGAAGACCACTCATAAATAATCGTTTTGCTCCGAACATATCCGATAATTTTCCCATGACAGGTTGTCCAGCAGCACTGGCTAAGTAAAAAATGGAGATCAACCAAGAGGCATCCGCAAAAGTAAGAGTGAATTCTTCTTGGATTCGTGTTACCGCCACTGCAATCATTGAAGAATTTAAAGGGTTTAATAATGTACCAAGCCCAATCGTTAAAACGAGCAAACTCGCCTTCGGATATTTCGTTAACAAGACTTTCACCTGCAACTTTCAAGAGACATATATACAATATAGAAACATGTTACCATTTTTTTATTGTACCGTCTTGTAAAATGAATTTTCTTATCATTTTCAAAATTTCTCTTGCGAATTTTAATAAAATATTTTATAGTAATAATGAAAGAATGAATAGTTATTCATTTTTATTTTTTGCTTTGTGGTGAATGGTCATTCATTCAAAAAAGGAGGAAGACGATGAAAGGGAGCATTCAACAAGCAGCCGTACTTGGTGCAGGAGTGATGGGATCAAGTATTGCCGCTCATCTTGCCAATGTTGGAATACGAGTTTTGTTATTAGATATTGTACCGAAAGAGTTAACAGATGAAGAAAAGAAAAAAGGGCTCACACTAGACGACAAAGTAGTACGAAATCGACTGAGTAATCAAGCGGTGAAACAGTTAACCAAACAAAAACCGGCACCGCTTACGACAAAACGTAATCTTTCTCTTATTGAAACAGGGAACTTGGAGGATGACATGAAACGGCTCCAAGAAGTGGATTGGATCATTGAAGTTGTCGTTGAAAACGTCGCTATCAAAAAACAACTATTTGCACAAGTAGAAAAATATTGGAAAAAGGGTACCATTGTCAGCTCAAATACTTCTGGGATTTCGATTCATGAGATGACAGAAGGGCGCTCCGATGAGTTTTTATCTCACTTTTTAGGAACGCATTTCTTCAATCCGCCTCGGTATTTGAAGCTGTTGGAAATAATCCCGCATAAAAAGACGGATCCGGAAATCCTCGCATTCATGAAAAAATTTGCAGAAGATACGCTTGGAAAAGGGGTCGTTGAAGCGAAAGATACACCGAACTTTATCGGTAACCGTATTGGAACGTATGGATTACTTGTCACTGTGCAGGAAGTGTTAAAAAATGGCTGGTCCATTGGTGAAATAGATTCCGTCACTGGCCCACTTATAGGCAGAACGAAAAGTGCGACTTTTCGCACATTAGATGTAGTAGGATTAGATACTTTTCTCCACGTGGCCAAAAATGTATATGACCATGTGGAAGGAGAAGAAAAAGAAATGTTTGCTCCTCCATCCTTTATGAAGGAGATGGTGGAGAAAGGATGGATTGGAAGTAAAGCGGGTCAAGGTTTTTACAAAAAACAAAAAGGTGAAAATGGAAGTGAAATTTTAGAAATTGATCCAGCAACATTGGAATATGTTCCGCGGAAAAAAATAACGGCACCTTCCGTTGAGCGAGCAAAACAAGCAAAAGGACTTGAAAATAAATTGAAAACGATTGCATATGCGGAGGACGATGCTGGAAAGCTCGTATGGACATTGTTAAAAGCGACACTGTTATACTCCGCCGAAAAAGTAAAAGAAATTGCAAATGACATTGTTGCGATTGATGAAGCGATGAAATGGGGTTTTGGCTGGGAGCTTGGTCCATTTGAAACGTGGGATGCTATCGGAGTAAAAGAATCGGTTGCGAGAATGGAGAAAGAAGGAGAGAAAGTTCCGGAATGGGTAAAAGAGATGCTCGCAAAAGGCTATACCTCTTTCTATCAAACTCCGACCTTATATTACGACAATGGCACATATCAAGAAAAATCGGTGAATGAAAAAGAGATTCACTTAAAGACGTTGAAAAATGAGCGAAATGTCGTTTTAAAAAATGCCGGTGCTTCATTAATTGATATTGGCGACGACGTTCTCTGTTTAGAATTTCATTCCCCAAATAACGCCATCGGGCTAGATATTTTGCAAATGATTGAAAAGTCAATAGAAGAAGTAGAGAAGAACTATAAAGGGCTTGTTATCGGAAATCAAGGAAAGAACTTTTGCGTCGGTGCAAACTTGATGTTGATTTTAATGGAAGCCCAAGACGATAACTTCTTTGAACTTGATTTGGTCGTGCGTAAATTCCAACGTACGATGGCGAAAATTAGATATGCAAAGCGTCCTGTCGTGGCAGCTCCCCATGGCATGACCCTCGGTGGCGGAGCGGAAGTGTGCCTCCCGGCTGCAAGCATTCAAGCGGCTTCTGAAACATACATGGGTCTTGTGGAAGTTGGAGTCGGGTTAATCCCAGGTGGGGGAGGAACGAAAGAACTTTATCTCCGTCACATTGAAAACTTACCGAAAGATGAAAGTGTTGACTTGCTTCCAATCGCAAATCAAGTGTTTGAAAAAATTGCTCTGGCAAAAGTTTCGACATCGGCGGACGAAGCACGGGAGAACGGGTATTTAAGTGAACGAGACGGTATTGTTTTTAACGGAGATCATACGATTTATCGCGCAAAACAAGAAGTGCTCCATTTATACGAGCAAGGTTATCGTCCGCCGAAAAAAGAGAAAATCCCGGTCGTTGGAGAAACGGGATATGCTGCGATGAAAATGGGAGCGGAAACGCTGCGCTTCAGTGGAATGGCGTCGGACCATGATGTGAAGATTGCTGATAAACTAGCATTTGTGCTTGCAGGCGGTAGAGTCCCTAAAGGAACACTTGTCGATGAACAATATTTACTTGATTTAGAGAGAGAAGCATTTTTAAGTCTTGTTGGTGAACCGAAAACACAACAGCGGATGCAACATATGTTAACGAAAGGAAAGCCGTTACGTAACTAACGTCTTCAAGGAGGGGGATTACGTGAAAGAAGCAGTCATTGTTGCCGGTGCCCGCACACCGGTCGGAAAAGCGAAAAAAGGGACATTAGCCAATGCTCGTCCGGAAGATTACGGAGCATTGACGGTGAAAGAAACGTTAAAACGAGCGGATGGATACGATCCATCGCGCATAGATGATGTCATTATCGGTTGCGCCATGCCTGAAGCAGAACAAGGGTTGAATATGGCAAGAAATATTGCCGCCTTAGCAGATATTCCTCATACGGTACCTGCTGTAACGGTGAATCGTTACTGTTCGTCTGGGTTGCAAACCATTGCATACGCTGCCGAGCGAATTATGATCGGCCATGCCGAGGCCATTATTGCTGGTGGAGCTGAATCGATGAGCTTGATTCCGATGGGAGGAAACGTCATTGCCCCAAACCCTACCCTCGTAGAAAAAGCACCGGAGTACTACATGGGAATGGGACATACGGCAGAACAAGTAGCCCGTGAGTTCGGAGTCTCTCGAGAAGACCAAGATGCCTTTGCAGCAGAAAGTCATCGCCGGGCAGCAAAAGCAATTCAAGCTGGAAAATTTGAGGAAGAAATTGTACCTGTCGAAGTGACGTTACGCTCCGTTGACAACAACAATAAATTACAAGAAAAACACGTGACATTGACACAAGATGAAGGAGTTCGTCCAGATACAACAATAGAAACGCTAAGTCGTTTGAAACCTGCTTTCCACCCACAAGGTACCGTGACCCCGGGAAACTCTTCTCAAATGAGTGATGGAGCGGCTGCAGTTCTCGTGATGGAGAGAGAAAAAGCGGAAGCGGAAGGATTCACACCACAATTGAAATTTCGCTCCTTTGCGGTAGCAGGCGTTCGTCCAGAAGTGATGGGGATTGGTCCTGTGGAAGCCATTCCAAAAGCGGTCAAACTAGCAGGCCTTGAACTGGAAGATATCGGTTTATATGAATTAAATGAAGCCTTTGCTTCTCAGTCGTTACAAGTTATTCGTGCCTTAAACCTTGATCATGACAAAGTGAATGTAAATGGTGGTGCCATTGCTCTTGGACATCCTCTTGGGTGCACGGGTACAAAATTAACCCTCACTTTAATGCATGAAATGAAACGGCGTAAGGAGCAATTTGGAGTGGTCACGATGTGTGTTGGTGGCGGAATGGGAGCTGCAGGAGTCTTTGAATTACTATAACTTTTCCTTGGAGGGATGATGATGAACAATACAATGGAAATGGGAGTAAAAGGTGCTGGCTTTTTAGTAGGGGAAGTTCAAGCAGACCAAGTATTTACACCGGAAGACTTTACTGAAGAACATGAAATGATTGCTAAAACGACAGAAGATTTTGTTCTTGGGGAAGTCGTACCTGTGAAAGAAAATATTGAAAATCATGAATTTGATATTTCCGTAAAACTATTAAAGCAGGCAGGGGAATTAGGATTACTTGGTGCGGACGTACCGGAAAAATATGGTGGATTAGGTCTTGACAAAATTAGTTCATCTTTAATTACGGAAAAATTTGCGCGGGCGGGAGCTTTTTCTTTAAGTCACGGGGCACACGTGGGGATTGGTTCTCTTCCCATCGTCTTTTTCGGAAATGAAGAACAGAAGAAAAAATATCTCCCAGCCCTTGCGACAGGTGAAAAAATTGCGGCTTATGCATTAACAGAACCGAGCTCTGGCTCCGATGCCTTAGGTGCCAAAACAACAGCGGTGCTAAACGAAGAAGGGACCCATTATATTTTAAACGGGGAAAAACAATGGATTACAAACTCTGGTTTTGCTGATGTGTTCGTTGTATATGCAAAAGTGAATGGGGAACATTTTTCCGCTTTTATCGTAGAACGAGAGTTTGAAGGTGTATCTACCGGACCGGAAGAAAAGAAAATGGGGATTAAAGGTTCCTCTACTCGCACACTTTTATTGGACAACGTGAAAGTTCCGAAAGAAAATGTCCTCGGTGAAGTGGGGCGAGGGCATGTCATCGCTTTTAATATTTTGAATATCGGTCGCTATAAGTTAGGCATCGGTTGTGTCGGTGCAGCTAAGCGTGCGTTGCAATTAGCAGCGGAATACGCCAATGAACGAAAACAATTTAACGTTCCTATCGCTTCATTTCGCGCGATTCAAGAAAAAATCGGCACGATGGCGACAGAACTCTATGCTCAGGAAAGCGCTCTTTATAGAACCGGTGGTCTGTTTGAAGAGAACATGAGCAAACTAACGGCGGAAGAACAAGAAAACGGTGGAAAAGTAGCTGCTGCTATCGCTGAGTATGCCGTGGAATGCTCGTTAAACAAGTTTGCTGCTTCTGAAATGCTTGACTATGTGGCGGATGAAGCGGTGCAAATTTACGGTGGATATGGCTTCATGAGTGAGTATGAAGTAGAGACCATTTACCGTGATTCTCGTATTAACCGAATTTTTGAAGGAACGAACGAAATTAACCGACTCCTTGTACCAGGAACAATTTTGAAGAAGGCATTGAAAGGAGAGCTACCGCTATTACAAAAGGCGCAAAGCCTTCAAGAAGAACTCATGATGATGATGCCGGAAGAACCTGGGGACGCACCGTTAGAACAAGAAAAATATTTGCTTCACAATATGAAAAAAGTGTTTTTAATGGTAGCAGGAACGGGAGCACAAAAATACGAAACAGCCCTTGAAAAAGAACAAGAGTTATTACTTAAAGTTGCGGATATTGTAAGCGATATTTACTCGATAGAATCGGCAATCCTACGTACTGAAAAAGCAATCAACAAAAATGGAACAGAAAAAGAAGCCTTAAAATTAAAATATACCGCAGTGTTTACCGAAGAAGCGGTAAATCGGATTGAACAAACTGCAAAAGAGTCACTCATTCATATGGAAGAAGGAGATACCCTTCGTACTATGCTTTCAATGTTACGGAAGTTGACTCGCCATAACCCAATCGATGTGATTGCATTAAAACGTGAGATTGCAAAAGAAGTGTTAAAAGAACAAAAATATGTCGTGTAATTTTCGTTGTCCAATTTAGGGTGCATTGAGCACTCTAAAATAAAAATATATCACCTTTCTTTTCAGGCATTCTTCTCTCTGAAACGTATGGAAAGAAGCTCCGTGATAAAAACGGGGCTTCTTTCCGTGTTCACTTTGGGAGCATACATGAGTGTTTCAGAATGGTGTAGTAGTCTGTCCGTAGTGGGAAAGAACGCGCTTATCGCCTAAAACCCCTCACGTCCTTCACCTGCGATTACTCGGTGCAAAAGAGTCATTAAAGTATCTCCAAGTAGCTTTTGTGTAAGTCAGAACGAGGTAGAAGTTAAAGAGCGACTTCTAGCCTCGTTTTTCCACCGCCTTCGTGCTTGACCAGTTGTATCCGCCTTTCAATGATTTAAAAAAAATGACATAATAGGTAGGAGATTATATATAGAAAGGAGAATATATACGCATGGCGCTTACTTATTATGGATACAACCGATGTGGTACATGTCGAAAAGCGAAAAAGTGGCTTGATGAAAACGGTATCACTTATGATGAGTATGACATTACGAAACAACCCCCAAGTCGAGAAGAGCTAGAGGAGCTTTATAAAAAAAGTGGCTTAGAAATAAAAAAGTTTTTTAATACGAGTGGGAAAAAATATCGGGAACTTGGACTGAAAGATAAAGTGAAATCTGCTGATGAAGAAGAGCTCCTTGATATTCTTGCTTCGGATGGGATGTTGTTGAAGCGTCCAATTGTGACGGATGGGGAAAAGGTGACCGTTGGGTTTAAGGAGGATGTTTTTGAGGAAGTATGGAAGCAGTAATTATAATGGAGGAGGATCATGATGAACTTACCGCAAGAATTGAAGTATTCAGATGAACACGTATGGGTAAAAGAAGAAGGAGATCATATCCGTGTTGGAATTACTGATTTTGCCCAATCGGAACTAGGAGATATAGTTTTTGTAGAGCTTCCAGAAGAAGGAGATGAAGTGGAAGCGGACGAGCCTTTTGGAAGTGTCGAATCCGTAAAGACAGTTTCTGAATTATATGCACCAGTGAGTGGAAAAGTGGTTGAAATTAATGAAGAACTAGACGATTCACCGGAGTTTGTCAATGAATCTCCTTATGATAAAGCGTGGATGATCGTTATCGAACCTTCTAATAAAGGAGAGCTCAATGAATTAATGTCTGCAGCGGAATATGAAGAAATGGTGAGCGAAGATTAACCGTATTCTCTATCCCTAAAAGGCGACGAACGTCTCGTCTTTTAGGGTTCTTTTTGTGCAAAAGAAGTCGAAATTAATCGATATATAAGAGGTAGGGAAGAAATGGTCCTTTTCCTCCTCTTTAATGCTTTGTATAATAGCAAGATAGGTAGTTTGTGTCTGATGTGAGAAAAGTGATGATCACAAAAAGCATTTTTCTCGTCTTGACGGGTTTTAGAATGGTTGCGTACCATCGTTCGCGGTCATCATCCTTACGTAGCGTTTCTCCATGTTGTGTTTTTTCACAAGTCCTTCATCCCATTGTTTTATCTTGTCTGAGGCTTTCTTCGTGTTGATGCGGAGGATGTCAAACATGCTCGAGTACTTTCTAAATGTCTCCCTTGAACTTTCACCTTTTTCTAAAACTATTTGCTATCTAGGAGAAAATAGATAGAATAGTATCATGATGCGTAGGAACTATTGACAAATTCAAAAACTATTCAATTAGCGAGAAACATTGTTTTCTGATAAGATTTATATGATATAATCCAAATGAGGGATTGCAGATGATACATTTACAACAACTATCAAAGATTTTCCGCACGAAAAAAGACGAGATTACTGCGGTAGATAATGTTGATCTTTCCATTCGCGAAGGAGAAATTTTTGGCATTATCGGTTACAGTGGTGCGGGTAAAAGTACATTAATTCGCTTGCTTAACATGTTAGAGCGTCCGACAATAGGAGAAGTCATCGTTGCAGGAAAAGAAATGTCTACGCTTCGAGGAAAACCGTTACGAGAAGCGAGACAAAATATAGGAATGGTTTTTCAACATTTTAATTTGCTCTGGTCTCGAACCGTCTTTGAAAATATTTCTTTTCCATTAGAAATTGCTCGTGTTCCCAAAGCGGAACGGACGAAAAGAGTGAATGAATTAATGGAGCTTGTCGGTTTGAGTGAACGAGCAAACGCTTATCCTTCTGAATTAAGTGGGGGACAAAAACAGCGAGTGGGTATTGCACGCGCGCTAGCAAATGATCCAAAAGTGCTCTTGTGTGACGAAGCGACATCCGCCCTTGATCCAAAGACAACGGACTCTATTTTAGATTTGCTTGTAGATATTAATCAAAAATTTGGTTTAACCATTGTGTTGATCACCCACGAAATGTACGTGATTCGTAAAATTTGTCACCGAGTCGCTGTTATGGAAGATGGGAAAATTGTGGAGCAGGGGGACGTTCTAGACGTTTTTCGCCAGCCGAAAAAACAAATTACAAAAGAGTTCGTCAAACAAATGGCTGAGCAAGAAGAAACGTTAGATACCGTTGTCCCGCTTTTAAAAGACCATCCATCCGGGCCTATTGTTAAGTTAATGTTTTTAGGAGAAGGAGCAGAAGAACCTGTTATTACCCATCTGATTCGTCAGTGTGGTGTTAGTGTGAACATTTTACAAGGGAAAATATCTCGCACGAAAGATGGTAGTTATGGCACCTTATTTGTTCAACTGCAAGGAAATACCTCCCACATTGAACAAGCATTGGCGTTTTTAAGAGAGAACAACGTAGAAGCGGAGGTGCTCACCGATGTTTAAACAGCTCCTCCCAAATGTCAATTGGAGTAATATGTGGGAAGCAACAGTCGAAACCATTTACATGAGCTTCATTGCCGTTGTCATCACTTTTATACTCGGAATTTTCTTAGGGTTAGTTTTATATTTAACAGATAAGGATAACCTTTGGGAAAATAGAATGATTCATGCGATTACAGCAGCTTTTGTAAACATCTTTCGTTCTATTCCTTTTATCATTTTAATTATTTTACTTATTCCATTTACAACGTTTTTAGTTGGCACGATGCTAGGTCCAAGTGCAGCTTTACCAGCGCTTGTCATCGGAGCTGCCCCTTTTTACGCGCGCATGGTCGAAATCGGTCTGCGGGAAGTGGATAAAGGGGTTATTGAAGCAGCGCAGTCGATGGGAGCGAATCAATGGCAAATTATTTTTAAAGTGCTTCTCCCGGAGTCTATGCCTGCCCTTGTTTCCGGGATTACGGTCACTTCCATTGCGTTAGTTAGTTACACTGCAATGGCAGGAGTCATCGGCGCTGGAGGATTAGGGGATCTTGCTTTTCGAGAAGGATATCAGCGCAACAATCCGGATGTTACTTTTGTAGCTACCATTGCCATTCTTATTATTGTATTTATTTTGCAATGGATTGGCGATTTTATTACTCATAAAACAGATAAAAGATAGGAAGGGGTAAGTACCAATGAAAAAGTGGTTATCATTACTATTTGTCACTGTGCTGTTATTTGTTTTAGCAGCTTGTGGTGGCGGGGAAGAACAGCCGACAGAAGAAGAAACAGAAGCACCAGCGGAGGAAGAGACAGAGGAAAGTGCAACAGAGAATGGAGAGTTAGAGACGTTAGTAGTTGGAGCGTCGAATGTCCCTCACGCTGAAATTTTGGAATTTGCCACTGATTTGTTAGAAGAGCGAGGAATTGAATTAGAGATTGTCACGTTTAATGACTATGTATTGCCGAACCAAGCTTTAGCAGAAGGAGAAATTGACGCAAACTATTTTCAACATATTCCTTATTTAGAAGGCCAAATTGAGGAACATGGTTACGACTTTGTGAATGCTGGCGGTGTACATATTGAACCGATCGGAGTATATTCACAAGAATATGAAAGCTTAGAGGAATTACCGAATGGTGCAGAAATTTTAATGAGTAGTTCTGTAGCTGATCATGGAAGAATATTAATGATGCTGGAACAAGAAGGTCTCATTACATTGAGTGACGAAGTAGACGGAGTCGAAGCGACCGTGGACGATATTGTAGAGAATCCGAAAAACCTACAATTCTCCGCAAACATTGAACCGGCAATGCTTCCACAAGCTTTTCAAAACGGGGAAGGCGATGCGGTGTTAATTAACTCAAACTACGCTATTGACCACGGTCTCAATCCGTTTACTGATGCCATTGCAATAGAAGATGGAGAAGATAATCCGTATGTCAATATCATTGCCGTACGAAGCGAAGATGAAAACAATGAAGAGATTCAAACATTGTTAGAAGTGTTACGCTCTGAAGAAGTTCAAACATTTATCGAAGAAACGTATAACGGAGCAGTGGTGCCTGTATCAGAATAAGGAAAGGGAAGGAGGTGTCTCATGCATGGCATCTCCTTTTCCATGTCATCAACTTTTTCAGCAAAAATGTATAAAAAAAGAAAAAAACTACATATTACAAAGGAAAGATTCCCTCGATCGGCAAGTCGCCTCTTGCTACTTCTTCTCAAATAACACAGCCTATTTGAAATTGTTAGATTGATTTCAGTTTTCATTTGCAGAAAAATTTGTTACACTAACGATAGTAAATTGAAAGAACAAAATGGGGAGTGTTTCCCGGAAGAGTAGACTTTTGGGAATGCTCCCTTTTATATTTTGGCAGTTTCCACTATTATGATAGGAGAAACCTATTGGCTAAATTGTTCCCGCGCATCTCATGTGTTCTCTTGAAGTTTATTTGAATTTGTTATAAAATAATAATGAGAATAGATTGAGAATGAAAAAATAAGGGTGTCTACGTCATCCTTTAATTATAAACAATGGAGGTATATCATATGGCAACACCAACTTTAAAAATAGAAAATCTTCATGTAGAAGTGGAAGGTACTGAAATTATTAAAGATTTTAATCTGGAAATTAAAGGTGGAGAAATCCACGCAATTATGGGTCCGAACGGTACAGGCAAATCAACCCTTGCCTCCGCGATTATGGGACACCCTAAATATACCGTGACACAAGGAAAAGTGCTGTTAGACGGAGAAAACATTCTCGATATGGACGTAGATGAACGGGCAAAAGCAGGATTGTTTCTTGGAATGCAATATCCAAGTGAAATTAGCGGAGTAACAAACTCTGATTTCTTGCGTTCTGCCATCAATACAAAACGTGGTGAAGGAAACGAGATTTCCTTAATGAAATTTATTCGAAAAATGGACGAGAAAATGGAACAGCTAGAAATGGATCCATCTTTTGCGCAACGTTATTTAAACGAAGGATTTTCCGGCGGGGAAAAGAAACGAAATGAAATTTTACAGTTGTTGATGTTAGAACCTAAGTTCGCTATATTAGATGAAATTGACTCTGGTCTTGATATCGACGCTTTAAAGGTTGTAGCAAACGGTGTGAATAGCATGAGAAACCCTGAATTTGGCTGTTTGATTATTACACACTATCAACGTCTTCTCAACTATATTACACCGGATCAAGTACACGTGATTATGCAAGGCCGCATCGTAAAATCCGGTGGTGCTGAACTGGCGGAACGTTTAGAAAACGAAGGTTATGATTGGATTAAAGAAGAACTAGGAATTGAAAACGAAAAAGTTGGCGAACAAGAGCAAGAAGCGTAAAAACGGGAGGTATAGATGATGTCAGTGGATACAAAATGGACGTTTGATGAAAAATATGTAAAAGAGTACTCCCAACGTCGGGGAGAACCTGAATGGCTCACCGAGGAGCGCCTTCTTGCTGTCCGACTGGCAGAGAAGCTAGAACTCCCGAAGCCAGAAAAAACGAATATTAAAACATGGAATTTTACTTCTTTTAAGCATGACGTCACTGGAGATTATGGTGAATTAAAAAGAGAAGAATTGCCAGAAGAAGTAAGAGTTCTTCTCGATCGAGCGAGTGAAGGAGAAAATATTCTCGTTTTGCGGGATGGAAAGCTTGTTTATCGTTCCATTAGCGAACGGTTAAAAGAGCAGGGAGTGTTGTTTGTAGATATTGAAACGGCGGCAAAAGAGCACGGGGATTTATTAAAACAATATTTTATGAGTCACGCAGTGGACGTGGATGAAAATAAATTAACAGCACATCATGTTGCATTGATGAACGGCGGAGTTTTCGTTTACGTTCCGAAAAACGTAGAAATGGAAGAGCCGCTCCAAACGATTTACTGGCAAGAAGATCCAGAGGCAGCGATTTTTAATCACGTGACTGTCGTTGCGGAAGACAACAGTCAAGTGACTTATTTAGAAAATTACGTATCATTTTCTGAACAAGATGCAGTAGCAAATATCATTTCTGAAGTATACGCCAAACCTGGAGCAAACATTTCCTACGGTGGGGTGGATCATTTTGAAAAAGGAATGACCACTTCCGTCATCCGTCGTGGATATGCAGAAAAGGATGCTACCATTAAATGGGCACTTGGCCAAATGAATGAAGGAAACACACTCTCCGACAATACAACCATTTTAAAAGGGGACGGTGCTAACGCTGATGCGAAAGCAGTCTCTGTAGGGCGAGGGAAGCAAAGTCAAAACTTCTTGACGCACATTGTTCATCACGGCAAACATACCGATGGTCAGATTTTAACCCATGCAGTGATGAAAGATGAAGCTTCTTCCATTTTCAATGGAGTTTCAAAAATAGAAAAAGGAGCAACAAAATCGAACGGTGAACAAACGGAACGGGTGCTGATGCTAAGCGAGCGTGCTCGAGGGGACGCCAACCCGATTTTGTTAATTGATGAAGATGATGTTACCGCAGGACACGCTGCTTCTGTTGGACAAATTGATCCAATGCAAATGTTTTATTTGATGAGTCGTGGTATTTCAGAAAAAGAAGCAGAAAGACTCATTATTCACGGTTTCCTTGCTCCAGTCGTGGATCAATTGCCTCTTCAAGCGGTAAGAGAACGTTTAACAGAAGTGATTGAAAGGAAAGTGCAATAATGGATGTACAAGAAGTTCGCAAAGAGTTTCCAATACTCCATCAACAAGTCAATGAAAAACCGCTCGTATATTTAGACAGTGCAGCAACAGCCCAAAAACCATTGCGAGTCATTGAAGCAGTGGACGATTACTATCGCCGTTATAACTCCAATGTGCATCGAGGGGTTCATACATTAGGTGGAATGGCCACCGATGCATACGAAGGAGCACGGGAAAAGGTTCGTTCTTTTATCGGTGCAAATACTACGGAAGAAATCATTTTTACAAGAGGAACAACCACGTCCTTGAACATTGTCGCTCATAGTTATGCCCGTGCGTTTTTAAAAGAAGGCGATGAAATTGTGCTTACGCCAATGGAACATCACAGCAACATCATTCCATGGCAGCAAGCCGCCAAAGTAACGGGGGCGACACTGAAATATATTCCCCTGCAAGAAGATGGAACCATTACATTAGAAGACGTGAAGAAAACCATCACAAATCATACGAAAATCGTAGCCATCTCTCACGTTTCCAATGTGTTGGGAACGATGAACCCAGTGAAGGAAATCACTCGCATGGCACACGAACAAGGAGCTATCACCGTAATTGATGGTGCTCAAAGTGCTCCGCATATGAAAATAAATGTGACCGACTTGGATTGTGATTTTTATGCCTTTTCTGGACATAAATTAGGAGCACCGACAGGAATTGGTGTCTTGTACGGAAAAAAGGCATTACTTGAACAAATGGAGCCGGTGGAATTCGGGGGAGAAATGATTGATTTTGTTGATCTATACGATTCCACCTGGAAAGAGCTCCCATGGAAATTTGAAGGCGGAACACCAATAATTGCAGGTGCGATTGGGCTTGCCGCAGCGATTGATTTCCTTGAAGATATCGGAATGGATCAGATTCATCAACATGAAACGGAACTAGTCAATTATGCCTTTGAAAAATTACAAACAATTGATGATTTATCCATCTATGGACCAAGAAAGAGAGCAGGACTGATTACATTTAATTTAGAGAGTGTTCACCCGCACGATGTGGCAACCGTATTAGATGCAGAAGGAATTGCAGTAAGAGCCGGTCACCATTGTGCGCAGCCATTGATGAAATGGTTAGATGTCACAGCAACAGCCAGAGCTAGTTTTTATTTATATAACACATTCGAAGAAATAGATATTCTGACCGACGGTTTACTAAAAGCAAAGGAGTATTTCGGGGATGTCTTTTAATGGGAATCTAGATACACTCTACCGACAAGTGATTATGGACCATTACAAAAACCCGCGGAATCGTGGGAAACTGAATGGTGACACCCTTCATATTCATATGAATAATCCAACTTGTGGAGATCGAATTGAGTTGCAATTGAAAATAGAAGACGACAAAGTCACGGATGTGAAGTTTTTAGGAGAAGGATGTTCGATTAGTTTATCGTCCGCTTCCATGATGACAGAGGTCATTAAAGGACTACCAGTGGACGAAGCGCTTGACATATCGCACATTTTTTCGCAAATGATGCAAGGGGAATCGTATGATGAAGAAAAGTACGACCTCGGTGACTTACAAGCACTGGAAGGAGTACGAAAGTTTCCTACTCGCATTAAATGTGCTACACTTGCGTGGAAGGCCATGGAAAAAGGACTAAAGGAACAGGAAAATAATTAGGAAAGAGACATTGGGGAGAGCTGTCTCATAGAGATGTCAGCGGAAGGTGCGATGAACGTCATCATGAGACAGCTATTATAACGAAGAGGGATTGTCACAATCGGCAATTCACTCGATTTTCCTAAAGGAGGTCATTCACATGGCTAAACAATTGCCAGAAATAGGAGAATATCAGTACGGTTTTAGAGATAAAGACGTATCAATTTTTCGTTCGAAAAAAGGTTTGACGGAAGAAATTGTACGAGAAATCTCAGAAATGAAAGAAGAACCACAATGGATGCTTGATTTCCGGTTAAAGTCTTTGGAAATTTTTTATAAAAAACCGATGCCTCAATGGGGTGGCGATTTAACAGGACTCCATTTTGATGATATCACCTATTATGTCAAACCTTCTGAACGCTCAGAGAGATCTTGGGATGAAGTGCCGGAAGAAATTAAAAACACGTTTGACAAGTTAGGAATTCCAGAAGCAGAGCAAAAATATCTTGCAGGTGTATCTGCACAATACGAATCAGAAGTGGTCTACCACAATATGCAAGAGGACTTGGAGAAACAAGGAATTATTTTTAAAGATACAGATTCCGCTCTAAAAGAAAACGAAGATCTTTTTAGAAAATATTTTGCAACCGTCGTTCCTCCGTCTGATAACAAGTTTGCAGCCCTTAACTCTGCGGTCTGGTCAGGTGGCTCTTTCATCTATGTTCCAAAAGGAGTAAAGACAGATACACCACTTCAAGCGTATTTCCGAATTAACTCGGAAAACATGGGACAGTTTGAACGGACATTAATTATCGCGGATGAAGATAGCTCGGTGCACTACGTAGAAGGTTGTACCGCACCAATTTATTCCACCGATTCACTTCACAGCGCAGTCGTTGAAATCATCGTGAAGAAAAACGCATACTGCCGTTATACGACCATCCAAAACTGGGCACCAAACGTATATAACTTAGTGACAAAACGTGCGGTAGCTGATGAGGGTGCAACGATGGAATGGATTGACGGAAATATTGGATCGAAAGTGACGATGAAATATCCGGCAGTAATTATGCGTGGAGAAGGGGCAAAAGGAACCGTGCTTTCCATTGCGATTGCAGGAAAAGGTCAACACCAAGACTCCGGTGCAAAAATGATGCACTTAGCCCCTAACTGTTCTTCCACCATTGTCTCGAAATCAATTTCTAAACACGGTGGGAAAGTAACGTACCGGGGAATTGCTCACTTCGGTCGGAAATCGTCTGGATCGAAGGCGAACATTGAGTGTGATACACTCATACTCGATAATAAATCCACGTCAGACACCATTCCATATAACGAAATCTTAAACAACAACATTACTCTCGAACACGAAGCTTCTGTATCGAAAGTATCTGAAGAGCAGCTCTTCTATTTGATGAGCCGCGGTATTTCCGAAGAAGAAGCAACAGAAATGATCGTTATGGGCTTTATCGAGCCATTTACGAAAGAATTGCCGATGGAATATGCGGTTGAAATGAACCGTCTCATTCGATTCGAAATGGAAGGCTCTATCGGTTAATATTTATCAAAAAAACCTGTCACATTGGATGTGGCAGGTTTTTTATGGTTTGTACGTCATATTTTTATGGTTTGTACGTCATATTTTTATGGTTTGTACGTCATATCATGAAGCATATCTGTTTATTGTGGGGTGGAGACTACTTCACACAAGATGAGGTGTGAAAAGGAAAAGATAGGCGCATTTGTCGAGATGCTTATAGTGAAGCGAGGTGAGAATGAAAAGTGAACATTACAGACATCCGTTCGAGAGCACCGAGACACCGAACCAAAAGAATCATTCGTAGACCTTTGAGCGCTATTCGAAAAATTGTCATCCATCACGGGGCAACGAGAAGGGGGCTAGGTGGTACGAATTACGAAGCATATCTCCGCTATCATGTCTACACGAATAATTGGTCATGTGGTGGTTATACGTATGGTGTGGAGCCAAATGGAGAGATTAAATGGGGGTATGACTGGACGATCCAGACACCGCATGTAGGAAACGCGAATAGGCACTCTCTTGGCATCGTTTTACCTGGCGATTTTCGACATGAAAAACCGACGGATATCCAGTGGCGACGAGCATTAGAATTAGTCAGTGACATAAAAAATAAACTGCCGAACCGAGTAAGAGTAGTGGGGCATCACGAAGTATCAGGTTACGAATGGAAAGAGTGCCCAGCTTTTAGTATGAATCGGTTTCGAATTGATTTAAAAAAATTAGGAAAAGGAGCAAAGTATATGTGGCCAACAAGTCCAACTTTGCGAAAATGCTATGAAACACAGTTAGAAAGAGCAATAAAGCGTGGCATCATCGATCAGCAATGGTTACAACGCTACAAAAAAGGCACTCTAGATCAGTCAGATGCCATTGCGTTGAATATGCTTATTTTTAGTGCAGAACCTAGTCGACAAGTATATGATGTTCATGCAAAAGCGTGGAACAAAGCAATGAAAAAAGGTGTGCTGAACGGGGAAAAACCGAATCATCCGTTAACGAGATCGGAGTTTGCGACAGCAGCGAACCGCCTCGGGTTGTTGGATTAAAGTGGTGGTTTCCCTTGCATATTCACGATTGAGAAAGATACATTAGGGCAACATACGAATGACCACAATATCTAGGAGGTTATTCGTCGTGTCGCACCGAGAAATGCCAGTAGAAAAAGGACTCGATCACACGTTACAATTGTTAAGAGAAGGCTATGACTTTATGATGAATCGAAAAGATAAATTCCACTCTCGGGTATTTGAGACAAGACTATTAGGAGAAAAAGTGTATGGTTTAGTCGGAAAAGAAGAAGCGGAATTGTTTTATGATGAAGATAAATTTGTCCGTAAAAATGCCGCTCCTGGCCGAGTGCAAAAGACGTTATTCGGTAAAGGAGGTGTTCAAGGGTTAGATGGAAGAGAACATCGCCACCGGAAAAAGATGTTTATGTCGTTGATGAGTAACGATACCTTGCAAGAAATACGTCAACTTGTGCGTAAAGAATGGAATCATCTCCTTGCTCACACAGAGAAAGAACTCCATGTGCGTGAAGCCTCTCAAATTGTCTTCACACGTGTGGCACTGAGATGGTGTGGCATTCCTTTCGAAGAAAAGAAAGTTTCCGATTGGGTAGACGAATTAAATGATTTGTTTGAACACGTCGCTCATATAGGCCCGAAACATTGGAAAGCGCGTTTTTTTCGTAATAAAGCTGAAAAATGGCTGGAAGAATTAGTGGAAAAAGTGAGAGCTGGAAAGGAAACGGTTGATCAAAACCGTCTGTTATATCATTTTTCAATGTATAAAGATGCTCATGGCAACTTCCTATCACCAAATATCGCCGCTGTGGAAATACTCAACCTATTACGTCCCACGGTTGCAGTTTCTGTCTACGTCGATGTCATGTTTTTAGCAATGCGTGATTATCCAGAAGAAATGAAGAAAATAAAATCGCAAGGAAAAGAGGCAGGGGAACGGTTTATTCAAGAAGTCCGACGCTACTATCCATTTTTCCCTTTTTTGGCCGCACGAGTAAAAGAAACGTTTATTTGGAATGGTTATGAATTTGAAAAGGGAAAGTTAACGTTACTGGACTTGTATGGTACGAATCACGATCCTGCCATTTGGAAAAATCCTCACCTATTTGATCCAGATCGGTTTATCAACTGGAAAGAAACTCCTTTCTCTTTTATCCCGCAAGGAGGAGGGGACTTTGAGATTGGCCACCGTTGTCCTGGAGAATGGCTAACACTAGAGTTATTACGAGAAACATTAGATATCTTCATTCACGACGTTCCGTTTACGTTTCCAAAGCAAGATGGAGATATCGAAAGAAACGACATACCACCACAGCCAAATATGATAATAAATATCATCTAAACTCGGGGTCCATCATGCCCCGATTTTTTTGATGGCAAATATTTTGAGGAAAGAAGGAATCGTAGTAAAATAAAAAGAAAGTTATCCTATGACTGGTACATGGGGAAAGAAGGTTCATATGATTATTACATTTTTAATACTGCTAATGATAGGTTTTCTTGCTGGGACGTTAGGTAGTTTATTAGGTCTTGGAGGGGGGATTATTGTTGTACCTGCTTTGTTGTTCTTGGGAGGGATTTTTCCTTTTCTCGAAGGCGTGACCCCTCAAATTGCAGTGGGGACGTCCGTTCTTATTATGATTTTTACCGGACTTTCTTCAACACTCGCTTACATGAAACAGCAAAGCATCGATTATACATCAGGTTGGATATTTTTTATCGGTAGTGGACCAGGTGCTTTATTTGGAGTATGGCTCAATAAAGGCATCGAAGTCGCTCCTTTTTTAATTTTTTTCGGAATTTTTATTGTAATTACTTCGTTTATATTGCTTTTTCGAGATAAAGTTCGTCCGCTTCCAGTCAAAGGAAAAGGCATTCGGAGAACGTACATAGCGCCAGATGGAACGGAAGTAGTATATGGGTTTACTCCGGGAGTAGCGATTGTCATTGCTTTTGTCGTAGGGATGCTTTCTGGTTTGTTTGGTATTGGGGGCGGGTCTCTCATGGTGCCGGTGATGATTCTGTTATTTGGATTCCCCCCTCATTTAGCGGTAGCGACATCCATGTTTATGGTATTATTGTCGTCTCTAGTAAGCTCTGTTTCGCATATTTATCTAGGAAATGTCGAGTGGCTTTATGCGTTGGCTTTAATCCCTGGAGCATGGTTTGGAGCAAAAACAGGCTCTTATATTAATCGGAAAATTAAAAGTGATACGCTCGTTACTTTTTTACGCATTTTTCTAATTGTGATCGGAATTCGATTAATTTGGCAAGGATTTTCCGGATGATAATTTAATGTTAGGCATAATCAAAGAGGCTGTCTAATAAGTCCTGA
Organism: Aliibacillus thermotolerans; assembly: GCF_027853235.1. GTDB lineage: Bacteria > Bacillota > Bacilli > Bacillales > Marinococcaceae > Aliibacillus > Aliibacillus thermotolerans. The sequence goes on from NZ_WKJG01000039.1 coordinate 23,138, forward strand.
AAAATAAATCGAGAGTTCCTTTCAACAATCATTTAGCGCTGAAATGGTGCCATACATCGTGCATGGCTTGCTTTCACAATGGTGTTTGGATTGAAACGGTGCCATGATCCATTCATAGCTTGTTTCCACAAACTATTTTTGAATGAAACGGTGGCATGAGCGATCCATGACTTGCTTTCATCAGACATTTTTGAATGAAACAGTGTTATGAGTCATTCATGGCCTGCTTCCATTAGCTATTTTTATATGAAACGATAACATGACCCATCCATGACTTACTTCCATCAACCATTTGGTGTTGGAAACATGCCTATTCGGACAAGAGACGTTTCCAGAAGCAATTTTTGATGAAGCGATAACAAAAAAATGTCCAAAAAGTCACCAATCATGACTTTTTGGACAGCTTCATAACAAAGGCGGTGCATGTATTGTCACAATTTATTCCGTTACATTTCTATCATACAAATGATTTACACAGTGACCTTCATCAATGGTCAAAAGCGGTGTCATATTTGAAGAAACGCCGCCACTTCCATGAGAAAAAACAAGAAACATATTTATTTTTGGATATCGGTGATCATGTCGATCGCGTGCATCCTATTTCGGAAGCAACAAGAGGGAAGGCGAATGTTCAATTATTAAATGAGGCAGGCGTACATTTTGTCACCATTGGAAATAATGAAGGGATTACATTGTCAAAGAAAGAGCTGGATACGTTATATGAAAACGCTACTTTTCAAGTATTGTTAGCGAATCTTTTTGAACCAAATGGCAAGCGTCCTACTTGGGTCAAGCCTTACGAGGTTGTGACAACAAAAGAAGGAATTCGAATTGGTTTGATTGGAGTAACAATTCCTTTTTATCCATTTTATCAAGAGCTAGGTTGGAAAGTAAAAGACCCGTTTGAATTATTGCCCGAACTATTAGAAACCGTCAAGCAACAATCAGACATTGTCGTATTACTTTCTCACCTCGGCTATCCGCAAGATAGAGAAATTGCTGAAAAGTTTTCGGGGATTGATGTCATCTTAGGAGCGCACACGCATCACTTATTAAAAACAGCGGAAGAAGTAAATGACACCCTCATTGCCCAATGTGGAAGGAACAGTTTTTATGTGGGAAGAGTGCAATTACTTTATGATCAAACGAATAGAAAAATAGTGAAAAAAGAAGGTGCTGCAGTACATGTGAGAGAAGAGTCTCCTTCTTCCGAGACGGTTCAATTACTAAAAAGGTTGGAAGCTTCTTCGCAAAAAGTGTTAGAGGAAACCATTGCGGACGTCCCGGAACCATTTAGTTTATCATGGACCTCTCCATCTTATTTTGCCAATATGTTAGCGGAAGGATTGAAAGAATGGTGCGGAGCGGAAATTGCGATGGTCAACTCAGGACTGTTATTAGAACCGCTTCATCACGGAAAAATTACCCGAAGAGATATCCATCGTCTCTGTCCTCATCCTGTGAACCCATGTCTCATTCAAGTGAAAGGCGCCATTTTAAAGGAAACAATTGCTCAGTCCTTTACGCCACAAATGATTCATCTTCCGCTGAAAGGATTTGGTTTTCGTGGAAAAAAAATTGGACGCATGGCTTTTGCCGGTTTAGAGGTTGAGGTAAAAACAATAGAAGACAAAAATTATGTGGAGAATATTACCATCAACGGCCAATCGTTGGAATCCGACAAAACGTACTCTCTTGCCACAGCGGATATGTTTACTTTTGGTCCTCTGTTTCCAGGTTTGAGTCAAAGCGGTCCGAAAAAGTATTTTATGCCGGAAACGATTAGAGACGTTCTCGCTCACGTATTAGAAAAACGTTTTCCTTATAAACCATAGAGAAATCGGTGTTTCTCTTTCCTTTCCTTGCATATGTATGTAGGAGAAAGGGGGAAGAGAGTTTACGATGATTTCGATGGATCCGTTATTACTGCATGATAAATGGTACACTTCGATTGTTGTTGAATTACCTGAAACTACGCTTTTAATTGTGACAGGTGAAAAAGGATATATCATGTGCGGAGCGTTGGATATAGAAGTGTTGGATAAAAAGTGGCCAAAACGGAAAATGCCGGCTGCCCGAGCAATGGGAGTAAGGACAATTGCTGAATTGTTGGAAGCACCAATGGAATCCGTCTCCAAGGCTGGCCAAGAATTAGGGGTTAAACAGGGAATGACGGGAAAAGAAGCGTTAAAATATTTGTAATTTCTATGGAAGGATAGGGTGTAATACACATCCCCTTCCATTTTGTTTTTTTCTGTACCATGGAATCTGGTATAATGACATATTATAATGTTTACCGAGAAGGCGGGATAAGACATGCAACAATACTTAGATTTGTGTAAACATATATTGGAAAATGGCTCGAAAAAAGAAGATCGTACCGGGACGGGCACCATTAGTGTATTTGGTTGGCAAATGCGTTTTAATTTAGAAGAAGGATTTCCTCTGTTAACGACAAAAAAATTACATTTGCGTTCCATTATCCATGAATTGCTTTGGTTTTTAAAAGGGGATACCAATGTCACATACCTACAAGACAATAAAGTTCGCATTTGGAATGAATGGGCAGATGAAAATGGGGATCTTGGACCGATTTATGGAAAGCAGTGGCGTGCTTGGGAAGGAGCAAATGGGAAAACGGTCGATCAAATTTCCAATGTCATTGATGAAATTAAAACAAACCCGAATTCCCGTCGTCTTGTTGTCAGTGCATGGAATCCAGCAGAATTAGAGGAAATGGCACTAGCTCCGTGTCACTGTCTTTTCCAATTTTATGTAAACGATGGGAAGCTATCTTGTCAATTGTACCAAAGAAGTGCGGATGTTTTCCTTGGCGTGCCCTTTAATATCGCTTCCTACGCACTCCTTACAAAGATGATTGCGCAAGTGTGTGGGCTACGAGCATTCGAATTTGTGCACACTTTTGGAGACGCACACATTTACTTAAATCATATTCAACAAATTAAAACCCAACTCAAAAGAGAGCCGCGGGCTTTACCGCAGATGCATTTAAATAAAGAGATAACAAATATTTTTGATTTTACTTATGATGATTTTACGCTTGAAGGGTATGACCCTCATCCAGCCATTAAAGGAGAAGTCTCGGTATGATTTCATTTATCGTTGCAATGGATGAAAACCGAGTGATTGGACACGAAAATAGCATGCCGTGGCATTTACCAAACGACTTACAACGCTTTAAAAAAATTACCACCGGCCACACCATTATTATGGGGAGAAAAACGTACGAATCGATTGGTCGGCCGCTTCCGAATCGAAAAAATATTATTTTGACGCGGGATGAAAACTACAAACAAGAAGGTTGTATTGTGATTCATGCAATGGAAGACATTGCTCCTTACGCCGAATCAGAAGAAGAAGTGTTTGTCATTGGTGGGGAAACATTATTTCGGCAAACTTTTTCGATGGCTGAAAAAATGTATATCACAATGATTCATCATGCTTTTCCTGAGGGGGATACGTTTTTTCCGTCTTTTTCAACGGAAGAATGGGAAGTAGTTTCGGAAGAGAAAGGCACGGTGGATGAAAAAAATAAGTACCCCCATACGTTTTATATTTTTAAAAGAAAATAAATTGTTGGTTTGTTCCCGTCCTTTTTTGCATATACATGAAAAACGAGGAAAAGGAGGACGGGTATTGATGTTGAAAAAAACGCGGTTCAAAGCTCCGCTCCCCTTTCGCTCTGTATTGCTTCTTTCCTTTTTCCTATTTATGTTATGCACGATTTTTGGTGTATGGCTTGTAGATCAAAGTATTCGACCGGCAGTCATGGATATTGCCCACTCGGAAACACAAAAAATCGCCGTTGCTGCCATCAATGAGGCCGTCCGGACGGAAGTAGTAGACCGAGCAAATGTGGAAGAAATGGTACACGTAGAAAAAAACGGTGACGGGCAAGTTACTTCAGTCCAATTTAATGCGGAAATATATAATGAAGTATTATCAGAAGCGACGCTAAAAGTACAAGAATATTTAAAATGGATGGAAAAAGGAGGATTGCCTGGTAAAACGATAGCAGAATTAAAAGCAGAAAACAATGAAGCTGAAGGGATTATTCATGCAATTCCACTCGGGAAAGCAACAAATAATGCGTTACTTGCGCAATTAGGGCCACTGATTCCAATTCGATTTATGCCGATTGGAGATGTGACGACAAATCTTAGCGAATCCATTCAAGAGACGGGAATAAATAATACGTATTTGCGGATTTCATTAGAAGTTGCGGTTGATGCAAGAATTATTATACCCTTTGGCACGGAACAAGCGATTGTCACGACAGAAATTCCGATTGGAATGGTTTTTATTTCGGGAGAAGTACCGTACTATTATCACCGCGGAGAAAACGAAGGAGCAATGCCTGCAATGATTCCCGGTGAAGAACAGGAAGGGGAGTGAAAAGTCCTCCAACTTTATTCACTATTTTGGGAAAATATGTTATAATCTTTGTAATAAACAGAAAGGAGGAAGTAGAAATGAAATAATTCGGACATGATTTATCTGAATTTTCACTTTTTAATAAGAAAGGAGCGAGTTGTAAATGAGAGAACAATGGGGTACGCGTGCTGGTTTTATTTTAGCCACACTTGGATCCGCAGTAGGACTTGGGAATATATGGCGCTTTCCGGCGGTAGCGTATGAAAACGGAGGTGGTGCCTTTTTCATTCCTTATTTATTTGCACTGTTAACGGCAGGAATCCCATTACTAATCATGGAATTTACGATCGGTCATAAATATCGTGGTTCTGCTCCATTAAGTTTTTCAAGAATGAACAAAAAGGCTGAATGGATTGGTTGGTGGGGAGTATTCGTTGCCTTTGTTATTTCCACGTATTATTCCGTGATTATTGCATGGTCTATTTCCTACAGTATTTATGCTTTTAATTTATCTTGGGGCGAAGACACGGAAGGATTTTTGTTCAATGAATATTTACAAATTTCTGATGCAGAAGGAATTGTCGGTGGCTTAGTACCGGGAGTAGTGATTCCACTCATTATTGTTTGGGTTATTGCGCTCGGTATCTTATTTAAAGGAGTACAACGCGGCATTGAATTGGCAAACCGCATTTTTATTCCTACGCTTGTAATTATTTTCCTTATTATTGTTATCCGAGCATTGACACTTCCTGGAGCGTTTGATGGTTTACAAGCATTTTTCCAACCGGATTTTTCAGCTATTACTTCTGGGGAAGTGTGGATCGCGGCATATGGTCAAATTTTCTTTAGCTTGTCGATTGCTTTTGCCATTATGATTACGTATTCTAGTTATTTATCAAAGAAATCAGATATTACAAATAATGCCTTTATTACTGGTTTTGGTAACTCCAGCTTTGAATTACTTGCCGGAATTGGTGTGTTTGCTGCTTTAGGATTTATGGCAGGTCAAGCGGGAGTCGCCATTGAAGATGTAGTTGCAGGCGGAGTGGGACTGGCATTCGTTGTTTTTCCACAAATTATTAATCAATTTCCAGCGTTAAATGGCTTATTCGGATTTTTATTCTTTGCTTCACTGGTGCTGGCAGGGTTATCATCTTTAATCTCCATTTCTGAGACGTATGTTCGAGGTTTGTCTGATAAGTTTGGTATTTCGAGAAGCACTTCTGTTGCCATTGGTGGAGGATTAGCGGCTGTTATTTCTTTGATATACGCTACCAATGGAGGTCTTTATTTCCTTGATGCGGCCGATTATTTCATTAACCAGTTCGGGGTAGCGCTCATTGGCTTAGTAGAAGTAGTGGCAATCGCTTGGTTTATGCGAAAGTTAAATGTATTACGAGACCATGCGAACACCACTTCAGGCATTCGTATTGGTTTTTTCTGGAAGTTTTCGCTAAGTATTATTACGCCTCTTGTGTTAGGATATATGATGTTTGACTTATTTAAATTAAACCTCCTCCGCCAGTTTGATACGGAGACCGGTAACTACGAAGGTTACTCAGACATTTTCATTTATTACAGCGGTTGGGCCGTCGCGTTATTTGCTCTCGTTGTCGGGATCATCTTTACGCTTATCCGTTGGCAAAAAAATCAGGCAAACAATTTGAATGAGGGGGCAAGTGAATCATGACTGGAAGCGCTATCTTTATGATGATTCTAGGGATTCTCATTATTTGGGGTGGACTAATTGCAAGTATTGTTCATGCAAGAAGAGTATCCAAAAGAAGTTAAAACGAAAACAGAGAGTCGTTCATCTGTCGGCTCTCTGTTTTCTTTCTTCTCGTTCCCATTTTTTTAAAGAAGGATATGGATCAAAGGACCATTCCGTGTAGCCGTTGTCTCGATACATTCCGTAATGGAGATGAGGTGGGAATTTGCCTTGGGTTCCAGGTTTCCCATATCCGGAACTCCCCACATATCCAATCGTTTCCCCTGGTTTCACAAGATCCCCTTTTTGAAGGCCTTCTGCAAAACTACTCAAATGGGCGTAATAATGGTATGTGTTGGATAAATCTCGAATACCGATGCGCCATCCCCCATATTTGTTCCATCCTTTTAACTCAACGACACCATAGGCAGTGGACCGAACAGGAGTATTATAACCGGCAAAAATATCGGTGCCTTCGTGAATTCGTCGTCCTCCCCAACCACGTCGGTCTCCCCATGTGCTTCGATAGCTGTAGTTATAATGAAGAGGAACTGGAAAAGCTCGCTCGTCTTCAATATCTAATTGTTGGAACTTTTTGTAAAGACGCGCATGTCCGGTAATAATATTTACTGCTTGATCTCTCTGGTAATAATCCCATAATCCAATACGGATATTTTCATCATCGTATCCGTAACTTTGTAAATAGCGTGCGAATGTATACAAAATGTCTTCATCTTCTTCTAAAGAGGCTTTTCCGTTCCCATTGCCATCTTGTCCCACCCCTTCGAACAGTGCAATGGAGACCGGGTCTTCGTCATCCATCTTCATGTTTAGCGGACCGACCCATTCCTGCGGCGAAAAGTAAATGTGAATAACGCCGCTTGCACCATGGTCGGTTGGTTTCGCTTTACGAATTCCTCGTTCATACGCGTCCACTCCTGCTAACCAGTACCATGGCACGCCTGTGACTGCTTCTGTTTTTTTGTACAAAGCAAGTCGTTTTTCGTATACGTCTTCTTGCTCTTCTTTTGCCGAGACATCCAATTCAAAAGAAACGTTAAAGCCTAAAAGAAGTACACAGCATACGACGATTTTTTTCATCATAATTTCCCATTCCTTTATTGCGGTTGTTTTTATAGGTTTCCGCAAATCAACGGTTTCATGAGGGCCAAAGTATGGAAACAATTCTTATATTTGTCCTTATCCATCGGGACGTGTTAAAGTATAATAAACGATTGGGGAAAGAGAATGGAGTGATGATGAGTGGCAAAAGCGGAAGAATATCTCCGGAAACCTGACTGGCTTAAGATTAAATTAAATACCAATGATTCATATAAAGGTTTAAAGAAAATGATGCGCGAAAAAAATCTTCACACCGTTTGTGAAGAAGCGAAGTGCCCGAATATTCATGAGTGTTGGGCAGAAAGAAAAACGGCAACATTTATGATATTAGGTGATGTATGTACGCGTGGCTGTCGATTTTGTGCGGTGAAAACCGGCCTTCCAACCGAATTAGATTGGCAAGAGCCTGAAAGAGTAGCAGAGTCAGTGGAACAAATGGGTCTTAAGCACGTCGTTATTACGGCAGTGGCAAGGGACGATTTAAAAGATGGAGGCGCAGCAGTTTTTGCTGAGACGGTCCGGGCGGTGAGACGCAGAAATCCCTATTGTACCATTGAAGTATTGCCATCGGATATGATGGGGATAGAGGAGAACTTGAAAATTTTAATGGACGCCCGTCCGAATATTTTAAATCACAATATTGAAACGGTCCGTCGGTTGACTCCGAAAGTCCGCGCAAGAGCAACGTATGATCGTTCCTTAACTTTTTTACAACGCGCGAAAGAAATGCATCCGGACATTCCGACGAAATCGAGTCTCATGGTTGGTTTGGGCGAAACGAAGGAAGAAATTATTGAAACGATGGATGATTTGCGTGCCCACAACGTAGATATCATGACGATTGGTCAATACTTACAACCGACGAAAAAACATTTAACCGTGAAAAAGTACTATACGCCGGAAGAATTTGCCGAGTTTAAAGAGATTGCGATGTCGAAAGGTTTTAGCCATTGTGAATCGGGGCCACTCGTTCGTTCTTCTTATCATGCCGATGAGCAAGTAAATGAAGCGCAAGTGTTACAAGAAGCAAAAAAGTTTGAATAAGTCCTTAGAGGGTGTCATTGGTTGCGAGCATGTTTTTGTCAGGAGGTGGCGAGTGTGAAAGTACAAAGTGAAAATGAAAATAACAATACCATCGTACAAGTACAAGGACAACGATTTGAATTAGTTGAGAACGTCCGCGATGGTTGGAACGAAGATGCTTTTATCGAACGATACAGCGACGTTTTAAATAAATATGACTATGTCGTAGGGGATTGGGCGTACGAACAGTTACGTTTAAAAGGTTTCTTTGATAATTCCCGCAAAAAGGTACCGCACGATACGAAAATATTTACGTTAGAGGATTACATATACGAACATTGTAACTTTGGTTGCGCATATTTTGTTGTGAAAAAAATCCGCCGCTCCACCACAACGAATCATTACTGACAAAAACGAGGAAGAGCTGTCCCAATCATTTATTTGGAACAGCTCTCTTTTTCAATGAAAGAAGTGAAAGGAAAGATGACAATTACCTTGACGTGTATAAATATTCTTCGTGGTCATCAGGGTCATCATGTACCGGGTGCGCCCCAGGATATTTCCGCGGGAAGTCGGCATGTTGTGCTTTGTACTCGTAATTATAGGCACTATACGTTCGTTGCTGCTTTTTCCACGGCGTTGTTTTTTGTAGGGACGCTTCTATCGGAGAACCATAGGGCCCTTCCGGAATTTCTTCCGGTACAAGATACCTTCTGCCCACTTCCACGTTCGTAAAATCCGTATAGTTGTTAGAGCCTTCATGTGCGATACGAGCTTTTTTATAATTGTTTTCCAATCATTATCTCCCCTTTCCTTTTGTACTTTTCCCTTCAACGAAGGAAATCATGCGAGTGTGATATAATGAACGATGAAATAAGATACAGAGAGGAGTGTCAGTTCCTTGTATTTTGTTGATCGAAAGAAAATAGAGGAGACGCTTGCATATATTGAATCGTTACATGCTCCTTTTGAGGAGATAAAACCTTTACAAAGTAAAGTGGAACGATTAGCATTAGAACGTATTGCGCAAGGTTGGGTGGAGGCAATCATTGATGTAGGAAATCAGATGATTGATGGTTTTATTATGAGAGACCCGGGAAGTTACATAGATATTATTGATATTTTATGGGACGAAAAAGTCGTGACAAAAGAAAATGCCGATCAGCTAAAAGCTATCATTGGTTTGCGGAAGTTACTCGTTCAATCTTATACGACAATTGATCACGCTCACTTTCTTCACGTTTTAACAAAAAATCATCAAGCAATAAAGGAATTTCCACAGAGAGTCCAAGCTTATTTAGATGAGGAACTCGGACCGGTGTCTGCTTTTTTGCCGGATGATAAGGAGTAGGTGACATGAAGAATTATGAGGCTTATTTGTTTGATTTAGATGGAACGATCTATCGGGGGAACGAACCACTTTTAGCAGCAATTGATTTCGTTCATACGTTATATCAAAAGGACATTCCTTATATGTTTGTATCCAACAATTCCACCGCCACACCAGCAACCGTTGCTAAACGTCTACAGAACATGGGGATAAAAGCTACACCGTCACAAGTTATTACATCGGGAGAAGCAGCTGTTCACTTCATTTCCCAACAAGATAAAGAGAAATCTGTGTACGTGATCGGGGAATCTGGGTTAAAAACTCTTCTTTCTGAGGCAGGAATGAAAGTAAAAGAAGATCATCCTGCTTACGTTGTCGTTGGTCTAGATCGGAAAATTACATACGAAAAATTTACAAAAGCGTGCATTGCAGTAAGAAACGGTGCTACTTTTATTTCAACAAACAACGACAGCGCCATTCCTACCGAAGACGGGTTATATCCAGGGAATGGAGCGCTCACTTCCGTTATTACCGTCGCGACAGGACAACGACCAATTTTTGTAGGAAAGCCAGAGAAAATGATGATCGAACAAGCAATAGAAAGACTTGGCGTCAAAAGAGAGACTGTTGTGATGGTAGGAGATAACTACGATACCGATATACGAGCCGGTATCAATGCCAACATCGATACGATTCACGTTCAAACGGGAGTGACTTCTAAACGAGCATTAGAAAAGAAAGACATCCCTCCCACTTATAGCATTTCGTCGTTATCCGATTGGATCATTTAATTGTCGGAAGCAAGATGATGTGCTAAGCGACTAGAAGCAGCGGCAGCAATGGCGGCAACTATATCATCGAGAAAAGTGTGGCAATTACCAGCTTTTTTATCATTTAATGTTTTTAATATGCCAATTTTTTCTTTATCTAAATACCCAAAATTAGTGAAACCGATGCTTCCATATACATTCACAATAGAACAAGCCAATACTTCATCTACTCCATACAATCCTTCATCCGATTGTATGATGGTAGAGATCGGTTCTGATAAGACATTTTTTTCTGCTAACGTGTCCAATTCGATGGCTGTGAGAATGGTATGTTGCACTTCTCGTTTCGACAACACCGCATCAATGTGTTCTAGGCAGGTGTCGGCACTGAGATCGTCTACATAATCCTTTTGTAAAGATAATACGAGGGATGCAATGTCTTTTAACGCAACCCCTCGTTCAGCAAGTGCTTCTTTTGCTTTTTCTTTTAAGGAATCATTGGTGTAATGCGTCATATTGATCTCCTTCCGAATGTTCTGTTTTTCTTTTTATTGTTCGCTGGATGGATGGAATCTATCCGGAGTTGTTCTGTCACGTCAAAATGACTCATAAATATGGAGATAACAGCAGATGCATGAGGAGACGTGAGGGGATGTATGACCACCATCTGTATGAACGATACGGAAAGAAAGCAGAGGAATGGCTACGCATCGGCCCATATGATGGCTTTGAAAGTGACGGAGAGTATTTTGTTTTTGTTCCTTTTCATGAAACCGAAGAAAGATGGAAAGAAAAATGGCAATGGGCTTATTATTTAGAGCAACAAGGAGAACGAGCATTGGCACAAGCAGTCCCCACCGTATCAGGGGATATGATGACTACGTTCGCGGAAGAGTTCTATCTGCTTTTTCGCCTTCCACTCATTCAAAAAGAACGGGATTGGAATGACGAAGAATTAGGTGCCCTTGCTCTTTTTCACGAAAAAGGAAGAGCGATTTCTGAAACGGTATTAGACACTTATTTTAGTGAACGTTGGTGTCACTGGTGGGATGTTCGCCTACAACAATTAGAAGAATGGTATAAACGAGTGAGAAAAAAAAGAACACAGTCATCCTTGGATAAATTTTTTATGGAAACATTTCCTTATTATGTTGGTAGAACGGAAAATGCGATACAATGGTTCAAACGAAAAACATCGTCGGCAGATTGGGTACATGGGGTCATTGCCCATCATACTTTTACTCCATCTACATGGCTAGCTGTGTCGGAGCATTGCGAATATGTAAAATTGCCAACAGATTGGCTATATGACCATCCTACTCGGGACATTGCAGAGTGGTTGCGGCATGAAGAAAATATAAAAAAAATGTTCGACAATTTGTCTTTATACGAACATATTTATCCACTCACAGAACGAAGTCGTCACTTTCTTTTTGGACGATTGCTGTTTCCATATGAGTACATCCATACAATAGAAGAGACGTATCAACAAGAAGCAATGGAAGATAGGGAAGGGCTGGAAGTAAAGCTGCAAGAATTGTGGAAGAAAGAACCAGCTACTTTAGAAAAATTAGCACACTTCCTGCGCGCGTATATGCCTAATGAAGAAGATGTTCCAACTTGGCTATTTCGACCATCCATGTGATATTCCCGAGGAACATTTATTGCGACCGAATGGAAAGAAAGTCCTTGTAAAAAACAAAATAAACTTATATAATGTCCATTGTATAAAAACAATTGTTTCTCTGAGCGAAACAAATGAGATAGAGAAGAATGATGGGGTAAAAAGGAGTGGGTGAAATGAAGCGCGAAATCGTTGTCGGTTTACTCGGGTTAGGAACGGTAGGTAGCGGGGTCGTAGAAATTATTCATAATCATCAAAGAGAGTTAGAACATCAAGTAGGTTGCTCAGTAAAAATAAGTAAAGTACTCGTTCAAAATAAAGATAAAAAACGGGATGTTTCCTTAGACGATATATATTTAACAGAGCAGGCAGAAGAGATATTGGAAGACCCGGAAATTGATGTCATTGTGGAAGTAATGGGGGGAACCCATGAAACTAGAGATTACTTATTGTCTGCTTTTCAAAACAAAAAACACGTTGTTACCGCAAATAAAGATTTAATGGCGTTATATGGAAGAGAACTCATCAATGCGGCCACAGAAAATGGTTGTGATTTATTTTTTGAGGCGAGTGTCGCAGGAGGCATTCCTGTCATTCGTGGAATAAGAGACGGTTTGGCTTCGGATCGATTGACGAAAATCATGGGAATTGTCAACGGAACGACGAATTATATCTTAACGAAAATGGATCAAGAAGGCCGAGATTATGAAGAAGTACTGAAAGAGGCACAAGAACTGGGGTTTGCGGAAAGTGATCCAACGGCAGATGTGGAAGGATTAGATGCGGCGAGGAAAATGGTCATTTTAGCTTCCCTTGGCTTCTCTATGAATGTCAATTTAGAAGATGTGGTCGTTCGGGGAATTACTACCGTGACTACGGAAGATATGGAATACTGTCGTCAACTTGGTTATACGTTGAAATTAATTGGTTTGGCAAAGCGAAAAGATGGAAGAATTGAAGTGACTGTGCAACCGATGCTTCTTCCAAATAATCACCCTCTTGCTTCCATTCATGATGAATTTAATGCCGTTTATGTATACGGAGAAGCAGTAGGCGAGACAATGTTTTATGGACCTGGTGCGGGCTCATTACCAACTGCTACTGCGATCGTTTCCGATCTTGTCACTGTTATGAAAAATATTCGTCTCGATGTGACAGGACAATTCCCACCTACTGCTCTTCATGAAAAAGTGTTAAAGTCGGATGAAGAAGTGGAAGCGAAATACTTTTTACGTCTTCACGTAAAAGATGAAACCGGGGCGTTTGATGAAATTACTTCGCTATTTTCAAAAGAAGAAGTTAGCTTTGAGAAATTATTACAATGGCCATTACAAACAGAACAACCGGCGGCAGAACTTGTGATTGTAACACACATGACAACGAGAGCTGCATATGAGAGAATATATCAACAGTTAGAAAAAATGGATGTTGTAATAGACATCAAGAGCAGTTATCGCGTAGAGGGAGGACAGTCTTAAATGGGTCAATGGAAAGGGTTATTACATGCTTATAAAGATTTTTTACCAATCAATGAAAACACCCCTTTATTAACGTTACATGAAGGGAACACGCCACTCATTTATTTAGAGCAATTATCAGAAGAATGGGGAGCGGAGATTTACGTCAAAACAGAAGGAGTCAATCCGACCGGTTCTTTTAAAGATAGAGGAATGGTAATGGCCGTAGCAAAGGCGAAAGAAGAAGGAAGTGAAGCGATTATTTGCGCTTCGACAGGGAACACTTCTGCTGCAGCTGCGGCCTACGGGGCTCGTGCTGGACTTCGCACGATTGTCGTCATACCAGAAGGAAAAATTGCCCTTGGAAAATTAGCGCAAGCAGTGATGTATGGTGCGGAAGTTTTTGAAATCCAAGGAAACTTTGACCATGCTTTAGAAATCGTTCGTTTTGTCAGTGAAAAAGAAAATCTAACCCTCGTCAATTCGTTGAATCCGTACCGCATTGAAGGGCAAAAAACTTCTGCCTTTGAGATATGTGACGTATTAGGAGAAGCACCGGACGTATTGGCAATCCCGGTAGGAAATGCCGGGAATATTACCGCTTATTGGAAAGGTTTTAAAGAATATAACGAGAAAAAACGGACAGGCCTTCCGCAAATGCATGGTTTTGAAGCGGAGGGAGCTGCTGCGATTGTAAAGGATCAAGTAATTGAAGAACCGGAAACGGTTGCGACTGCGATTCGAATTGGAAATCCCGCCAGCTGGAAACAAGCGAAAGCAGCAGCAATGGAGTCCAATGGTGCGATTCGTTCGGTCACCGATGAGGACATTTTAGAAGCGTATCAACTGCTTGCTCAAAAAGAAGGCGTATTTGCAGAACCTGCTTCCTGTGCTTCGATTGCAGGACTGAAAAAACAACTAGAAAATGGCTCCATCAAAAAAGGTTCGAAAGTGGTCGCTGTATTAACAGGGAATGGGTTAAAAGATCCAAACACTGCGATGGATACCGTCACAGTAAAACCAACCCTAATTCCTAATAATGAGAAGGCATTTTTAGAGAAGTTAAAAGGTGGTGCCTCTGGTGGAAAGTGAACGGCTGATCATTACGGTTCCAGCCAGTTCAGCAAACTTAGGTCCAGGGTTTGACTCTATTGGTCTTGCTGTGAATCGTTACTTAACACTTGAAGTAGAACGTGCTACTTCTTGGGAATTTTTTTCTCGTGACCCAGAACTTCAGGAAATCATTCAAGATGAAAACAACCTGATTTACGAAGTTGCCCATGCTCTTGCTGCGAAAGTGGGAAAAGAACTTCCTCCATGTCGGGTGCATATGATGAGTGATATTCCGTTAGCGAGAGGGTTAGGAAGTAGTGCTGCAGCGATTATTGCAGCGATTGAATTAGCCAACCAACTAACTGGAGCCTCTTTATCGGAAGAAGAAAAAATGAGATTTGCAAGTGTTTGGGAAGGACATCCGGATAATGTCGGACCATGTCTGTATGGAGGTCTCATTGTCGGGTCTCACACAGAGGAAGACACGAAAATAGTTCATTGTGGAGTTCCAACGGTGGAACTTGTGTTAGCGGTCCCTTCTTCCGAGTTACTTACGAAAAAAGCACGGGAAGTATTGCCGCAAGAATTACCTTTTCACGAAGCGGTGAAGGGTAGTTCTATTAGTAATGTGCTTGTCGCAGCTATTTTAAAAGACAATTGGGAACTTGCTGGTGAAATGATGACGAGAGACATATTTCATCAACCACATCGTGCAGCCCTCATTCCGGAATTGACGGAGATGATACAAAATATGAAGCAGTACGGGGCATATGGAGCAGCGTTAAGCGGTGCAGGTCCTACAGTCATCAGTTTTGTTCCCAAAGGAAGAGGAAAAAAAGTGGCTTCGAAATTAGAAAGAGCCTATCCTTGTTTTGAAATAGAATTGGCCAATCCCGATGCTTTTGGTGTGCAAGTGAAAAAAGAAAATACTCGATTTTCTTCGTTATAAGTCAAAATAAAAAATTTCCAACATCCTCATTGGAGGTGTTGGAAATTTATTTTAGGGGATTTCCCGCATTCTATGCACGATTAAAATACTTGTTCTAATTCTTTAACTCCCGGTACTTCTTCTAAAAGTGCGCGCTCAATTCCGGCTTTTAATGTAATGGTTGATGAAGGACAAGAGCCACACGCACCCATCAAACGAACTTTTACGATGCCGTCTTCTACATCGACTAATTCTACGTCACCACCGTCGCGTAATAAAAATGGGCGAAGTTTATCAAGTACTTCTTGAACTTGAGCGTGCATGTCAGTAGTTTCTGGCATGCTCCATCTCTCCTTTCTCTCCCTATTATATCGTATTAGAGCAGATGATATCCATCGTCAAAAAGGGTTTACATACATTTTACTATGAAAGCATTGTTTATTACAACCAAAGATACTTGTTCATTTTAAAATTAGACGCCAGAATGGTGTTTATACATCCAAAGCACACCACTTTTTAACAGACGGGCAACCCGACCGGTCAGAGCAGTTTCTCCCATGACACCAAATCCTTGTTTTTTACCGAGTGAACCTAACACCCCTTTTAATTTTATCGTAGGAAGTTTATCCGGCAATGGTTCTCCGTGCCATCGTTTTTTTAATACGGTTGCAATTTGATCCGCTTGCCCCTCTGCTAATTGGGCGCTTGGGGCGTGTGGCAGACTAGCGCAGTCACCGACGACAAACACATTTTCGTCGTTTGGAAGATGGTGGTGGTTTGTTAAAATCACTCGTCCAGAGGAGTCTTTTTCTACATCCAATTTGCGCACTACTTTATTTGGTTGAATCCCAGCTGTCCAAATAGTGGCGTCACTTGGTAAAAATTCATCATGATTATATAGCCCTTCTTCGGTTACTTTCGTAATGTTAGAATTACTAATTACTTCAACATCGTGTTTTTCAAACCAATTTTGTACGTAATTGCTCAGTCGTTTCGGGAACATAGGCAAAATCGTTTCCCCGCGATCAAATAACTTAATTTGAAGATCGTGCCTACTTTCTCGCAGTTCACTGGCGATTTCAACCCCGCTTAATCCAGCTCCCACAACAGAAACGACTGAGTTAGCAGGCAAGTTGTTTAATGTTTCAGACGTTCTGCGAGTGTCTTCCATGGATTGAATACTATACGTATGTTCTTCCGCTCCAGGGACACCATGATATTTATCTTCCGCACCGAGTCCGATCACAAGGTAATCATAGAATATAGGGTCTTCTCCTTTTAAATGGACGAGTTGATTTTCTAAATCAATGCTTTCTACGGTTCCGAAATGCCGCGTTAACCGTTTATGCTCCGGAAAAGGCACTCTTATTTCATGATCAGATTGTGTACCGGCAGCAAGGGCATAGTATTCTGTTTTTAAACAATGATATGGAAGTTTATCAACAAGTATGAGTTCAATATCGCTAGGAATTTCGTGCGGACGCAGTCGTTGAATTAACCGCATTCCTCCATATCCTCCACCTAAAATAACTAATTTTTTCATTGCACGATGTCCCCTTTTTGTTAATATTCCATTTAAACTAGTGTGAAGAAGTTCCATGAGTTGATTTAAGAATCCATCTAAAGATGGCTCATTAGAAGTGACGAGAGTATAATAAAAATGACTATTAATAATATGGGCCCAACTCGTTACGTCCGTATCTTTTTTTACGTCTCCTTGATGTATCCCTTCTTGTAAGACTTGCTTCCATATGTTGAAGATAGTGGATTCATTTTCAATGACATGCCGCCACACATTTCGAGTTAAATGTTGGTTTAAAGGATACTCCCCAAGCAAATAACTAACATAAGCCCGCAATTTGGATAATGTCGGCAACTTGTCCAGGCGATAAGTTGTTATGTATTGATGAATTTGATGAAGCCGATCTTCTGCAAGAGCCAGCATGATGGACTCTTTCGTTGGAAAATAATTAAAAAAGGTGCCCTTTGCGATGGAAGCGATTTCCGTAATTTCTTGGACGGTGGTCGCTTCAAAACCTTTTTCGCGAAAAAGAGAAACGGCAGCCTTTAATATTTTTTCTCTCGTTTGTAACTTTTTCTCTGTTCGTTTCAATATGTATCTCTCCACATGGAAAACAAATGATTGCAATCGAAATAAAATTGACCTTGGTCATTTTAATTATAACGATTATATGGCAATTTTTCAACAATACGGTGACAGTCTTTTGTTGTCTAAAAAATAGCAAATTTCTTAGTTGACTTCTCGCAAAAGGAGCGATAGGATAATTTGAAGGAGGCTAAAGAGGTGAACTAGGATGAATCCTATTATTGAATTTTGTTTAAGTAACTTAGCTAGTGGTTCACAAGCAGCATTAGAAGAATTGGAAAAAGATCCTAATTTGGATATTATAGAATATGGTTGTCTCGGAAACTGCGGTCATTGTGCCATGAACATGTATGCTCTTGTCAATGGAGAAATCGTTGATGGAGAAACACCGGAAGAATTAGTTGAGAATGTATATACGTATTTAGAAGAAAATCCAATGTTTTAATGTTCTTAGCTTAGAAGTCTCCATCTTCAATCGAGTGCAGAGCAGTAAAACCAACGATAAGGTGGAGATGATTTGGCTTTCGGTCAAGCTGCTAATTGACCGAACATACGTTATTATAGATTCACAAAGTTCTTTGATCATTGGATATATAAGGTTGCGTACGGAATTAAGTGCGAAAACCAAGCTCCTTCGTATGCGTAAAAATCCAAGGTATAAAAGAACACTTCGTATCAGTAGGGTCGGAATGCCCTGAATTCACGCTCGTGGAGAACGTATAAGACTTGCTTGCAAGCTATGTTCGTGGAAGCGAGAAGACCCCACTTCAAACGAAGTTAAGTGGTGGGTGATTCACATAAACGAAACCAGTATTGATTTTGATTAGAAATCAACACTGGTTTCGTTTTTGAGCAAAGTGTAGCTATTCTTTCAAAAATATATTGTTTCAATACGAGTGAAAAGTGGTAAAATAATTCTAGTATAAAAGTGATATAAGAAACATAGTTGTAGGGGGGATGGCAGTGGTTCGTAGTGAATATTTGGAAGTGTTGCGTGAGAAAATGATTATGACAGCAAAAGATCTTGGGATGAGTCATCCGCTCGTGTTGAAATATAGTAAAGAAATTGATAAAGAACACAATAAATTACTTGATTCATTAAAAAAAGACTTTCCTCCAGAAAAACAATTTTACCCAAATAAAAGCCAGATTGTTTGAAGGAACAACGAAAAAACGATATACTTCACATACACGGTTTTTTGCATGTGCACTCGAAAAGGAGGTTTTTCGAATGATTACAGTCACGGAAGCTGCGGCTGCCCAAGTGAAAGAAATGATGAAACAAGAAGGTGATGATACGCTTCTGTTTCGTGTAGGAGTCACCGGTGGTGGTTGTAGTGGTCTGTCATATAATTTAGGCTTTGCAACAGAAGTGGAAGAAGACGATACCGTGGAAGAACAGCATGGTATAAAAGTTGTCATTGATGATGAAAGTGCACCACTTTTAAAAGGTGTAACGATTGATTATAAACAAAATATGATGGGTGGCGGCTTTACCATTGATAATCCGAACGCGCTCGTCTCATGCGGGTGTGGCTCATCTTTTAAAACGGCAACGAATGCAGGAACTCCGGAAGAATGTTAATGAATTAAATAACACGACATTATTCATGAGATAACCAATCACCATTTTTAAGGGTGATTAGGATCGTTATTTTTAAAGCCCTTTTAGCGTATCGTTAGGAGGGCTTTTTTGTGTCTCATCGCAACAAGACGCTTGCGGGTTTGACATGATATAGAAGTTAAAAATCGGGCTTCATATCCTTCTGTCGCTTACCCGGGGCTATCCAGCTTTCTCGTCAGTCGTACTTGGAGATCGTGAGCTTCCATATTGTCCTCCGACTACGTGTAGTGACGGGTATACGGGGAATTGAAAAAGATAAGAGCTCGAATCCTATCTCCACCGTGTTATACGACTGATTTTAGCGTGAAAATGGAAAAAAGTGTCGTTTGAACCGGTGATGAAACCTTTATTTCTAAATTTCCATAAGCGTCGTATGAAGGAGGAGAGTGAGAAAATTACGTCATTGATGCTTAGGGTTTCGATTCATACGACCAATTTTTACTCGGAAAGTAAAATGAGATGTCGTATGATCCTTTCATGGAACCACTGTTCACGTAAAAGTTCTGTTGAAGTGCCGTATGAAAGAAAAAATTAGGTGATACAAAGGCGAAAAGTCGTTTCATACGACGCATTTTTAGCATAAAAGAAAATTGAATCGTCGCATGAACGTTTCATGGGACGACTATTACATCAAAATCCTAAATAAGTGTCGTATAGCAGTTAAAAATGGAAATAATTAGGTGAAAAATACTTGTTTTACTATTCATGCGACACATTACTGTTAAGAAAGGACAAATAAGTGTCGCATCATGATTTCATACGACCGATTCTTTCATATCAAACTCATTGAGTGGTTGCATGACACTTCTAAAGGAGAGCGCTTCAGATCGCTGGATCGGCTTCTTTCACCGCCCCTCCATCGCTTGTCACGGTTACCCGGCTTTCTCCGCTTTTCTTATTGTCTAGCTTCAGCAACCAGGCATTTGGCCTAAGGAACTTCTGCTAAAATCATGCCCGTCCTAGGCATAACGCAGAAGTCAGCACGTCCTATGCAAGTCAGATCATGTCAGAAGTCAAAGAGCGACTTCTGACTGTGTTCTTCCAACGCTAGTCGTGGTTAAACGGCTTTCTCCCCTTTTCTTATTG
The DNA here is from genome assembly GCF_027853235.1 of Aliibacillus thermotolerans. GTDB lineage: Bacteria > Bacillota > Bacilli > Bacillales > Marinococcaceae > Aliibacillus > Aliibacillus thermotolerans. The sequence continues at coordinate 43,365 of NZ_WKJG01000039.1, forward strand.
TCTAGCTTCGGCTCCTAGGCGCTCGGATTCTTCAGGTCAGATAAAGAAAGAAAAAACCGCTTTCTTTCCCGCCCTTCCAGAATGTATCGCGCCTGAACAGTCGCCTCCGCTTTTCTTAGAACATATGGGAGCTGTGGCCGGGTTGGAGGCGGGCTTTTGGATCGATGTATGCTTTCGCGTTATTGACGGCAGTTGGTGCTTCGCCAAATCCGACGGCAATGAGTTTTACTTTCCCGTCATAAGTCGTCACATCACCGGCGGCATAAATGCCTTTAATGTTTGTCTCCATTTTTGAATTTACTTTAATCGAGTTTTTTTCAAATTCAAGTCCCCAATTTTTTATTGGACCGAGAGAAGAAATAAAACCGTAATTGACAATCAAATGGTCGATATCAATCACTTCTATTTTATCTCCTTTCACTTCTTCTAACACAACTTGGTGGATATTCTCTCCATCTCCGATAATATCTTTCACTTGGAAAGGCGTCTTGATGTCGACAGTCGAGCGCTGTAGTTCTGCAACGCTATGTTCGTGGGCGCGAAATTTGTCTCTTCGGTGTACAAGGATCACATCTGCCACCGGATCGAGCATGTTTGCCCAATCTACTGCGGAGTCACCACCACCTAAAATCATCACTTTTTGATTTTTAAATTGTTCCATATCATTGACAAAGTAATGGAGGTTTCCGCTTTCGTATTTTTCAGCACCTTCTATTTTTAATTTTCGCGGTTCAAACGCTCCTACTCCTGCTGTAATGATAATCGTTCTAGAGTAGTGGGTTTCTTTCTCCGTGTGAAGTTCAAAGATGTCGTCATCTCTTTTGATAACATTTTCCACTGATTGTTCCAATACAATTTCAGTTTTAAACATATTCATTTGCTCAATTAATTGATCGATTAATTCTTGGGCACGTATTTTTGGAAATCCAGCCACGTCATAAATATATTTTTCAGGGTATAGTGCTGATAATTGCCCGCCAAGTTGTGGCATGCTTTCGATTATTTTTACTTTCGCTTGTCGCATCCCTCCGTAAAAAGCAGTGAACAAACCAGTCGGTCCACCGCCGATAATAGTAATGTCATAAATGTCTTGATTCAAAGCAGTCACCTCCATGAAATTCCCTAAAACTTTTCTTCATTATACGCATATTCTATTCCAATTGAAAAGGTAGCAATGGAGGAGAATGTCCGAAATGAAAAGATTATTTGTCGAAAAAGATTGCCAAGAAAATAAATTTGTATTATGGTATTACATGTAATATACTTTAAAACATTACGACAATTGCATAGGAAGTAGAAAAGGTGGAAACAGGAGATGGAACTGTTTCCTTAAAAGGGAAGTCCGGTGAAAGTCCGGCGCGGTCCCGCCACTGTAACTGGGTTGCTTGTCCAAGCGTCCACTCTCGTCTCATCAACGAGGGGAAGGAGGACAAGCGAAAAACCAGAAGCCAGGAGACCTGCCTTTTCTAACGACACCGCTTGAACCTACGGGGTTATTAGGGAGGTGTTAGAGAGCGCTTCATGATAAGTTGGTGATGTATGCTAGTACCTTTTATCATTGAAACAGAGCATCTTTAACATGTCCCGATATGTTAAAGATGCTTTTTTTATTGGCAAATAAGAAAGGCGAGAACTTTCTTCATGAAAGCGAGCGATACCATCATAAAAAAGAAAGGGTGGGGGAGATGAAAAAAGGAAAAATTTTAGTCGTCGGGTTTGGTCCCGGGGATGAAGCACATATGACTTTTCGCGCAAGAGAAGCCATCGTCGAAGCCGATATGGTCATCGGTTATAAGACGTATATGGACCTTGTCAGTCATTTAATCAAAGGAAAAGCCATCATCCGTACTGGAATGACAGAAGAAGTGACGAGAGCGCAAGAAGCCGTAAAGGAAGCAGAACAAGGGAAAACGGTTGCGGTGATTTCCAGTGGGGATGCTGGCTTGTATGGGATGGCAGGACTCGTCTATGAAGTATTAATGGATAAAGGATGGAAAGAGGAAGAAGGGATTTCTGTTGAAGTGATTCCAGGAATAACCGCCTTAAACTCATGTGCCGCCCTCCTTGGTGCCCCGGTTATGCATGACGCGTGTACGATTAGTTTAAGCGACCATTTAACGCCGTGGGAATTAATAGAAAAACGAGTCGAAGCAGCGGCACAGGCGGATTTTGTTATTGCGCTATATAATCCGAAAAGCGGAAGGAGAACGCGTCAAATTGAAGAAACCCAACGTATTTTACTAAAATATCGAGATCCGAAAACTCCTGTTGGTCTTGTAAAAAGTGCTTATCGTGAAAGACAACATATCGTGATGACGAATCTGGAAGACATGTTAAATCATGAAATAGGGATGTTGACAACGGTTATCATAGGGAACAATTCTACTTTTTATTATGATGGCAAAATGATTACACCACGAGGTTATCAACGAAAATATACGCTCGGGGAAGAAAAACAACAGTTAAAACCTTCCGAACGATTAAAACCAGAAACAGAACCGTGGGCATTACACGGCGGAAAAAAAGAGAACTTGCCAAAGTTTGAAAAAAAAAACTCTCTTCCCGCCGCGATAGCCAATGAAGCATTGAACATTGTGACAACAGCAAAAACTGATGAAATGTTTAAACAAACACCTATTTTTGAATTTGCTGTTTCGCCGGGGGTATGGGAAAAATCAATGAGTGCCTCTCAACTAGCGATGCTCGCTGAAATCGTAGGAGACAATGGAGAAGTGCGTTATACGCCCGATCATTACTTACAAGTTTCTGTTGAAACCGACTCCCCGGAAGAAATAACTGCCCGTTTGGAAAGGGAAGGATGGGAACTTTCTCCCGTTGGAAATGTTGTCCACGTGAAAGGATGTGACTTTTGTGACGGGGAGAAAAAGGAAAGCATTCCTTATGCCGCGGAAATAAAACAAAAACTTGAAGGTCTGAAAGTTCCCAAGATTTTAAAAATAGGGTTTAACGGCTGTGGAATGGCATGTTATGGAGCGGTAACCGATGACATTGGTATCGTGTATCGCCGCGGTGCTTTCGATGTCTTTTTAGGAGCGAAATCGATTGGTAGAAATGCCCACACCGGTCAACCGGTAGTGGAAGGATTAGTAAAAGACGAATTAGTCGATTTAATTGTTAACATCGTCATGGAGTACAAGGAAAAAGGGTTACCGAATGAACGGTTTTATAAATTTTTTAAACGAGTGCAACAAATTCAAGGGTTTCAATATCAAGAAATGTACACGCCAGTGGAAGTAAATAATCCGTGTGAATAAGAAGGTGACGGGATGAAAGCAATTTTGTTTGTTGGGCATGGCAGTCCGAAAGAAAAAGGAAATAAAGAGACGTTACAATTTATTGAAGGATTAAAAGAGAAATGGAATTTCCCCTTGATTGAATCTTGTTTTCTTGAACATGCACGTCCGACGATAGCGGAAGGAATTGAAACGTGTGTAACCAAAGGGGCAACCCATGTGGCGCTCATTCCAATCATGTTTTTACCGGCGGGTCATTCAAAGATTCATATTCCACATGAAATTGACGAGGCAAAAAAGAAATATCCATCCGTGCGGTTTACATACGGAAAGCCGATTGGGGTACATGCCGAAGTCGTCGATCTTTTAGCAGATAAAGTGAGAAAAGAAGTTGGTATCCGTGCCCCTGAAAATACCTCCCTCGTTCTCATCGGACGTGGAAGCAGTGAACCAGATACGAACAGTGAAGTGTACAAACTTGGTCGACTGTTGTCTGAAAAAATAGAACATGTCCCGGTAGAGGTGTCTTTTATTGGGGTGACGGTGCCTACGGTAGAAGAAGCAGTCGAGCGCCAAATTGCTTTAGGAAAAAAGAATGTGATTTTCGTTCCGTGTTTTTTCTTTAGTGGCATTTTGATGGACCGAGTATATGATAAAGTTCGTCAATTTCAAGAGATTTATCCTCATGGGGACTTTCAAACAACGTCGACGGTTGGTTTTCACCCTCGCTTAGAAATGGTGCTCTTTGAGAGGGTACAAGAAGCATTAGACGGAGAAGCGTTTTTAAACTGCGACATGTGTCAATATCGTTTATTTGCGGTGGAACATATGGAAGGTGTCCATCATCACCATCATCATCACGATCATTCTTAGTGGAGGGTGTTGAATGATTTTTATGCTAGCAGGTACAAGTGATGCAAAAGAATTAGCCGAAAAACTCAAAGAAGATGGCGAGGAAATCGTTGCCTCGGTTGTGACGGAAGAAGCGGCAAAAAAATTAACAACAAGTGGGATTCGCACAAGGATTGGTCGACTAACGGATAACGAAATGTTGCAAGCGCTGAAGGAGGAACGAGCGCTCGCTCTTCTCGATGCTTCCCATCCTTTTGCCGAAGAAGCTTCCCGAAACGCCATCGAGGCGGCGAAACGAGCGGAGATTCCGTACATTCGCTATGAGCGTCACTCCATTCATACGTATGACAAGCAAGTGACAAAAGTGGCGAGTTACGAAGAAGCGGCTGATCTTGCTTCCAAAAAAGGTGGAACGGTTTTTCTTACCACTGGGAGTAAAACGTTAGCCACGTTCGTCAAGGTGTTGCTTCCAAATAAAAACGTACGCATGATTTGTCGCATGCTTCCTCGCATTGAAAATATGGAAAAGTGTCAACAACTTGGAATTGAGCAAAAAAATATTGTCGCGATGCAAGGTCCTTTTTCGAAAGAATTAAATCTTGCCTTGTATAAACAGTTCGACACGGACGTGGTCGTTACAAAAGAAAGTGGAAAAGAAGGCTCCTTTGATGAAAAAGTGACGGCGGCGTTAGAGTTAGGGCTTGATGTCATTTTAATTGAGCGTCCTCGGATTTCCTATGGTACCGTCTTTCACACCGAACAAGAAGTCCGAAACTATGTGAAAAATATGATGAAAGAAGGGGTATAAATGGACTTTCAAACAAACTTTCAACCGTTAACGGTACAACCGATGGAAATTGAAGGAAAAAGCTTTGAAATTATTACGGAAGAATTAGGCGAACATTCTTTTACAGCGGAACAATATCCAGTAGTACAACGCATCATTCACGCTTCGGCGGATTTTGAATTAGGAAGAAGCGTCGTGTTTCATCCGGATGCGGTGAGAGCGGGTGTCCATGCGATATTAGCGGGAAAAGACGTCGTTTGTGACGTGCAGATGATTCAATCGGGAATTAGCAAGCAAAAATTAAAAAAGTTTGGTGGAGAAACGAAAGTGTACATTTCAGACGAAGATGTGGTGGAAGAAGCAAAACGTTTGAATACGACCCGGGCCATTGTTTCCATGAGAAAAGCCGTCAAAGAATCGGAGGGGGCCATCTTTGCGATCGGGAATGCTCCTACTGCTTTACTTGAACTCATTCGTTTAATTAAAACAGGGAAAGCAAAACCTAGTTTAGTCGTTGGGATGCCGGTGGGATTTGTATCGGCAGAAGAGTCAAAAGAGGAGTTAAGAAAATTAGATATTCCGTTTATTACGAACGTAGGAAGAAAAGGAGGGAGCCCTGTGACAGTGGCAGCGGTGAATGCTCTGATTCGAATTGCAGAAGCGCAGGTGACATCCAATGAAAAAGAAACCACCTAAAGATCCGAAAGATTTACGGCACGGTTATACGACAGGAGCAAATGCAACCGCTGCAGCGAAAGCGGCCATCATTAGCTTAGCAACGCAGCAGAAAGTAATGTCTACGGAGATTGTTCTTCCCATTGGTGAAAAAGTAACTTTTCATATGAAAGATGTAATTGTCCATAAAGATAAAGCGATCGCTTCTGTTATTAAAGATGCGGGAGATGATCCGGATGCTACCCATCTTGCCGAAATCGTGGCGACGGTTACTTGGAATGATGAACTCGTCATTGATGGTGGGGTTGGGGTCGGTCGCGTGACAAAAACAGGCTTACCAGTTCCAGTGGGAGAAGCAGCAATTAATCCTGTTCCGCGAAAAATGTTACGGGAGATGGCGGAAGAACAACTCCAGCGTTTTGGCAAAAAAGGGGTGACCATTATCATTTCCGTTCCTGAAGGGGAGAAAATCGCAGAAAAAACGTTAAACGCTCGCCTCGGAATTATCGGTGGTATTTCTATTTTAGGAACACGGGGGACGGTCGTGCCTTTTTCCACTGCCGCTTTTCGAGCGAGTATCGCCCAAGCAATTACCGTTGCAACCAAAAACGATCAGTCCCATATTGTTTTATCTACAGGAGGAAGAAGTGAAAAGTATGCGAGAACCCTTTTTCCTCATTTGTCAGAAGAAGCGTTTGTCGAGATGGGAGACTTTGTCGGTTTTAGTTTAAAACAATGCAAAGCAAGAAAAGTGAAACGGGCCACGCTTGTCGGGATGATGGGAAAGTTTTCAAAAGTGGCGCAAGGAATAATGATGGTACACTCCCGGAGCGCTCCGGTAGATTTTGGCTTTTTACGTCAAATGGCTGTGGAAGCAGGAGCGCCAGAAGCATTAGCAAAGGAAGTAGGAGAAGCAAATACAGCGACAGAAGCAGGAAACCTCATGAAAGAAGCGGGATTTAATTCGTTTTTCACCTTGTTATGTAAGAAAGCGGGAAAAGCGGGATACGATCACGTCAGTGGAGGACTTGAAGTGGAAGTCGTGTTAATGACGATGAAAAATGAGCTGCTTGGCCGTTACGTGTACGGTGGTGAAAGGTATGAGGAGGAGTCATCATGACAATGAAAGTGATTGGTGTAGGAGAAGATGGACGAGCAAATCTTCTTCCAATCTATGAAAAATGGATTCAAAGAAGTGAACGGCTCGTTGGTGGGAAGCGACTTCTTTCCTTTTTTCCGGAATATAAAGGAGAAAAGATGGTGCTCGAAGGGGGGTTAAAACAAACGATAGTAAGACTAGCGCAGGATCCGAAAGAAACGGTCCTTCTTGCTTCCGGGGATCCCCTCTTTTATGGCATCGGAAGCTATGTTGCAAAAAAGCTAGAAAACGTGGAAATTTATCCAGCACTAAGTAGCATTCAACTGGCCTTTGCCAGAATGAAAGAAAGTTGGCAAGATGCCTATTTCGTCAGTGTGCACGGGCGCTCCATGAAAGGACTTGCCCAAAAAATAAATGGAAGGAAAAAAGTGTGCCTTCTAACCGATGAAGAAAACACACCAGCGGCGATTGCACAATATTTACTCGATTTTGAAATGGAAGAATACACTCTTTTTATCGCAGAAAATGTCGGGGGAGAGAAAGAAAAAACGGGATGGTTTACGTTACACGAAGCAATCAACTATGACGCTTCTCCCCTAAACGTTGTTATTCTCCGTGCAGAGCATCCTCCAAAGCGACTTCCCTTTGGCTTTCCAGATGAATTGTTTAAACAACGAAAACCGGATAGAGGATTAATCACGAAAAAAGAAGTGAGAGCGCTCAGTCTTTCAGAACTCTCTTTACAAGAAGATAGCGTCGTCTGGGACATTGGCACATGCACGGGGTCCGTTGCAATTGAAGCGGCGTACATCGCTCGCGAAGGACAAGTGTATGCCATTGAAAAAAATGAAGCGGATATACAATTTGCGAAGGAAAATGCGAAAAAATTCCGAACAGACATCCACTTTTATCACGGAAAAGCCCCAGAGATGTTAGATACATGGCCTGACCCGGATCGGGTGTTTATCGGAGGAACAGGGGGAAATATCGAAACATTGCTATCCCTTTGCGTACGGAAGTTAAAAAGTGACGGAAGAATCGTGCTCAACGCAGCGACGATTGAAACTCTTTATCAAGCAATGGACATCTTTTCGTCTTTAGACTGTGAAGTAAACGTGACGATGGCCCATATCGCCCGAAGTAAAAAAATATTACATATGACTCGCTTTGAAGGATTAAATCCAGTCTACATCGTGACAGCGAGAAAAAAGGAGAGAGAAGGGTGACGACTTACGGAAAAGTTACTGGTGTTGGAATTGGTCCTGGAGACCCTGAACTGTTAACGATTAAAGCGTTTCGTGCTATCAAAGAAGCGGATGTTGTTGCGTACCCGAAAAAAAAGCGGGGAGCAAATAGTTACGCATACGAAATCATTTCTCCATATAAAGAAGTCATCAAAGAAGAGTTACCTCTCGTTTTTCCGATGACGAAAGAAAAAGATGTGTTAGAAAGAGAGTGGAAACGAATCGCAGATGAATTGTTTTTACACGTGAAAGAAGGGAAAAATATCGCTTTTGTCACGGAAGGAGACCCGATGCTCTACAGTACGTTTATTCATTTATTAAAAACGATGCGACGCTTTTATCCGAAAGTACCGCTTTCCTCCATTCCCGGTGTTTCTTCTACGACCGCTGTTGCGTCTACTTTTTTAATTCCTTTTGCAGATGGAGATGAAGAAGTCGCCGTTATTCCAGCGACGGAAAACCGAGAGAAAATGAAAGAAGCGATAGAAACACACGATAGCATCGTTTTTATAAAAGTTGCGAAAGTACTGCCAATGATGGTGGAAATATTAGAAGAGTTAAATTTACTTTCGTCTGCGGTTGTCGCAACGAAAGTGACGTCTGAACAGGAAATATTGTGGCGAGATGTCGAGGAGCTTCGCTACGCGGAGTTAGAATATTTAACGCTCATGATGGTACGAAAAGAAAGAAACGAGGTGTTCGTATGACGCAGCCACTTGTTCACATGATTGGAGCGGGGCCAGGAGATCCGGAACTTATTACAGTGAAAGGAAAAAAACTAATTGAAGAAGCGGATCTCATTCTTTACACCGATTCCCTCGTCAACCCGGAACTGTTTACAAACGTAAAAGAAGGAGCGGTCGTGAAAAAAAGTGCCGGGATGCATTTAGATGAACTAGTCGACATCATGGCAGAAGCGGCATTACAGGGGAAGAAAGTGGCGCGAGTTCATACGGGAGACCCATCGGTGTATGGAGCAATTTTCGAACAGATGAAAAAATTAGCGGAAAGAGGCATTGATACAAAAATTATTCCCGGAGTGAGTGCAGCATTTGCCGCTGCCGCTAGCGCAAAATTAGAATTAACCGTGCCAGAGCTCACTCAAACCGTCATTTTAACCCGCGCGGAAGGAAGAACGCCGATGCCGGAGAAAGAAAAGCTTGTCGACCTTGCTCGTCATCAATGCAGTATCGCGCTCTTTCTCAGTGCGACGTTAATCAAAAAAGTAGTTGCGTCTTTTTTAGAGGCGGGCTGGACGAAAGAAGATGCGGTTGTCGTTGTCTATAAAGCAAGCTGGCCAGATGAAATCGTTCTCCGCACGACGCTTGGACGTCTTCAAGAAGATATGAGAAAACATCGTATTACGAAACAAGCGATGGTCATTGTCAGTAAAGCTGCAGACGAGAAAAGATTACAATCCGGAAATTTTGAATCAAAACTATATGATAAAACCTTTACTCACGGATATCGCAAAGGAGAAAAAGTATATGAATAACATCGCAGCAGTTTCCATTACAAAACATGGAACAGAACTCGTCCGAAAGCTACACACTCATATGCCGGAAATAGACGTTTATTATATGAAAAAATTTGCCAAAGGAGACGAAGAAGAAAAAGGTTTTACGTTGTTTGAAGGTTCTGTAAAACACCAATTTCCCGATATGTTTAAGCGATATGACGGGATGATCATGGTCATATCGTTAGGGGCAGTCATTCGCATGATTAGCCCATTGTTAGTAGACAAAAAAACGGATCCAGCTGTTGTCGTTATTGATGATAAAGGGGAATTTGCTATCAGTGTTATTTCTGGGCATTTAGGGGGAGCAAATGCATTAACGAAAAAAGTGGCAGAGACACTGCAAGCAACTCCCGTTATTACAACGGCATCAGACGTACAACAAACAATTCCGGTTGACATTTTTGGCAAATCGTTCGGTTGGGTTCCAGAGGATTTTACTCACGTAGTAGAAGCAAGTGCCGCCGTCGTTAATGAAGAGCCGGTCATTATCGTCCAAGAGTCGGGAGAGACCGATTGGTGGGCGTACGATAAACCACTTCCTTCCAACTTGAAAGTAATTCACGATTGGGACGAAGTAAAAAATACGAACGCCAATGCCGCTCTCGTTATTACCCATCGACATTTAAGCGAAAAAGAAAAACAAATGTTGCCAACAGCGACGATGGTGTATCGACCGAAAGTGATTCACCTCGGAATAGGTTGTAATCGCGGTACATCAGCAGAGGAAATCGAAAATGCCATTTTGACGACGTTGGAAAAGTTATCATTATCTCCTTTATCGGTAAAAGCGATTGCGTCCATTGATTTAAAAAAGGACGAAGAAGGACTCTTACAAGTGTGCGAAAAATACGAGTGGGATTTTCGTTATTACGCTCCCGAGAAATTAAATACAATGCCGATAAAAAACCCGTCGGACGTTGTCTACAAATATACCGGTGCATACGGAGTAAGTGAACCAGCTGCCATGATATCTTCAGGGAATGAAGAGCTATTGTTAGAAAAAGAGAAATCAGGAAATGTGACGATTTCCATTGCAATTGAACGCCATGAATGAAAGGAAGCAAACATATGAGTGCAAGAATTGTTATCGCTGGAACGGCAAGCGGTGCGGGAAAAACAACGGTTGCCATTGGATTAATGGCTGCTTTAAAAGAAAAAGGACTGATTGTACAAGGATTTAAATGCGGTCCAGACTACATCGACCCAACCTATCATACGGCAGTTACAAACCGCCCTTCTCGCAATTTAGATAGTTGGATGTTAGAAAGAGACACGTTAAAAGACGTGTTTCAACGCGGGGTGAAGGGCGCCGATATCGCGGTGATTGAAGGAGTCATGGGGTTATACGATGGGAAAAGTCCGGAGTCAGATGTTGGAAGTACGGCGGAAATTAGTCACATCGTGGACGCTCCGGTTCTTCTTGTCGTCAACATTGGTGCGATGGCTCGCAGTGCAGCAGCGATTGTGAAAGGATTTCAAACATTGTCGGAACACGTACACATTGGTGGCGTCATCGTCAACCAAGCGGGAAGTGTTGGACATTACGAACTGTGCAAGCGTGCAATAGAAAAAGAATGCAACGTTCCGGTAGTAGGATATGTAAAAAAAGGAGACGTACTAACAATTCCAGAGCGCCATTTAGGGCTTCTCCCAGCAATTGAGCGAGGAGAATTGGACGAATTTTTTCACCAACTGTCCAGAACGATTGCCAGCCAAGTGGATCTCGACCAAGTGATAGATATTGCCCGACGCTCGTCGCCATTCCAAGGAGGGAGTACTATTTCTATTCCTTCCAACAAAAAAGCTCGAATTGCGGTTGCTTACGATGCTGCTTTTCACAGTTACTATCAAGAAAACTTTGAATTTCTAGAAGAAGCGGGTGCAGAACTCGTTTATTTTAGTCCGCTACAAGGAGAAACGTTACCAGAAGAATGCGACGCCCTTTACATCGGCGGGGCATTACCGGAAGAGTACGTAAAAACGCTATCCGAACAAGAACACGTGAAGCAATCGATCCGTCAAAAGGTCATCGAGGAACAGATGCCTGTCTATGCCGAAGGAGGGGGGTTCTTTTATTTACTTGAATCGTTTAAAACGACCGCCGGGACATCCCATTCCATGCTTGGAATTATTCGCGGAGCGGCAGAAATGAAAGAAAAGCTAGTCACTCTCGGTTACCGTGAATTAACTGCGAGAGAAGACACGATGATTTTGCGAGCGGGAGAAAAAGCGAGGGGGCATGAGTTTCGATACGTCACTTACGAAATGATGGAAGAAAATAAACGAGCCTATGGAGTAGTGACACGAAAGCGCTCAGAGCAAGTGGGGTATTCGTCCCAACATATTACAGCTTCTTCTATCCACGTCCATTTCGGTTCCAATAAAGAAATAGCGAAACGTTTTGTAACAGTGGCAGAAAAGTGGAAGAAAGAGCGGGAGGGGAAAATATGAAAACAGGATACGTCTATTTAACAGGAGCGGGCCCGGGAGATCCAAAACTACTTACAATCAAAGCATTAGAGTCTATCAAAGAATCGGATGTCATCATCTACGACCGGCTTGTGAATGAAGAGATTTTAAAAGAATGTAAGGAGGGAGCGGAGCTTATTTATGCGGGAAAATTCCCGAAAAATCATACGTTACGCCAAGAACAAATTCATGCTTTGTTAGGTGAAAAAGCAAAAGAAGGAAAAATTGTTACTCGTTTAAAAGGAGGGGATCCTTTCGTTTTTGGTCGGGGAGGAGAAGAAGCAGTTTATTTAAGAGAGAGAGGAATTCCTTTTGAAATTATTCCAGGGGTAACAGCTGGCATTGCGGCTCCTGCTTATGCAGGAATCCCGGTGACTCATCGCGATTTTGGCGGAACATTTGCTGTCGTAACTGGTCATTACTCGAAACAGCGAAAAAAAGAAATGTGGGAAGCTTTAGCAAAAGGAATAGACACCGTCATCTTTTATATGGGAATGAGCGAATTAAGAGAAATCACAGCGATGTTAATAAAGTATGGAAAAGACAGGGAAACACCAGCTGCGGTCATTGAATGGGGAACAACCGAGAAACAAAAAACTGTCGCTACCACTCTTTGTAATTTAGCAGATGAAGTGAAAAAAAATGGATTGAAAAACCCGGCCATCGTCATTGTCGGAGAAGTCGTTCAGCTTCATAATCATATTCCATGGTTTCAGAAAGAAGGGATAGTTCTTTGAAGGGACAGTCTATCGCTGAAGAAAAAATGTACAGTGAGGAAAAAAGGGACCCATTCCCACAAATTTGTCTAGGACTATTCATTCTCGCTTGTGGTGCATTTATTTTATCCATTATGTTAGGGTCTGCACATATTTCGGCAAGTACCATTATTTCTCTATTTGTCGATCTCATCACAGGAAAGAAAACAATCTCTAACATGAGTGCCACGGATCACATCATTTGGAGTTTGCGGTTACCGCGTACGATGTTAGCTTTCATTGTGGGAGCAGGTCTGGCGATGGTTGGTGTGGCCATTCAAGCACTCGTAAAAAATCCACTGGCTGACCCGTACATATTAGGTATTTCTTCCGGTGCATCGGTAGGGGCGACACTTGTGATATTAACCGGTGCCTTTTCTTTCTTCGGTACGTACAGTGTAGCCGGGGCAGCGTTTATTGGAGCCCTTTTAACCGTTATTCTCGTTTATTTACTTGCACAGGAAAAGTTTTTTATATCGACGCCGCGTTTATTATTATCTGGTGTGGCGGTGTCGATGATGCTCAGTGCCTGTACGAGCTTTTTAGTCATGTCCAACCCACGTGCGGAAGGAATTCAGACGGCTCTATATTGGATGTTAGGAAGTTTCGGTGGAGCGAGTCTTGAGATGCTGTGGATACCGTTTCTTAGCGTTTGTATTGGGTATATCTTTCTTTTCGCCAATTATCGCTCTCTCAACGTGTTAGTAACAGGTGTGGAGACTGCTACTTCCCTCGGCTTACACGTTCCTACTTTTCGATTGCTTCTAATTGTTGTCACAGCGCTTGTTACGGGAGTGCTCGTTTCCGTAAGTGGAGCCATTGGATTTGTCGGTCTTATGATTCCCCATATGGCTCGTATGATGATTGGCGCAGATCATAGAAGGCTCATACCGATTAGTGCTTTCATGGGGGGAACGTTTATGGTGATGGCAGATATCGTAGCGAGAATTGTCGTAGCACCGGAAGAATTGCCTGTCGGTATCATTACGGCCATTTGTGGAGGTCCTTTTTTTATTTGGTTACTGAAAAGAAGCAAATATGTCATCTAGGAGGATCACAGATGAGAAAACAAGTGATTTTTTTGCTCACACTATTATTTGTCGTGATAGGAGCTGCCTGTCAAACAGAAACAGAAGGAGTAGTGGAGACGAGTGAAAATGAACCAATTGTTGTGATGAACGGAGATAAAAAACTTGCATTTGAACAGCCACCAAGGCGAGCAATCTCAGTGAATCAGCACGTTACGGAAGTGATGCTCGCGCTCGGATTGGAAGAACACATGATTGGAACTGCTTTTTTAGATGACGAGATTCATCCTGATTATCAAGAACCATATGAAAATATACCGGTTTTAGCGGATCACTATCCATCGAAAGAAATTATTTTAAAAGAAGAACCAGATTTTGTATATGCTGGTTGGGAGAGCGCCTTTACAGAAGATGCAGTAGGGAGTAGAGAAGATTTACACGCGATTCAAATCGGCACGTACTTACAAGAATCATCGAATATGGTAAATCCGCAATTAGAAGATGTCTTTCAAGATATTCGAAATATCGGAACTATTTTCCAAGTGGAAGATCGAGCTGAAGCACTCATTCGTGATATGACCGAAAAAATAGAAAAAACGAAAGAAAAAATACCAGAACAGGATACACCGAAAAAAGTTTTCGTGTATGATAGTGGAGAAGATGCTCCCCTGACAGCAACGCAAAACATTTTAAACACATTAATTACGATGGCAGAAGCAAAGAATATTTTTGGCGATATTGAAAAAGGTTGGGCAACGGTGAGCTGGGAAGGAGTCGCTGAACATAATCCTGATGAAATCATCATTATTGATTACGGTGAGACAAGTGTAGAAGATAAGATGGCATTTTTAGAAAATCACCCGATGATGGCACAATTAGACGCTGTGCAAAATAAACGTTATACAGTGATTCCCTTATCTGTAGCCTCAGAAGGAATAAGAGTTCCTGAAGCTTTTGAGAAAATAGTGGATGGCATTTACCGAGAGGAATGAGTGTGAGAAGATGCATCACTTTCCTTTATATATGGATATAAGAGAGCGAAAAGTTGTCGTCGTAGGAGGCGGGAAAGTCGCTTATCGAAAAGTGAATAAATTGTTAGCAACAGGGGCACATATTACTGTCGTTTCTCCGTCTCTTTGCGCCCCTCTTTTTGAATTATATAGCAATCACTTCATTCAATGGATTCAAGCAAAATGTCAAGAAAACCATCTCCGGGATGCTTTTTTGATTATATCTGCCTCGGGAAGTAAAGAAGCGCAAGAGATGATAAAAAATACTACTCAAAAGTTTCAATTAGTAAATGGTGCTGACAATCCATCCATTGGAAATGTCATTTTTCCAGCAGTGTTTGAAGAAGGGGATGTGAGCGTGGCTATTTCTACCGGGGGGAGCTCACCTACTCGTGCAAAAAAGTTAAAGAATCTATTAAAAGAACTTTTTAAAAAAGTAAAAGACAACTAAAAAAGGGTTGAAATAGAAGAAAAAAAGAAATATCATTGTATTTGAATAGTTTGTGAGATTTTAGCGACGAAATAATAAACGTTTTATGAATCAAAAGTGAAAATAGGGCGTCTTTTAGCAGGCGTCTTTCTCTATGTCAAAGTACGTGAAAAATATCACAAAAAAAACTAACGTACTATGATGATATTATTATAATAAATGGATGTGATGATGTTGGTAGCGAAACCGCATATAGTGATTTTAGGCGCTGGTTACGGAGGAATCGTAACAGTAAAAAGAATTGCGAAACAGTTGAGCACCAATGATGCAAACATAACACTGATTAGTAAACACGATTATCATTATCAAACGACTTGGTTACATGAACCAGCAGCAGGTACCCTTCATCATGATCGTACAAGAATGAAAATTGCTGATTTAATTCCTAGCCATGTTCAGTTTATTGAAGATGAAGTAGTGGAAATTCACCCGAAGGAAAACAAAGTGTCATTAAAGAACAATGAGCAAGTGACATACGATTATTTAGTAACTGCTTTAGGTTCTGTTGCCGAAACTTTTGGGGTAGAAGGCGTTTATGAATATGCGTTTAATAAATGGACATTAAACGGTGCGCGAGAGCTAAGGGAACATACGGAATATATGTTCGCTAAATATAACAATGAACAAAAGGAAGAATATTTAACTTTTGTTGTAGCTGGAGCTGGTTTTACAGGAATTGAATATATTGGGGAGCTTAGTGAGCGTTTGCCCGAGCTATGCAAAGAGTTTGATGTGCCGATGAACAAGGTAAAAATGTATGTCATAGAAGCGGCTCCAACGGCTTTACCAGGTTTTGATCCGGAACTTGTCGAATACGCGATGAATTTATTAGAAAACCGCGGAGTAGAGTTTAAGATTAACATGCCGATTAGTAAAGTTACCGAAGACGGGGTTATTTTAAAGGACGGTACGGAAATTAAAGCTGGCACGGTTATTTGGGCGACAGGTGTACGTGGTAACCCGGTCATTGAAAAATCAGGCTTTGAAAATATGCGGGGTCGCGTCAAAGTAACCAAAGATTTAAGAGCACCCGATTATGATAATGTATTTATTATCGGAGATTGTTCGCTTGTTATTAATGAACAAACAGATCGACCATATCCTCCGACTGCTCAAATTGCTACGCAACAAGCAGAAGTAGCAGCGAGAAACTTAGCCAATTTAGTAAAAGGACGCCCGCTGGAAGAATTTCAACCAGACATTAAAGGAACGGTCGCCTCTCTTGGTGGAAAAGAAGCGATTGGAGTGATTGGAGATAAAAAGGTATTTGGATTTTCTGCGAATTTCATGAAAAAAATGATTGATAATCGTTCGTTATGGATGATCGGTGGCACTGGACTTGTCATTAAAAAAGGAAAAAATCCATTTTAATCTTCCTGCACGCACAATTCGATCGAATTGTGCGTTTTTGTTCATTGACAAAATCTTTTTTCTTTCGGTATTCTAAAGGTTGATAACCAGGGGGTGTATCGTAGTGACTGGGATTGGCAGCTTGCCACAATTAATTATATCCATGATGTTATTCTTGTTGCTTTTTTTTGGAATTGGCTTCTTAATTAATATGGTATTACGTTCCACATGGCTGATGGCAATCGTTTATCCGGTTATCGTTATTTTTATTATTGATGATGTCGAAATGTTTGATTATATATTCTCACCTGCTTCTTCTTTTCAAGCATTAGGAGAAAGTTTTATGGCACTGAAAATGGTAGATATTCTCATATTGTCGAGTGGAATGATTGGAGCAATTGTCGCCGGTATTGTCATCAAAATGTTACGGGTGAGAGGCTATCAAATGTTTTAATTGAAGTTGCGAAATGAATCAAATCGCGAAGGGGGCAATACCCTCCCTAAAACATCCGACAGTGCATCCTACTGTTGGATGTTTTTCATGGTTATGGAGGTTATCTTTCAATAACAAGTTTTATGGATCTTTTATATTTCTTTAGCGAAAACAAGTCCTATGAAAGATGATGGGGCTTATTTTTACACCGTTCATATGACTCTTTCTAAATGGAACACTTTTTTATCTTTTAACAAGTAAAAACTGTCTCATCACGAACATTCATCCTCTTAAGGAGAATCATTCAAACAAAGATGTCAAATGATCATGGGACTTTTCTATCCGCTATCTAAAGAAGTAAAGGTCTCATCATCTTTTACGTAAAGGCTGAAGAATTTTTTTGAATATTTTTATTGTCGTTTGGACATGCTTGGTTGGTGAGAGGAGTGATCTTTTTGAAAAGGTCCGTTCTATTGATACGCCGCACGAGCATGTCCATTTTATCTTGTATAGCAGCGGTTGTTACAATCTCCCACGTGGCAAATGTGAAACTGTCAGAAGTACCAAATTACTTATATGAATATATGATGGATGATTTGATCAATCATCCATCAGTAACGGAAACAACAACAAAAGAACGTGCCCATTATCCGAAAACGTTCCCTCATTCTTTCACGGAAGAAGTGACCACTTTCTTAGAAGAAGAAGGGGAAACAAAAGTAGTGACTGCCACCGGATATACAGCAGGTTATGAATCGACAGGGAAAACGGAAGACCATCCCGCTTACGGAATTACACATTCGGGTGTGCAAGTTCGCCGAGACTTTGTTTCCACCATTGCAGCAGACCCTGATATATTTCCCATTGGCACGCTGTTATATGTTCCCGGTTACGGTTACGCAGTAGTTGCCGATACAGGATCTGCGATTAAAGGAAATAAAATTGATTTATATTATGAAACGGTGGAAGACGTATACAATGAATGGGGGAAAAAAGACGTCGAGGTGTATGTTTTAAAACGAGGAAATGGAACATTGAAAGAAGAAGAAATAAAAGCTTTCAATGAAGAAGGTCTGTTGCCGGTACTCCAGCAACAGTCTTCTTCTAAAAACCCAACCTAAGGGATACGGTTTTCTCGTAAGAGCGGATCTCCTTGTTGGGGAGATGGGAATACGTCTGGATGAAGGAGATGAGCGAGCTTTTCAATTCCTTTCAATAGTCGCGGAGAAGGCCGGCAGAAAAGTGATTCTTCTAACAGATAGATACGTTGATGTTGGAGAGCATCAAGCTCTTTCCAACCTTCCCGTTTATATAGCAGTTCTGGATTCATTTTGTTTGTTTGTACGCCGACCCATACGAGACAAATATGGTCGGGATTTCGTCCTTTGACATCCTCCCAATCCGTCTGTACATTTGCTTCTTCATAATCATCAAAAATGTTTTTCCCACCAGCTAGTTCACTCACAGTAGATAACCAGTTTCCACCTCCTGGAGTAAAGACTGGCTTCGGCCACCATTCCCAATATAGAGAAGTTGGCGTGCATTGCTTTGCTTTTTCTTTATAAAAAGCAATGAATTGATCAAAAGCAGCAACCAATTGCTCTGCTCTTTTCAATGTATCAGTTGCTTCACCGAAAAATAGTAAATCTTTCCGAACATCTGCTAACGTATCAGGACCTGATACAACGTATGGTAACTGGCGTTTTTTCAACTCTTCAATGTTTTTTTCCATACCTGGAACGCTGAGAGAAGCAAGGACGAGATCGGGTTTTAACGCTTCTACTTTGTCCATGTCAATAGAAATATCCGGACCAACTCGTGGTAAGTGGGTTACTTTTTCAGGCCAATCTGAGTAATCATCAATACCGACTAGTTGATCTGCAAATCCTAAATAATGAGCGACTTCTGTGTTACTAGGACAAAGGGATACAATTCTCATTGAACCACTCCTTTCTACGTTACAAAATGTTGTCCGATTAATGTGATGACAATGCCTAGTAGTCCTCCGAAAAACACTTCAATCGGTTGATGTCCAAGCAATTCTTTTAATTCTTCTCTCTTTTCTGTTTCTTCTTTTTGCTGCCACAATTTCGCTTCCTTCACAAATTTATTAAAGTCTTCAACCAGTTGGTTTAACACGGTAGCGTGATAACCTGCATGGCGACGAATACCCGTCGCATCGAACATGACAATGACACCAAAAACAGCACAAATCGCAAAAAGAGAAGAGTCAAAACCATGCTCGAGACCAATTGCAGTAGATACAGAAGTAACAGCAGCCGAATGGGAGCTAGGCATCCCGCCTGTACTAGTTACGAGTGTAAAATCCCATTTTTTTGTTGTCATATACGCTAAAGGCACTTTGACACCTTGAGCAAGAAAAATGGAAATTAAAGTAATCCAAAGCGGGAAATTGTGGAATAATTCCATAAGTTTAGTACGTCCTTTCAACGTCTAGTTAGGTGAAAACTGTCTATTCAGTAGCATTCATTATACCATAAGGAAGGTAAGAAAGAAGAGAGGTTGAAGGGAAATCTTTTTTTCAATTTCGAGGTATCTGCTGTTGTTACAGGAATGTTACAGTTAACTCTACCTCAGTGATGCTTACCCGGTATATTACCTCAATATCAAAAAATATGAAGGTTATATCAATTTGAATTCATTTATTTTATTCAGTATTATTTAAATTATTCTAATTATTTACGGTAACTTCGGTTTGTTTTGACTTTTGCCAGGATGGGTGTGAAAAAATGAAAGTCATTTCTTTTTTAGATTCGATGTTAAGAAAAGTGGAAGAAATTATTTTGAGTTTTTCAATTATTCTTATAACTGTGATGGTTGCTGGAAATACGATTAGTCGAAATGTGACGGGAAAAAGTTGGGCATTTACAGAAGAGGTTAGTCAGCTTGCTTTGTTTATGGCCACTTTTATGGGGATTAGTTATGTAGCGAGAAAAGGACGACACATAAGCATGTCGGCTTTCTTTGATAACGTTCCTTTCAAATTACGGAAAGCGTTGGCGTTACTTATCCCTTTGACCACAGGAATCATCTTACTCGTATTTGCATACTATTCCTACCAATATGTTCAGACCGTGATCGATGCCGGTAGGGTGAGTTCAGCGTTGCGTTTTCCATATTATTTGATGGTCATGTGGGCGCCAATCGGCTTCACGCTGGGGGCATTGCAGTTCTTTAGAAACTTTTGGATAAATGTAAAACATAAAGATGTGTATCTTGCAACCGAACGAAAAGATTATGATACGGATGAAGATATTGAACAATCTACTTCTATCTAATAAAAAACACAGAATAGTGGGGAAATGCGATGGTCTTATTACTATTATCTGTTATGATCATTTTCTTATTTTTAGGATATCCGATGATGATACCGCTCATGTTAGCGCCTCTGCTCGTTGTTCTTATTTTCTTTCCAAATGTAGAGCCTTTTTTTATGGTGCAACAAATGTTAGAAGGTATCTCGAATTATGCGTTATTAGCAGTTCCTTTATTTATTTTTGCCGCAGATATTATGTCGATGGGAAGAACGTCCAATCGACTCCTAGACTTTATCGGTGCTTTTATCGGTCATTTACGCGGGGGCTATGCGATTACGACGGCAGCTGCTTGTACTCTATTTGGAGCAATTTCCGGTTCTACGCAAGCGACCGTAGTAGCCATCGGAAAGCCGATGAGAGAACGGTTATTAAAAGTTGGTTATAAAGACTCCACTGCGATTGCATTTATTATCAACGCGAGTGATGTTTCCTTACTGATACCACCAAGTATTGGAATGATTATTTATGGAATTACTTCGGGGACGCCAATTGGTGATTTGTTTATCGCCGGAATTGGCCCGGGAATTTTGATTTTTTTATTTTTTGCAGTTTACGGGTATATTCATGCTAAAGTCGTTGACATTCCATTAGCTGAGAAGGCGACATGGAGTGAACGGTTTCACTTTACTCGGAAAGCAATCTTGCCATTGTTATTCCCGGTTATTATAGTTGGAGGAATTTATTCAGGATTTTTTACAGCAACAGAAGCAGCGGCGATTTCAGTGTTATATGCCCTTTTACTTGAGCTTGTCATTTATCGCTCTTTCAGTATACGGGAGTTACCAAAAGTGGCGTTATCGACGGGTCTTGTTACTTCTGCAGTTTTCATCTTAGTTGCAGGAGGGCAAGCATTTGCGTGGGCTATTCAATACGCTCGGATTCCACACATGATTACTGATACATTTTTATCCGGAGATCCAGGACCCATCTATGTACTAGTTGTCGTGTCCATATTTTTCTTTATAGGTTGTATGTTTGTGGATCCTATTGTCGTTATTTTAATCCTTACCCCAATTTTTGCACCGGTTGCTCAGCAAGCTGGGGTAGATCCGATTCATCTCGGTGTCATTATTACATTCCAAGCAGCACTTGGGTCAGCCACACCTCCTTTTGGAGTAGACATATTTACAGCCAGTGCTGTGTTTAATCGAACATACATTGATACGATTAGAGGAACACCACCTTTTATCATCATGTTGTTTATTGTTGCTGTGTTACTCATTATCTTTCCTGAGATTTCTCTATTCCTCTTATAAAAAGAGGAATTTGAGAATAGATTTGAATTTTTTGAAGGGGGACGAATATGTGAAAAAAAGAAAGTTTAGGTGGTTAGCGACTACCGCCCTAGTGTCATCATTATTTTTAGCCGCTTGTGGTGGTGGAAATGATGCAGCCACGGACAAAGGCGCTGACGGGGAAGGAGAAGAATCTTACACATGGCGCTTCGTCACTGAAGAATACGATGGTCAAGTGCAATATGAATATGCAAAAGAGTTTGCAAATCGATTAGAAGAAAAATCAGATGGTCGAATTCAATTTGAATTATACGAATTTGGCGGACTGGGAAGTGAATTTGACCAAGTGGAACAACTTCAAAGTGGAGCGGTTGAATTTGCCATCGTTTCGCCAGGGTTTACAGGAACAATGGTCGATGAAGGACAAATTTTCTCGCTTCAGTTCTTACTCCCGGAGGATCAAGAACAAGTACATGAATTGTTAAATACAAGCGAAGCATTAAACGAAGACTTAGCCGCGCTCTATGAAGAAAACAATATTAAGCCATTGGCTTTTTGGACAGAAGGGTTTACTCAGTGGACCGGTAATACGCCATTGATTGAGCCTTCTGATTTTGAAGGAGTTAAATTCCGGACACAAGATTCACCGTTAAATCAACGCTCTTATGAAGCATATGGTGCCAGTCCATCCGTTATGAGTGCTGGGGACTTATACTCTGCTTTACAACAAGGAACGGTCGATGCACAAGAAAATCCAATTTTCTTTATTGCAGATTCTTCCTACCATGAAGTACAAGATTATATGACCATTTCTAACCATAATAGCTATGTAGCGATGACGACCGTGAATCCAACTTTCTACAATAACCTTCCGGAAGACATTCAAGCGTTAATTGAAGAGACGGTGGAAGAAATGCGCCCAGTTGGTTTTGAAATCCAAGATGAATTAAATAAAGAATTGCTCTCTGAAATTGAAAACGATGAAGAAAATCCGACAGAAGTAACAGAATTAACTTCTGAACAACGAGATGCGTTTCGCGAACTTGCGATGCCGCTTCGTGACTTCTATCGTGAAAACGGAGGAGAACAAGCAGGAGCAATTTTAGACAAATTAGAACAAGAGATTGCTGAAATTACAGGCGAAGAATAAAGGCTATAAAGGAGGGACTTTGCGTTGTTAGCAAAGTCCCTTTTATGAGGCTGTTTGTTTTGTTTCTGCTAAATGATGCGTACGCATACGAAGTAATTTCGGTATGGAGACAGCGGTGAGAATTGTTAATATTATATCTTTCACAAGCGGTAAAGCCATCCATAACCATACCATCGAATAGGAAAAACCATCCGGTGCGTCTGCAATCCACAAGTAAGCGAAATACATATAATTCGTACCGATCATATAATTTAATGCAAGACCGATAAAAGCGACGAAAAATGCATAAGATGTAACGATCTTCTTTTTCTTTTCAATCATTTTACCAACAACAAAAGCAACGACAATAAAAGAAAGTATAAATCCAAAGGTTGGGCTCACGAGGGCTCGCACTCCACCAGAAAAACCGGCAAACACCGGCATACCGACAAGACCAACCAGCGCATAAATTGTCATGGATAAAGCCCCGAGTCGACTTCCAAGAAGGGCACCTGCTATAATAGCGATGATAGATTGTAATGTAATTGGCACGCCACCTATGACGAGATATGAAGTAACATTTGCTCCAATTCCCATAAGGGCAGCAAATAGTGCGGCGTAAATGAGCTGAATCGGTTTCCAATGCATTACTACATGTTCCTTTCTTTTTCTTTTGTATTATCATACGGGGAAAGGGTCTTATTTGTCAACTTGTTTTTTAAATATGTTAACAATAGTTTCGTTTCATAGTTAGTGAAGTTGGGAGGGATTTTCCTGGAACGAGAACCGTTTTATATTATTGCACACCGAGGGTATGCCCCAAAATCCATTCATGAAAATACGTTGGAAGCTTTTGATGAAGCGGTACGTTTCCAAGCTTCCATGATTGAAACAGATATTCGCATCTTAAAAGATGGAACGCTTGTTTGTGCGCATGACTCGACTTGGCAAGGAATCTTATTAAAGGACATGACCTATGACGAGTGGACGGAAAAAACATTCACAAAAGAAGGTTGGCGACCACCTACGCTAAAAGAAGTGTTAAAACGTTATCAACATACTGTTCCCTTGAATCTAGAAATTAAAGATGTAGGGATAGAAGAGAAAGTGCTCATGGAGTTGGAAGGGTATCAAGGGAAAGAATTATGGATTTCTTCCTTTGAAGATGATGTGATACGTCGTATGAAAGAACTGAATAGCGGTGTAAAAACAGCTCTCGTTGTTGGCAGGTCCGTGTTAAAAAAACGGCCGAAACATCTTTCTTATTGGGATGATTATTTTCCTGAAAGACGGTTGAGATTGGCAAAAGCTGATGCCGTATGTCCCCATTATTTATTAGTGAATCAGTCTTTTGTTGAAAGGATGAAAAAAGAAAGTTATCCGATTTATGCTTGGACCGTCAATCAATTAGAGCGAATGAAAAAATTGAAATCTTACGGAATTAACGGACTATTTACGGATCAACTGACGACTGCCATGAAAATACTTCAGTAAGAAAAATCGTTAGGGAAACGAAACGTATCCCTTGTATATAAAGTGGGATTCAAGGTATCATCACATTATAAGGTGTTTTAAAAAGGAGTGGTAACGTGGCTCGCGTAGAAAGTTTTGAATTGGATCATACTATCGTAAAAGCCCCATACGTTCGACATGCCGGTGTACAAAAAGTAGGATCTGACGGAGTGGTGAATAAGTATGACATTCGTTTTTGTCAACCGAACAAAGATCATTTAGAACCGCCAGTGATTCACACATTGGAGCATTTCTTAGCGTTGAACATTCGTCGTTTCGCAGAAGACTACGATCATTTTGAAGTGATTGATTTATCTCCAATGGGCTGCCAAACAGGTTTTTATTTAATTGTTAGTGGAGAACCGACAATCGATGAGTTGCTGGATGTGTTGGAAAAAACGATGAATTACTCTTTAGATTTCGAAGAAGTACCAGCGGCAACGGAGAAGCAATGTGGGCAAGCGAAATTGCACAGCTTAGAAGGAGCCAAATCTTGGATGAAATATTGGTTAAAACAAGATAAGGAAGAACTAAAGCAAGTATTTTAAAAAGGCCGGCACTAGTATCCATCCCAAAAGTGACTGTTTTTCTTACTTTTGGGGTGGAACTGCATCAGGCTTTTTTTTATTCTTTTGAGCGTTCGAAATGAGTTCATTCATATCATAATCTTTCGTTGCTTGCACGTTTGCTTGGAGTACATATTCCATTATATGCAGTGCATTCTCATTTTCCTCGATCGAGTTTGATGCGGTGCAGTCACGCGGAATGAATAATTGGTAATTACGCATATATGCATCATTTGCGGTAAAATGGATGCACATGTTACCGGCTACTCCTCCAATGATTAACGTATTTACTCCTAAGTAGTCTAATAACAAGTCAAGGGGAGTGGCAAAAAAAGCAGAAAATTGCGGTTTTAACACAAAATAATCATCTTTATCGGGAATAAGTAATTGCACAATTTCTTTTCCATATGCATTTACTGTTCTAGTATGTTCGATTAGTTCTTTAAAATCGCTTTGCCAGCGACCGTAATTGTCGTTTACATAGATGACGGGGATGTCGTATTCTTTTGCTTTTTTCTTTAACCGAGATAAGTTTTTTGCTGCTTTTAAAGCAAAAGGAGCAAGTTTTTCTCCCTTTTCAAATTGAAAGTCATTGATCATATCAATAATCAGTAATGCAATATTTGCTTTTTCTTTCACGTGTGGATTTGCTACCATGAAATCTCTCCTCTAAACGTCTCAAGTTACCTCTTTATTTTCCCCAATGATAAGAAATTCAATCTTCCTTAAAGAAATGCATAAAATAGTATATGATAGGAAGTTCGGAGATGATAAAATAAACGAGTATTCATTGCGCTTCGAAACGAAAGGGGATGGATGATGAACGAAACGAAGCTAGAAATTTTGCGGATATTGGAAGAAAATGGTCGTTTGCCTATTGACACCATTGCAAAGCTTGTTCAACGTGATAAAGAAGAAGTGGCGAAAATAATTCAATCATTAGAAGATGAGAAAATGATTTTAGGGTATAGAGCGGTCGTTGATTGGGAAAAAGATCAGGAAAATACCGGGGTAACTGCGATGATTGATGTGAAAGTAACTCCGAAGCGGGGAGTAGGTTTTGAGCAAGTTGCAAAACGAATTTATCGTTTTAAAGAAGTGGATGCGCTCTATTTAATGTCAGGAGCATATGATTTATCTGTTGTCGTACATGGTGAGACGATGACTGAAGTTGCAAATTTTGTTTCTGAAAAGTTGTCTACGCTCGATGATGTCGTATCGACAACGACTCATTTCCGTTTAAAAACATATAAACACGATGGGGTTATTTTTCACGATGAGGATAACGAGGATAAAAGGATGGTGGTTTCGCCATGACGGGATCCATCTCCTCTACACAAAAAATGGATAGATTATCACTTGCAGTAAATGCCATTCCTCCTTCTGGGATTCGGCGTTTCTTTGACATGGCCGAAAAAATGGAGAATGTCATTTCCCTCGGCGTTGGTGAGCCGGATTTCCCCACCCCTTGGAATGTACGGGAAGCGAGTATTGCTTCCATAGAAAGAGGAGATACTGCGTATACGGCAAATGCAGGGTTAGAGCCATTAAGGATAGAGATTGCAAAATATATGGAACAAATTTTTCACGTAAGTTATGATCCTCTGTCAGAAATCATTGTAACTGTAGGAGCAAGTGAAGGGTTAGATATCGCTATTCGTGCCATTATCAATCCGGGAGACGAAGTCATCGTAGTGGAGCCAGGATTTGTTTCTTATGCTCCTATCGTCACATTGGCAGGGGGGAAAGTAATCCCCTTAAAAACGAAGAAAGAACATGCTTTTAAATTAACAAAAGAAGCAGTAGAAGCCGCTATTACCCCTCGTACCAAAGCGATCATGATTAGTTTTCCGAATAATCCAACGGGTGCTGTGATGACAAAAGAAGAGTTATTACCAATTGCAGAAGTGATTGACGACCACGATTTACTCGTTATTTCAGACGAAATATACGGTGAATTAAGTTATGACACAACTCATTATAGCTTTTCTCGTCTACCACGAATGAAAGATCGTACCATTCTCATTTCTGGATTTTCGAAAGCATTCGCGATGACCGGTTGGCGATTAGGATTTGTCTGTGCGCCATCAGATATTCTCAGTGCGATGTTAAAAATTCATCAATATACGATGATGAGTGCGCCAACCATTGCGCAATATGGAGCGCTTGAAGCCCTTCAAAATGGTCGTGAAGACGTTGATAAAATGGTAACAAGTTATCGGCAACGCCGTAATTTTATCGTGGAATCATTTCAAGAAATTGGTTTAGATTGTCATGTTCCTGGGGGAGCGTTTTATGCATTTCCATCTATCGAAGCGACAGGAATGAGTTCCGAAGAGTTTGCCGAAGCGCTTTTAAAAGAAGAACAAGTAGCTGTCGTGCCTGGAAATGTTTTCGGAAGCGGAGGAGAAGGTCATATTCGTTGTTCTTATGCTGCTTCATTGGACGATTTACAAACAGCAATACAACGAATGGATCGATTTCTAAATAGGAAATAAAAAAAGGGATTGTCTCAACAAGGGGATGACGTAAATCGAGATGATTTCGTACTGAAACGATGTTGATGCGGATCCAATGCCCAAAAAGTCATGATTGGTGACTTTTTGGACATTTTTTTGTTACCGCTTCATTAAAAATTGCTTCTGGAAACGCCTCTTGGCCGAATAGGCATGTTTCCAACACAAATTGTTGATGGAAGTAAGTCATGGATCGTCATGCCACCGTTTCATTCAAAAATAAATTGTGGAAACAAGCGATGAATGGATCATCGCACCGTTTCAATCCAACCACCATTGTGAAAGCAATCCATGCACGATGTATGGGAAATCTCGATTTATTTTTCAGGACTTATTAGACAGCCTCAATTTTATCAAAAAAAGATGCCCAAAAAGTCCAACATTCATGACTTTTTGGACAGTTACAAGACAAAGAGGGGGAAATATATCTTATAGTATTCCCTTATTTCTATAAATTATGCCTATTTCATCATATTTTTAAGCCATTTTTCGGCACACAATAACTATTACCCCACAGTCACATTTCGTATGAAAACGATTCGAAATAACTTGAATGGAGGCAGAAGAAAGGATAAATCTCCTTCTGTGTAAGTTTTTCTCTGATGGAAGAATTGCCGAGAATGAGGAACTATGTTACAATGAATGAGCTAATAAATGATAGGAGATGTTTGAATGTCGGTGAAGCAGTTTGAAGTTGGTAGTATCGTTGAAGGTAAAATTACTGGAATTAAACCTTTTGGAGCGTTTGTAGCCATTGACGATAATATACAAGGGCTCGTTCATATTTCAGAAGTGTCTCATAGTTACGTGAAGGATATTCACGACGTACTCTCGGTAGGAGAAACTGTGAAAGTAAAGATTAAATCAATAGACGAAGAAAGTGGAAAGATTTCTTTATCGATTCGTGATACACAATCTCCTCCAGAACGTTCTGAACGCCGTCCTCGTCAAGGTGGTAAAAGAAATAAAGAAGAAACAAAGAAAAATCAAGGATTTAATACCCTTGAAGATAAGCTAAAAGAATGGTTAAAACAATCCAATGAAATTCATGCAGACTTAAACAAAAGAATCCGAAAGTAATTGATTTGTAAAGGGCAGGTGTCAACCTGCTCTTTTATTTTTTTTGCGGATATATTATGATGCAATGTAGTATAATAGAGCGGCAGTGAAAATGCACGTTGAAGAGGGAGGAAGCCCGGGTGTCTAGAGGAATCACTCTTGATTATCGTTATGCTTTACCGATTGTGAGCGAAGAAGAACTTTTTAGTTTGGAACCGTTTGTAGAAGAAGTTCATCGGATGATTCATCATCAGACAACATATCAACCATATTTAGGATGGGTGGATTTACCTTATACATATGACAAAGAAGAATTTGAACGAATCAAATACATAGCGAAAAAAATTCAGCAAGATAGTGACGCCTTGATTGTGATCGGTATTGGAGGGTCTTATTTAGGAGCAAAAGCTGCATTAGAAAGCCTCCATCATCATTTTTACAATCAATTGCCACCGTCTCGAAGAAAAGGACCGGAGATTTATTTTGCCGGGCAGCATATGAGTGAATCTTATGTCAAAGATTTGTTTGATTTGTTAGAGGGAAAAGATATATCCGTCAATGTCATTTCAAAATCAGGAACAACGACGGAACCGGCCATTGCTTTTCGCTTGTTTCGTACATATATGGAAAAGAAATATGGCAAAAAAGAAGCAGCGAAACGAATCTATGCGACAACGGATCGTTTGAAAGGCGCGTTAAAAGCATTAGCCGATGAAGAAGGTTACGAAACTTTTGTCGTTCCGGATAATATTGGTGGGCGTTACTCGGTGTTAACTCCGGTAGGTTTGCTGCCGATTGCCGTCTCCGGACTTGACATTGACGAGATGATGAAGGGTGCAAAAGCCGCACGTACTGATTTACTGCACCCTCGTTTACATCAAAATAATGCTTATCAGTATGCAGCTCTTCGTCATCTTTTATATGAAAAAGGGAAAAAAATTGAAATGCTCGTTCATTATGAACCGCGTCTTCAATCTTTTTCCGAGTGGTGGAAGCAACTGTTTGGGGAAAGCGAAGGGAAAAATGGAAAAGGGTTATTCCCTGCTTCTGCCAAATTCTCGACCGATTTACATTCGATCGGACAGTATATTCAAGAAGGCCCTCGCCATTTATTTGAAACGGTCCTCCATATTCAAGAAATAAAAGAAGATATTGTCGTGGATAAAACGGCAACGAATACAGACGGTTTAGATTATTTGGCAGGGAAATCTTTAAGCTTTATTAACGAGAAATCTTTTGAAGGGGCTGTAAAAGCCCATCAAGATGGAGGGGTTCCAAATCTTGTCCTTCATATTCCGCAGTTGAATGAATACTTTTTCGGGTATCTCGTTTATTTTTTTGAAAAAGCATGTGCGGCCAGTAGTTTACTCCTCGGTGTTCATCCTTTTAATCAGCCGGGAGTTGAAGCATACAAACAAAACATGTTTTCTTTACTCGGAAAAAATAACGGAAATTAGCGATTTTCCGGCTCGGGAAGAGATAATAAAAAAAGAGTATCTTCCTTTGATAACAGGATGGATTCATTTGGGTGCGTCAATATTTTTCCATTTCGGCGAATCCCTAATAATATTTGATGTTGTTTATGGGCAAGTTGCCGACCTTCTAAGAAGGATTTATGCATCCATTCGTGCGGACACGGTAAAGTTTGTAGCTGCGGTAAATCAGTGGAATCAAGCAATAATAGGAGAAGGTCGGCAATGCCTTGTTGCTCCATACTCTCTTTCATTAATAAGCTGGCTAAAAAATTGGAAGCAATAATTTCATCTGCACCAGCATGTTTTGCATTGGAAATCTGTTCATCGGTTAATATTTCCAAGGAAACGTAAAGGTCACTTTTACAATGTTTGGCTGCTAGTAATGTGAGGATGGAATGGGCATCTGCCGTTTGCTCAGACATTTCTTTTCCTGCTGTAATAATTAGTGCCCGTGCCTCTTTTATATTTGCTTTCTGTAATGTTTTTTCGAACGTTGGATTACCTTTAATAAATTGAAACCCTTTCTGATGAAAGAAAGGACTTTCATCAAGGGTTTGATCAATTAAAACGACCGAGTGTTCCATATACGTTCGTTTCATTTGTTCAATAAATTGCTTTGAACGTTCATTCCATCCGACAATAATATAATGATCTTTAAAATGAGATGATAACGTTCCTTTTTTAGCGCTTTTTTTCTCCACAATGGCTGCGCCTGCAATGTGAGTAACAAAATAAGTAAAAAAACCAAGACCAAGCAACACGACGATGATGGCCAGCACCCTGCCGGCAATGGTCATAGGCACATAATCTCCATATCCAACAGTGGTTGCAGTAATCACTGCCCACCAGATTGCGTCAAAAAAATGTGGGAAAGTTTCTCTTTCAAGGAAAAACAAAAGAACGCCAAAGATGATTGTTAATAAGAAGATAACAATTAATAGCCGAAGTAAAATAGGTGCTCTTAAATAATAGCGCTGCACGATTTGAAACATTCTTTTCTCCTCTGGATCATTTTGTTAACATTATAGACAAAGTAATACTCTTTCATTCGTTCTTTCCATTGACAAGGGAAGATAATCATATTATAATGGGTTGTGGCTCTAAGGGGCATTAGCTCAGTTGGGAGAGCGTTTGGCTGGCAGCCAAAAGGTCAGCGGTTCGAACCCGCTATGCTCCACCATACATAATAAATTCCAATGAAATTTTTTAAGAAAAAACACTGTAAAAGAAGCTAACCTGTCTTCTATTACAGTGTTTTTTTCTTTTAGAAGATGTAATTTTCATCTTCTGCATGTAGGGAAGGTTTGTTCTTCTATTGTTGATTATAATCATAGTTTTTTCTATACTTTTTGTTTCTAATGCCTAATGAAAAAAACGACAAAAACAGCAGGGAAAAGAGGTCCCACGTTAATGGAAGATTTTCATTTTCGTGAAAAAGTAATGCATTTCGATCATGAGCGGATTCCTGAGCGAGTTGTTCATGCGAGAGGATATGGAGCACACGGAGAATTTGAACTATATGAAAGTTTAGAAAAATATACGAAAGCAAAGTTTCTGACAGACACACAAGTAAAGACCCCTGTTTTTGTACGGCTTTCAACTGTTGCTGGTAATCGTGGTTCTGCCGAAACAGTGAGAGACGTGCGGGGATTTGCAACAAAGTTTTATACAGAAGAGGGTATTTATGACCTCGTGGCAAACAATATGCCGATATTTTTCATTCAAGACGGGATGAAATTTCCAGATTTAGTTCATGCATTAAAGCCGGAACCTGATCATGAAATGCCGCAAGCAAGCTCCGCTCATGACACTTTTTGGGATTTTGTCGCAAATAATCAAGAATCCGCTCATATGACGATGTGGCTCATGTCGGACCGTGCCATTCCAAGAAGTTTTCGTATGATGGAAGGGTTCGGCGTCAATACGTTCCGTTTCGTCAATAAAGAAGGGAAAAGTTATTTTGTAAAGTTTCATTGGAAACCAACGCTAGGTACCCATTCCCTTGTATGGGATGAGGCACAAAAGATAGCGGGGAAGGACCCAGACTATCATCGCCGAGACTTGTGGGAAAATATTGAAAAAGGGAATTATCCGGAATTTGAATTGGGTCTCCAAATCATCGATGAGAAAGATGAGTTTGCCTTTGATTTTGACATTTTAGACGCGACAAAAGTTTGGCCGGAAGAAGAAGTGCCTGTGAAAATTGTCGGAAAGATGACGTTAAACCGGAATGTCGATAACGTGTTTGCAGAAACGGAACAGGCTGCTTTTCACCCTGGATTTGTCGTACCAGGTATTGACTTTACAAATGATCCGTTGCTACAAGGAAGGCTTTTCTCTTACACGGATACGCAATTGATTCGTCTCGGAGGTCCTAACTTTCATGAAATCCCGATTAACCGTCCTATTTGCCCTTTCCATAATAACCAACGTGACGGATATCATCGCCAAACGATTAATATCGGAAAAGTGAGTTATCATAAGAACTCTCTTGCTGGAAATACCCCCTCGCCGGCGAATGAAGAGGAAGGCGGTTATAAATTTTACGAAGAGAAAGTAGAAGGGCGAAAAATTCAACAAAGAAGTGAAAGTTTTAAAGATCATTTTTCGCAGGCGAGATTGTTTTGGAATAGTATGAGTAAAACAGAGAAAAAACACATTATAGAGGCGTTTCGTTTTGAGTTAGGAAAAGTGAATAGTTTATCTGTCAGACAACAAGTGGTTGATATGTTTGCGAATGTCAGCCTTGATTTAGTTCGTGGCTTTGCTCCCTATATCGGTGTAGAACCTCCTCAAAAAGAAGGAACAGCGATGTTAGAATCGGTAGTAAAGTCTTCTCCAGCTTTAAGTCAACAAAATACCGTCTTTAAACCGGACACGAGAAAAGTCGCCGTTCTTGCGACAAATGGATTTAACGGAAAAGATGTGTTAAAAGTTCTGAATAAGTTAAAGGAAGCAAACATTCATACAGAAATTGTCAGTGAATCTTTTGAAGAAATTATAGGTAAGGACGGAATCATATTACAAATAGATGAAACATTTTTAACGACAGATGCTGTGTTATACGATACTCTTTATATTGTAGCAGGAAGCGAAAGTAAACATTTTAATCGGAGCGACTCACCGAGGGAAGAAATGGTTGGAGATAGAGGGAGTAGGAGATCGTGTAGGGATCGTGATGGCAGATGATATGTCTTGGTTTTCGAAAGAGTTTATCGAAGCGATTACAGTCCATCGTCATTGGGAACGAGATGTTTTATGACAACGTCAAAAACCCAATGAGTATCGCACTTCATTGGGTTTCGCTCTGCATTATTGATTTAATTTCACGCGCTCTTTTTGGGAAGAAGATGGAATGGAGATATTGCGTTGAACTAATTCTTTGTGCAATATATCTATGAAGTCTTCTTCTAAATCAAGTTCTAGCGCTTTTTTATATGCTTCCATCAACACCCGATCTGTAATATAATACATCGGTGCTTCTCCTTTATACAAATAATCATTATCAAATAAGATTCATCCCGATCATTAATTATATAGAAAAGTTAATTGCAAATCAATATAAAATAATTAGTATAATTAAAAGAATAATTGGGTCGCTTGAAAATTTGGCAAAAACAATGTTAACTTATAGGGAATATAGGATAGGAGATGGTGATATGGATTTTGATCGCGTGATCGAGCGTCATCAAACGAATTCCATGAAATGGGATGCTGTTTCTACTCGGTACGGTGAAGAAGGGCTGTGGCCGATGTGGGTAGCAGATATGGATTTTCAAGCTCCAAAACCAGTTCTTCAAGCGATGGAACAACTTGTGGAGCATGGGATTTTTGGTTATCATACAATACCGAATTCTTTACGGGAAGCAACCACGTCTTGGTTAAAGAGGCGTTTAAATTGGCACGTCCGCGAAGAGAACATTGTCTTTACCCCGGGAGTAGTGCCGGCAATTCATCATATGATTGCGACATTTACCAAAAAAGGTGATGGAATTATTATTCAAACACCTGTTTATTACCCGTTCTATTCTCTCATTGAATTTAACGAAAGAACGTTACTACGCAATCCTTTAATTGAAGTGGAAGAAGGGCATTTTACGATCGATTTTGAAGATCTGGAAAATCAAATGAAAAAAGGGGCGAAAATGCTTCTATTTTGTAGTCCTCACAATCCAATTGGTCGCGTGTGGAGGAAAGAGGAATTAGAAAAAGTCGCAGAGCTTGCAGCAAAGTATCAAGTACTCGTCGTATCGGATGAAATTCATTCCGATTTAATTCTTACAGGAAAGCACATCCCCTTTGCGACAGTTGCTTCTTCAAAAGGAGTAGAAATCATTACATGTATGGCGCCAAGTAAGACATTTAACTTAGCAGCTTTACAATTGTCTTATGCCGTTTTTCAAAATAAACGTTTGCAAAAAGAGTATGAAACTCGTTTAACAAAACAATTCGTAGGTGTCGATAATCCTTTTGCGACCGCTGCTGCAGAAGCTGCTTATCGATATGGAGAAGAATGGCTAGAACAATTGCTCAATTATGTCCGAGACAATATCCAATATCTGAAAGAATGGATGAAGGAGCATATACCAAAAATACGTGTTATTGAACCAGAAGGTACATATTTGGTATGGTTAGATATGCGCGCATTAGGAATGGATGCGAAAGAGTTAGAAACATGGCTTCGAAAAGAAGCAAAATTAGCGCTGAATGACGGGCATATTTTTGGTACAGAAGGGGAAGGGTTTGCAAGAATAAATCTAGCCTGCCCAAGACGAAATGTGGAGGAAGGTTTAAGCCGTTTATATGCAGCTTATATAAAAAGAAAGTAAATACAGGAATTTTTTTCTTTTCATTGAATAAAATAAAAGAGAGATGTTTGACAGTGGATATGCCGTGAAAGAAAAGGAGCTTGTGTAACATGCATATCATTCGAGAACAGGAATTACAAAACGAATTCGAAAGAAAGCTGCAACGTCCGTTAAATTCGGAAGAAAAGTTGTTTGTTCAATGGATGATAGAACAACAAGAAAAAGAGCATGGCTTTTCATTTGTAGAACCAAAAAACTAACGATACGATCGAAGACTGTCTTTTTGACAGTCTTTTTCTTGTAATTTTTTCAAAAAAAGGATGATAAGGGGAGTGTTATGAAAACTTTTCGGCTAGTATCTTTACATTTATTGTTGTTAGAAAATGGACGAGTAGTAAAGTCATCGGTATTGCTAAACGATGGACTGATCATTAATCGCGAAGAAGGGAATGGCTCATGGTTAGTGGAAGCGGTAGTTTCCGCCAATAAACAAGCATTTTTTCAAAAGATGTTAGAAAACGATGAGCTTTGCGTGTTAAAAGTAGTCATTACCGATAAAAATAATGACCCGGCGATTATGAGTGCAAAAGTGCGTACCATTACAGAATTAAGCGAACACATTAGTGTATTATTTGATGCAAGCATGATGGTTGGGAAAGAAGAAGTGTCAAGTCTGATTTTGGAAGAATTGATAGAAGATGGGTTTACTGGAGATGAGTTAGTGAAAGAATTTACACATCGCAAGGAAGACCAGATTGAATGGTCCGTAAAAATTGCAGAAAAGATATACCGGGAGAATGGATTAAAAATAGACGGGTAGGGAATGGGTTTGATAGAGAATGCACAACTGATGAAGGAAGATAAAAATGCATATTTTTTCATTTAAAGATGTTTATCACAACAATGTTCACTTAGTGTTTGATGAGACGTTCTTTTCAAAGCAACCAGGTCATGTTTGGGTTGTTTGTCGCTATCGAAGTCAATGGTTACTAACAGATCACGCACGACGAGGACATGAATTTCCTGGCGGGAAAATAGAAGTAGGTGAATCCCCTGTGGATGCAGCAGTTCGAGAAGTATGGGAAGAAACCGGTGGCATCGTGGAGAAGATACAATTTGTCGGACAATATAAAGTAGAGGGAAAAACGGAAGTCGTCATTAAAAATATTTATTACGCCAATGTCGAAAAGTTAGTAGAAAAAGACAACTACATGGAAACAAACGGTCCGATTTTGTATGATGAACTGCCACGGAAGATCGAAGCTGTTCCTGAATTTAGCTTCATTATGAAAGATGAAGTGCTTACTCATACAATCCGCTATCTTCAAGAACAGCAAATCATTGTATAGTTTTACCTGTTTTTTAGCAATATTTTTTCCATCGTTTCAAC
The DNA here is from genome assembly GCF_027853235.1 of Aliibacillus thermotolerans. Lineage (GTDB taxonomy): Bacteria > Bacillota > Bacilli > Bacillales > Marinococcaceae > Aliibacillus > Aliibacillus thermotolerans. Next base: position 79,358 of record NZ_WKJG01000039.1, read on the forward strand.
CCCTTGATACATGATGGTTGCTAAGAAAGCAATGATTAACAGGCTCAGCATCACTTGTTGAAACTGAAATACTTGAAAGCCGTATATAATTAAATAACCAAGTCCTTGCTTTGCGACAAGGAACTCCCCGACGATGACACCGACCCAAGACAGTCCCACATTCACTTTAAGTGTTGAAATGATGGTTGGATAGGAGGCGGGGAGCACTGCAAAACGAAATATTTGTGTTTTCGTGGCTCCGAATGTTTGCAATACTTTCTTATAATTTTCGTCCACTTGATGGAAGGCATTATATACTACAATCGTTGTAATAATGATGGAAAGAAGCGCTCCCATGGCAATAATAGCTATCATATTTGGTCCGAATAAAACAATAATAATTGGTCCAAGCGCTACTTTTGGCATGGAATTTAATACAACGAGATAAGGATCAGACACTTGTGACAGACGTGGAGACCACCAAAGAAGGAGAGCAATCAATGTTCCTCCAATCGTTCCAATCAAAAAACCGATGATGGTTTCACCTAACGTAATCCCTATATGGATGAGCAGTGTTTGGTCACTGATTCTATCAATCAATAATTGAAAGACATTGGAAGGCATACTAAAAATAAGTGGATCAATCCATTGGTTACGCGCAGCAACTTCCCAACCAGCAAAGAAGAAAATGAGAAGAAGTAATTGATAACTATAAACGTATCGTTTTTCTTTCTGTCGTCGTTGAAGGAATTCTTTATGAAGCGCCTCTATCTTTTTGTTCAACATCTTTCAACTCCTTCCATACCTTTTGGAAGAAAGGATGAAAATCGGGATCATGGCGTGCCTGAAATGGCAATTTGTTTCTTAAATGTTCCGGTACGTTAAATATTTTTTTAATTGTTCCTGGGTTCATATCAAAAAGACAAATCCGATCGGACATCGCAATTGCTTCACTAATGTCATGGGTAACGAGGATGGCGGTTTTTTCTTGTTGTTTTAACGTGGAAAAGACTAGATCTTCTAACTGTAATTTTGTTTGATAGTCGAGGGCGGAAAACGGTTCATCGAAAAGAAGTAAAGATGGTTTTGGGGCAAGCATTCTAACTAGCGCTGCTCGCTGTCGCATACCTCCTGACAATTCGTTGGGGAAAGCGTCTTTTTTGTCCCCAAGACCTAGTTGGATGAGTAAATGTAGCGCATCTTTCGTGTTTTTATCATTCAATTTATTCGTAATCGTTAATCCAAGTTCAATATTTTTTTGGATAGTAAGCCATGGAAATAAATAATCTTCTTGTAGCATGTAGCCGGTTTCTTCCGTCGGTCCTTTGATTAGGGTTCCGTTGAGACGAATTTCCCCCGAGGTGGGAGGTAACAATCCGGCAATTATCGATAAGACGGTTGTTTTTCCACACCCACTCGGGCCGATAAAAGAAAGAAATTCACCTTCTTCAACGTGTAAATTAATGTTTGATACGGCATGCACCGCTTCTTTTTCGGTAAAATAGACTTTTTCAATATCCGTAAGTGTTAACAATGAAAAAGCCTCCTTTATTCGTTTACGACCTGGTTTGCCCACGTATTATCAACGTAACGATCGTAATCGAGTCTTTTTGGTAGTTCACCTGCTTCTTCCATAATATCTTGTAAATTATCCCAAGCTTCTTTTGTAAAAAGTGGATCTGTGGCATAAGATTGTTGATTCCGATAACGTTCCGCCGCACTGGCAATAATGTCCGTAGAGGTATCCTCGAAAAATGGAGAAAGAGATTTTGCGATGGTGTTAGGGTCCTCTTCGTAAATCCATTGTTGGGATTTATAAATAGCGCGAGTAAAGCGTTCGATGAGATCGTTATGTTTTTCTAAATAACTTTCTTTTGCCATAAACACTGTATAAGGAATCGTTCCGGATTCTTCTCCAAAAGAAGCAACGATATGCCCAAGTCCTTCTTCTTCAAACATCGTAGCTTGTGGTTCAAATAGTTGTACATATTCTCCCGTACCAGAAGCATATGCGTTTGCGATGTTGGCAAAGTCGATATTTTGAATCAAATCCAGGTCAATATGCGGGTCGATGTCATGTTGCTTGAGCACATATTCTCCAACCATTTGGGGCATGCCGCCTTTTCGTTGTCCAAGGAATGTACTTCCTCTTAAATCATCCCAATCAAAGGACGCTTCGTTTCTAGCCATGAGAAAGGTTCCGTCTGTTTGGGTAAGCATAGCAAAGTTAATGATGGAATCATTTGGTTGTTGGGCATTGACGTAGATGGAAGTTTCTGCTCCTACTAAAGCAATATCACTACCATCCGAAAGAAGCGTAGTCATTGTTTTGTCGCCGCCCCACGTAGTTATCAAATCAATGTCGATTCCTTCTTCTTCAAAAAATCCTTCTTCCATTGCGACATACATTGGTGCATAAAAAATGGAGCGGGTTACTTCAGCTAGACGAACAGTATCGTTCTTTTCATTGTTAGACTGACAAGCAGTCGTTACTAAAACGATCGCAAGGAAAAGAAACATCACACCAATCAATTTTGCTTTCACATTAAAACTCCTTTCTCTAGACGAAAGTTGGTTTTTACATCGTATGAGAAAGGCAGGTGTCATGTTCCTAACATAAAAAACCTTCCTATGCAAAAGCATAAGAAGGTTTGTAAAATTAAATTATTCAGAAGCATTCAAGGTGAAATCTACTGGTCCCGCTGCTTTAATCTCTTTAGAGACGTGAGAGAATTTTTTAAAGTTTTCTTGGAACTTACGAGCAAGTTCTTTCGCTTTCTTATCATAAGCTTCTGGGTCATCCCACGTTTGTTTTGGTTGTAACACTTCATCAGGAACACCTGGGCATTGAAGCGGGATGTGCAGTCCGAAAATCGGATCCGTCACTGTTTCTACCCCATCAAGTTCTCCAAGGAGAGCAGCTTGAATCATGGCTCTCGTATATGGGAGATTCATCCGTTCACCAACGCCGTACGGACCACCTGACCAACCGGTATTTACAAGGAACACATTGACATTGTGCTCGATAATTTTTTCACCAAGCATTTCAGCATATCGCGCTGCTTTGAGTGGAAGGAATGGAGATCCAAAACAAGTGGAGAAGGTAGCTTCCGGCTCGGTTACGCCACGCTCCGTTCCTGCTAGTTTGCTTGTATAACCACTGAGGAAGTGGTACATTGCTTGTTCTTTCGTTAACTTACTAATCGGAGGCAATACGCCAAAAGCATCTGCCGTTAAAAAGATAATCGTAGACGGATGACCGGCCATATTTGGCATGATCACATTTGGAATGTTCTCGATTGGGTAAGCAGCTCTCGTGTTTTCAGTTAAATCCGTGTTGTCGTAATCTGGTTCACCGTTTTTTTCGTCAACATACACGTTTTCAAGCACGGTGCCAAAACGAATCGCATTCCAAATTTGTGGTTCTTTCTCATAAGAGAGATTGACCGTTTTGGCGTAACATCCACCTTCGATATTAAATACGCCGTTATGAGACCAACCGTGTTCGTCATCACCGATTAAGCGTCGATTTGGATCAGCGGAAAGTGTCGTCTTACCTGTTCCAGAGAGGCCGAAAAAGAGTGCCGTATCTCCTTCTTCTCCGACGTTTGCTGAACAATGCATGGAAAGAACATCTTGTTCAGGTAATAAGTAGTTCATCACGGAGAAAATAGATTTTTTCATTTCTCCAGCGTACTCTGTTCCGCCAATTAAGACGACTTTTTCTTCAAATGAGATAATGATAAACGTTTCTGACTTTGTACCGTCTACATTCGGATCGGCTTTAAAGTTAGGAGCAGCGATGACCGTAAATTCCGCTTCGTGTGTTTCCAATTCTTCTTCGGTTGGACGAATAAATAATTGACGTGCAAACAAATTGTGCCAAGCATACTCATTTACCACTTGGATTGGAAGACGGTAATTAGGATCTGCGCCTGCAAAAGCGTTTGTCACAAACAACTCATCTTTTGTTTTTAAATAGTCAATCACTTTTTTATATAAAGAAGCGAATACTTCCTTATCAATTGGTTGATTGACTGCACCCCAATCAATGTTGTCATGAACAGATGGTTCATCTACAATAAATTTATCTTTCGGAGAACGTCCTGTATATTTGCCGGTTTCCACACTTAATGCACCTTTAGAAGTAAGGACGCCTTCTTTACGCATCAGTGCTTTTTCCACTAAACGAGATACCGGCAAGTCCATTTGAACATTTCCTCCGCGAAGAAGCTCGGAAAGTTCATTCGAAAAATTAATCGTCGTCATGGCGGCAAAACCCTTTCTTTTTCATTAATATCGTCGATTTATGAAATAGTATAACACATTTGTGTATATAGTCTATACTATTTCTATTAATTTGTTAAACATTTTGTGTCGAAAGAAAAGCGGAAGCAACCGTTTAGGCGCGAAGGCGATGGAAGGACGGGGGCAAAAGTCCGGTTTTGACTTTTGCCCCGGCCTGAAGCGCCCAAGCGCCTGGTTGCTGGAGCTAGACATCGAAAAGCGGAAGCAACCGTTTAGGCGCGAAGGCGATGGAAGGACGGGGGCAAAGTCCGGTTTTGACTTTTGCCCCTGCCTGAAGCGCTCAAGCGCCTGGTTGCTGGAGCTAGACAAGAAAAGCTGAGAAAGCCGTTTAGCCGCGACAAGTGATGGAAGGAGCGGTACAAGAAGCCGTTTTTTGGCTTCTTCAGCGATCCGAAGCGCTCGAGCGGCTGGCTTTCGAAGCTAGACATCGAAAAGCGGAAGCGACTGCACAGGTGCGATAGATTCTGGAGAAGCAGGAAAGAAAGCGCTTTTTGCTTTCTTTATCTGCCCCGACTTGCGTAAATACTGAAATACATCATTGTTTCTTTTTGCGTGGAGTAACCGCAGATTAAGTAAACATCCTTCAAAATCCGATTCAACGAAAGAAAAAGGAGATGATGATATGACTAGCAAGGAAATTGTGATTTTTTATGACGAAGAATGCGAATTGTGCCTTGCTTTAAAACGAAATATTTCTCAATTTGACTCCAAACATCGACTCCGCTGGTATTCATTGCAACAGGCTTCTGTTGAAAAAGCGTATCCCCATCTTCCGAAAAAAGAAATGAAAAAACAGATTCATGTGCTTGAAAGTGAAACGTACTTATATACAGGATTTGCTGGAATAAAAAGAATCATACATGAAATACCGATAGGACGCATCATTTCACCAATATTATCTTTACCAGGCGCAAATATGATCGGACATTTCATTTATCAATGGATTGCGAAAAATCGCCATCATCTTGGCTGTACATCAGAAACTTGTCATACAAAAAAAGTATAAGTTGGTTTTGAGAGCGTGCTTTAGAAATAGGGAAGAGTGAAGGAATGAAGACGTATTTTATACATTTGATTTCCGTTCATAAGACTACAAGTTGCGTCGGGTGTGAAATCCTTCTAGAGAAATGATCAACAATCTTGCAGGTAGTGGTTTTCTGTCAAGGAGTTTGAAACGTAGCCTACAGAAAAGTTTTTATCACAACGAATCCAAAATGAAATCATGACATTTGACAGACTGTAGTGAATTACGATATGATAACTTGCGAACGGATACTCTTATCCCGAGCTGGCGGAGGGACAGGCCCAATGAAGCCCAGCAACCAACCTCTAATAGAGAGGCAAAGGTGCTAACCTGGAAAGACGGATATCGTCTTGGAAGATAAGAGGCGAAAAAAGGTGAACGTGATAAAACCCCTTTTCCTCGCCATGGAAAAGGGGTTTTATTTTTCACTGTTAGGAAAATATAAAGATTCCCTTGCACAGCACATACAAAATTCTTAGCAGACGATTGTTCTATTGGAGCTATACTAATATGGAAAACATGCAGCATTCGCGATAGGAATTGGCAATAAGCTCAGTTTTTCTAACAGTAGATGACTATTCTCCTTCTCGTCTTATATAAATAATGAAGGGTCTGAGTGTCGGAAAAGAAAGTTTAAGGAGGCAATGTGTGTGTCAAATACAGGAAGACGGTTATTTACATCAGAGTCAGTAACGGAAGGGCATCCGGATAAAGTATGTGATCAAATCTCTGATGCAATATTAGATGCAATTTTAACAGATGACCCAAATGCTCGGGTTGCTTGTGAAACGGTCGTGAATACAGGTCTTGTCCTCGTTGCAGGAGAGATTACGACATCGACATACGTCGATATTCCTCAAATTGTTCGCGATACGTTAAAATCCATTGGATATACCCGCGCAAAATACGGGTTTGATGCGGAGACGTGTGCAGTGCTGACGTCTATTGATGAACAGTCTCAAGACATTGCGCAAGGGGTAGACAAAGCGCTAGAGGCAAGAGAAGGTCGCATGTCAGAAGAAGAAATTGAAGCCATTGGGGCAGGGGACCAAGGCCTTATGTTTGGATATGCTACAAATGAAACAGAAGAGTTAATGCCTCTGCCGATATCCCTATCTCATAAATTAGCGCGTCGTTTAACAGAAGTAAGAAAAGAAGGGATTTTGTCGTATTTACGCCCGGATGGAAAAACGCAAGTAACCGTAGAATATGATGAAGGTGGCTCGCCGCAAAGAGTGGAAACAATCGTTGTTTCCGCCCAGCACCATCCGGATGTCTCATTAGAGCAACTGCACCAAGACATGAAAGAACACGTTATTCGACCAATCGTTCCAGAACATTTTCTCGATGAAGAAACAAATTACTTCATTAATCCGACTGGAAGATTCGTTATTGGTGGCCCGCAAGGCGATGCTGGTTTAACAGGAAGAAAAATCATTGTAGATACATACGGTGGTTATGCAAGGCATGGCGGTGGTGCTTTTTCTGGCAAAGATCCGACAAAAGTGGATCGTTCTGCCTCCTACGCAGCTCGCTATGTCGCAAAAAATATCGTTGCCGCAGGACTTGCCGATAAGTGTGAAGTGCAGTTAGCATATGCCATTGGGGTCGCTCAACCTGTGTCAATTTCTATTGATACTTTTGGAACGGGGGCCGTTTCTGAAGAAATTCTTACGCAGCTCGTTCGTGAGAATTTTGATTTACGTCCTGCTGGAATTATTCGGATGCTTGACTTACGGCGACCAATTTATCGACAAACAGCAGCTTATGGACATTTTGGAAGAACGGATATTGAATTGCCATGGGAAAAAACGGATAAAAGTCATGTATTAAAAGAGTTGGCAGTTCAGTGGAAATAAAATGAAAGAGTCGCTCCTTGTGAGAGGGCGGCTCTTCTTTTTATTCATACGTAAGATCATCAAAAGTACCTTTTTCCTCGATTTCCGTCCATTCTTTTTTCACAATTTCTGCAAGTCGGTGTTGATTGGTTAATTCAAAGACAGAATGCGCTTTTTTCCAACTTTCAATTCCTTCTTCAATTCGATCCATAAAGATAAGATTTCTTCCTTTTTGATATAACAACTCTCCAAAAACGTACATATTGTTCGAATCGATACAACGTTTGATCCCTTTTTCACACCAAAAAATGGAGCTTTCATATTTTTGTTGGTTTGTCAACGCCTTTGTTAACGTATAAATTAAACGCAACTCGACAGAAACATCTTTGATTCTTTTTAATTTATGGAGTTCATTTAATGCTTTTTCACAGATAGAAGCGGCTTTTTCGTAGTTTTTTTCCAAATCGTAAAAGATAGCTAGTGTATTCATCATTTCGCCTTTTCGTTCGGTAAAAGTAGGGTTATCATCAATTTCAAAGGCAAGGTTCAACAGACGAAGCGCTTCTTTTAAGTCACGATCCAAATGATAGCTACAAATGCTTTCATGCCACAACATGTATTGTTTGTAGTAACTTGGTTCAAACAGTGGATTTTCTTTTTCATGTTCCAAAATTTCACGAATCTCGACGTAGTTTTGTTGAAAGCGAAGTTCTTTTAGTTGTTCGAATACTTCTCCTACGTAATCTGGACGCGAGGATTTGGCTTCATCGAAAAAGTAATAAATATCTGCGCCTAAACGTTCCGATATTTGATAAAGCGTATTCGAGTAAGGAATGATTGTGCCATTCTCTATTTTGCTCACTTGTGCCTGTGTACAAATACCTTCTGCCAGTTCCGCTTGCGTCATGCGATGATATTTTCTTAGCTCCTGAATTTTCTTGCCTACTCTTGAAAAATCCATCGTGCTACGCTCCTTTAAAATATTCTTATAATTATCTTAATAGAAGATTAGGAAAGAAGAAAGAAGAAAATGTAGGAAAATTCCTGAATTTTGCTTCCAAATCGAAAATCTTGTCTTTCTATTTTTACATTATAATAAAGTTACAATGAAAAAACTAAGAGGGAGGTGGCTGACATGAAAAAGTTTCTTACTGCTTTCGTGTTAGCGCTGGTTGTTTTTTCGACTGTAGGTGGGACAAGTCTAGCAATGACATCATCTAATGATAGTGAAGAAATAGGCACTTTAGATTTGCCTCATACACATTAAAAGCAAAAAATGGTTCCAAGCACTAAAATTTGCTTGGAACCATTTTTTTCTTCTATGATTGGGGTATTGTTTCTGGCCGGTAACTCGTCGGAAGCCTAATAAACTTCACATTTTCTCGTCTGAAGCTTCGTTTGTCATTATCATCGGCGGAGGATATTCAGTACAACGTAAACATCTTTCGAAAGACCGGGTTGTAAAAGTCATGGGACTGTTCGGCGGGAGTTTTATACGGCATCTTGTAGGCATTGTTGCGTTTGTCATCGTCGCAGTAATTTTAAAAAGAAAATCTTCTCACCAGAAAGAAGAGACCGTATCAGTCGATCAAGTCACTTCTTAAATATTCAGACTATCTAATTCTTGATAATTTTGCGCTATATAGTAAGATTAACATAAACAATATACTGTATAACGTAACCACGACTCGAATAATTCTTTAGGAAACGATTCGATTATTCAAGCGTGGTTATATCCGTTGGTTAGTAAGGAGATGGAGGTGAGTTTTTTGACTGAAAACAAATTATTTACGATAAACTTTTGGGTAAGGGAGCGTTAAAGATGTCTGAATTAAAATTGAATCCAATTGTAAAAGAAGAAACAACAAAAGAAAGAGTGTATAGGCAAGTGAAAGAAGCGATATTAAATGGAAATATTTCACCTGATGTCATTTTTACAGAAGTTCAGCTAGCAGAGCAACTAAATACATCAAGAACTCCAGTTCGTGAAACCGTCCAAGACTTATTAAAAGAAGGGTTAATTGTATCTATCCCGAGAAAAGGTTTACAAGTGAAAAAGATCACTTCCATTGAACAAGAACAAATTTCCTTACTCCGAACGGCGATTGAAACCAATATTATTCGCAAAATGACAAATAAAATAACTGGTGAACAATTAGATAGTTTAAAAAAGCTTTATCAAAAGCAAATGCGGGCAAAAGAGAAAAATGATCATTTAACATTTATTGAACTTGACCAACAATTCCATGCATTTCCTCTCAAAGTGTTAAATTATACATTGGCAGAAGAAATTATACTTAATTTAAATGAATTAACTCGTTTAGTTGGTTTGCAAGCTTTGGGGAAGTACGGAAGAATGGACGAGGTATTGGAAGAGCACGAGGTGATCATTCGTGCCATCGAAAAACGAGATGGTGAGCTGGCAGCAGACGCAATGAAAATTCACTTAGAGAACACGAACGAAACATTGGAAGAGATTCAGAGAAAGGAAAAGGAATCTTCAAACGACTAGCTTGCTGAATGACCTTGTGCGATTGCACGGGGTCATCACTTGTTTTCTGGCTCGAATCAATATAAATATTTTTTTGAGAATATTGTGTATACATAATTAAGAGTTTATTATATAGTATACTAATCCAGCGATGACAAGTACAGGAAAAAGAATAGGACGATCTATATTCATATCCATGGGGCGGATTTATATGATGCCCCTCTTATTATCGAATGAAAGCGTATTCATACGTATAAATTTTTAAGAAGTAGAGTTGTGGTCACGCACTCGATGTATTTCGGAGTGAACAGTAAAAGTATAATGATGCATTTATTCTCGTTACGGATCAATAAAAAGTTCCAGCTTGTCAGAACCTATCGTATATTCATTGGAAAAAAGAATGACAAACTAGAAATTGATATCCGGGTCTGGAAGCAGTATATTACACCCGGAAGCGCTTTTACAATAATACCTCGAAAGGTTTACGCCTTGTCATGAGTAGCGGCGGAATAATTGCAGACTGTCATGAATTTCTTGTTACCGCTGCGTGGCCACTTGCTCGGGTCAAACATTGGAATACGTTTAATGCTGCTAGAGCACTGGAAAATCAATGCTTCCTTATCTCTTGTAACTGCGTAGGAGAAACACAAGGAGAAATTTTAGGTGGACACAGCCAAATCGTCGATCCATGGGGAAGGGTACAAGCAACTCTCGATGCATCAGAATCTATTCTTACAGCTGAAATTGATCTCTCACAAATTGAACGAGTAAGGGAAGACTTCCCCCAATTGAAACATCGGGTGATGGGGGTGTAGTCATTCAATGAATTTTACCGTCGGAAAACAAAATATATCTTTTGAACCTGAACGACTATTGATTGCAGGATATACGTCTAAAGATCAAGAACAACTTAAAAAACACATTGAAGAATTGCAAGTAGAATTAGGAGTTGAACCACCGCCAACCATCCCGATGATCTATGACTTGTCTCCGGAATTGTTGACAACAAAGTCAGAAATTACGGTTGTAAAAAATGATACGAGTGGCGAAGCAGAAGTGCTGATTGCCGATATCAATGGTGAATGGTATGTCGGATTAGGAAGTGATCACACCGACCGTAAATTAGAGTCTGTATCGGTGCAAAAGTCGAAGCAAGTATGTTTAAAACCGATTTCACAAGAACTGTGGCCATTATCCGAGATAGAGAATCATTGGGATGAGATTGAATTAAAAAGCTGGGTTACACATGACAATGAAAAAGTGCTTTATCAGTCAGGGAAACTGAATGAATTTATGGAACCAAATGAATTAGTAAACATTATTAAAGAGCGCGATTATTATTCTCCCCGTGCGGTCATTTTCTGTGGTACGCTACCACTGTTAACGGATGCATTTTTGTATGGCGAACAATTTCACGCACAACTGTATGATCCGATTCGTGACCGTGCGATTCATTTAAATTACACTGTTCAACTATTAAAAGATGCCGAGGAGGAATATCAACATGGGTAAACCAGAATTAGAATTTCAAGATTACAAAAACTTTGAAGCAACACCAATTCCGCCAGTAGAAGGGTTGTCACAACGTATTATCGCTCAAATTCCAGGAACGGATGTAGCAACGAGAATTTTACAGTTCGAGCCTGGAACGGATACAAGTCCAAACGGTATTCAAGTCCATGATTTTTGGGAAGAGCTTTATATTATTGAAGGATCAATTATTGACTTGGAGTTAAATGAAGAGTTCACAAGCGGTATGGTAGCGGTTCGTCCACCGGGAATGAAACACGGTCCTTGGAAGTCTCCGAATGGATGCAAAATATTTGAAGTTCGTTATTACGCCAAAGGTCAAGAGTAAACCGAGTGGAAAGGGAGGGCATACTCCCTTTCCTTCCAAACGAAGGAAAAGAGAGGTGTTCATCAATGGATGATCAATTATTTAAAAAAGCGATGTCAAAATTCACAACCGGTGTAACAGTGATTACGACGAAGGATCAGGACGGGGTTCATGGGATGACAGCGAACGCATTTATGTCTGTATCATTGGATCCGAAACTGGTGCTTATTTCCGTTCATGAAAACGCTCGGATGAACAAGCGAATCGAACAATCTCAAAAATTTGCCGTGAGCATACTAGCAGATGATCAACAAGAGATGTCTATGTATTTTGCCGGACAGTTAAAAGAAGAACGAGATATCGAATTTGAAGAATTTAATGGCTATCCAGTCATTCCGGATGCTGTTGTAAATATTACTTGTGATGTCCACAACGCACACGTAGAAGGAGATCACACGTTATATGTCGGTGCGGTTACCGATATCAAAATTAATGATAAAGACCCTCTTACTTTATATAGTGGTCAATATGGTGATTTTAAAGCGGTTACTTCTTCATAATTTTACACAGTCTTGGAGGTACGTGTCGTGAAAGTGTATGATATTCATCATGAAAAAAAGCCAATTTCCCAAATAAAAACGTCCCCTTCGGTATTAGCCCTTGGATTTTTTGATGGATTGCATCTCGGCCATCAAAAATTATTACAAGAAGCGAAACAAATTGCGAAAAAGAAACGATTGGAATTTGCAGTGATGACATTTTATCCACATCCAAGTCAAATGATTCCCGCCAAAAATAAAATAACAAAATATCTTTCCCCCCTTTATATAAAAGAAAAAATGATGTCTTCGCTTGGTGTGGAAACGATGTACGTGGTAGATTTCAATTCTTCTTTTTCGCGCTTGTCTCCTCAAGACTTTGTTGACCAGTATATCGTTGGAGCTAATGCAAAACACGTTGTTGCAGGCTTTGATTTCAGATACGGTTTCAAAGGACAAGGAACGATGGAACAACTGAAAATCGACAGTGCCAACCGTTTCGAGGTAACCACGATTTCGAAAATTGAAAAAAATGAGCAAAAAATCAGCTCTACTCTCATTCGACAGTTATTGCGTGCGGGGCGTGTAGCAGAAATACCGAATTACTTAGGGGACTATTATGCGATTAGTGGCAAAGTAAAGACAATTTCCCCCTCCTCCCATGATGGATATACCGATCGAATCAATATGCAAGCAGAAAAAGATTATGTCATACCGATTCACGGCACGTATCATGTGGAAGTGAATATTGGTCAAGAGACGTATCACGGTATGTGTGAAGTAACGACTGAATCTCTTGAAGGGAATTTACAAATCTTTCTAGAGACCTCGTTAGCTCGAGAGATATTATTTGGGGAAGTTATCCACGTATCCTGGATAGACAGAGTGGAAGCAGTGAGTCATCTCATCTAAAAAGAAATGGAGCCGTCTCAATTGGATAGATGAGACAGCTCCATTTTTTATCTTATTTTGGAAGCGGAGAACTGTTTTTGTAAATTTGTCCTCTTTGTACGTATGTTTCGCGGATTCTTTGCATTTCCACAAAATCGTCTTCTGTTAACTCTCTAATCACTTTTGCAGGGCGACCGAATGCAAGTGTCCGGGGTGGTATGACTTTACCAGGAGGAACAAGACTTCCAGCCCCGATAAATGCTTCTTCGCCAATTTCTGCCTTATCTAACACGTGCGACCCCATCCCGATGAGCGCCCCTTTGCGAATAATGGCACTATGAAGAAGAACCATATGACCAACCGTGACGTCATCTTCTATAATCAGTGGATTATTCGGGCTTTGATGTAAAACGGAATTATCTTGAATACTGACTCGATCTCCAATAATGGTCGGTGCCACATCTCCACGAATGGACGTATTAAACCAGACACTCGATTTTTCACCGATTTTTACATCTCCTGTAATGGTGACATAATCAGCAATGTAGGCGCTATGGTGAATGGTGGGAACAACTCCTTGATACGGATAAATCATGTCAAACTCCCTCTCTTATTCATAAGTATGTTTTCTTATGTAAGTGTAGCAAAAAAAGTAGTAAAATGAATAGAGGGAACTAGTTGTGTTGGTGATTGGAAAAGGTAGGGATGTGAAATGATGAAGAAATGGTTAAGTAATCGAGCGCGGGGAACCGTGATCATCGTCCATGGGGCAGGGGAACATCACGGACGTTATCAATGGCTTATTCAATATTTGAACAGTCAAAACTTGCACGTCGTCAGCGGAGATTTACCGGGTCATGGACGGACGAGAGAAAGACGAGGACATATTGATCATTTTGATGATTACATAGAAACGGTGTATGAATGGTATAAAGAAGCAGTTTCTTATCAACTGCCCGTTTTTTTATTTGGACATAGTATGGGCGGTTTAATAAGCATTCGAGCGCTGATGGAAAAGTATTTACCGATGAATGGAGTCGTGTTGTCTTCTCCATGTCTTGGATTATACGAATATCCGAACAAAGTACTTGATGTTCTTTCTCGGGCAACGCATCGTTTACTTCCGAGTTGGAGCGTGGATACCGGCATCACAGCCGAAAAGATAACAAGAAATAAAGAAATTCGCCGCTTATATGAACAAGACGAACTCATCGTTCATCAGGTGACAGCAAGATGGTATCAAGAGTTATTAAAAGCGATGAAAAAAGTGATGCTAGAAACAGAACGGTTTCCAGATGTACCACTTTTATTAATGCAAGCGGGCGAAGATTATATTGTCGATAAAGAAGCGACACATCGATGGTTTAATCGATTGATGATTCATGATCGTTCGTTAAAAGAATGGAAAGGACTATACCACGAACTGCTTAGTGAACCTGAAAGAGAAGAAGTTTTCCGCTTTATGATGAATTTTATTCACCAACGTTTATAGCAAACTGAGGCTGTCTAATAAGTCCTGAAAAATAAATCGAGCGTTCCTTTCAACAATCATTTAGCGCTGAAACGGTGCCATACATCGTGCATGGATTGCTTTCAACAATGGTGTTTGGATCGAAACGGTGCCATGATCCATTCATCGCTTGTTTCCACAAACTATTTTTGAATGAAACGGTGGCATGAGTGATCCATGGCTCGCTTCCATTAGCTGTTTTTGAATGAAACAGTGTTATGATCCATTCATGGCCTACTTCCATTAGCTATTTTTATATAAAACGATAGCATGACCCATCCATGGGTTGCTTTCACAAGCAATACTTTGATCAAACGATAGCATGACTATCCATGAATTACTTCCATCAACAATTTGGTGTTGGAAACATGCCTATTCGGCCAAGAGGCGTTTCCAGAAGTAATTTTTGATGAAGCGATAACAAAAAAATGTCCAAAAAGTCACCAATCATGACTTTTTAGACAGCTCCGATTTACAATCATTGATATGGCTCATCTTTTTCAATCATAGTTAGTTCTCCTGTTTCTGGAGAGATGACCAGTCCGTGGACAAGGGTGTTTTTAGGCAGAAGGGGATGGCGTTTAATAATTTCGACGCTGTGACGTACGTTATCTTCGACGTCATCAAAACCTTCTAACCATTTATCAATATCAATTCCTGCGTAGGCCGCCGCTTCAATTTGAGATAAATCAAGACCATTTTCTTTTGCTTTATCCATGATCATGTTTGCTCTTAATCCTGTCATTCCACAGTCATAATGCCCAATGACAGCGACTTCTTCTGCTTGAAGCTGATACAAAGAGACGATAATACTTCTCATAATACTCCCAAAGGGGTGTGAGATGACGGCTCCTGCATTTTTGATGATTTTCGCGTCCCCATTGGATAAGTTGAGTGCGCGAGGAAGCATTTCGGTTAAACGGGTATCCATGCAAGTTAAAATCACAAGCTTTTTATTTGGGTATCGCGTCGTTCGATATTTTTCGTATTGTTTACTTTTAACGAATTGTTGGTTGAATTCCATAATTTGATCGATGGAAGACATCTATTCCACTCCTTTTGCGACCCATATATATATATATATGAAATGATTTTACCACGTTTTTGAAATAAGAAAAATACATTTTTATCGTATGAATGAACCCTCGCATATCTATCGTAGCGTCACTTGACATGTTCCGCTAAAATTCATAAAATATGGAGTATTGATGAAGAAAAGATGAACGTATGAAACGGCATATAGTGACAAACGATGAGAAGGAATAGTAGCGGGTCGACTGGGGTTCAGAGAGCTGACGGTAGGTGCGAGTCAGACGAAAGTTCCGCGAACTCCCCTTTTAGTTGCAAAGGTGAAATTGTAGTAACCTTTGCCGTTTTTCCGCGTTAAGGAATTTGAGTGGACGATTATTGATACTGTTAATCGTCAATTAGGGTGGTACCGCGGGATTGGACAAACGTCAGCCTCTCGTCCCTTATGAATGTTTATAGGGGCGAGGGGATTTTTCTTTATAGATGTACATAAATCATTAGGGAGGCGTTTTCACAAATGGCATATCCTCATCAAGAAATAGAGAAAAAATGGCAAGATTATTGGGAAAAGAACAAAACGTTTAAAACGTCGGATGAAAAAAACGACAAACCGGATTTCTACGCATTAGACATGTTTCCGTATCCATCAGGGGCAGGTCTTCATGTTGGCCACCCGGAAGGTTACACAGCGACGGATATTTTATCTCGGATGAGGCGAATGCAAGGGTATAACGTCCTTCACCCGATGGGATGGGATGCCTTCGGTTTACCGGCAGAGCAATATGCTTTGGATACAGGTAAGCATCCGAGGGAATTTACCCAAAAAAATATTGACACGTTTCGAAAACAAATTAAGTCTCTCGGTTTTTCTTATGATTGGGACCGGGAAATAGATACGACAGATCCTGAATACTATAAATGGACACAATGGATTTTTATCCAGCTGTATAAAAAAGGACTCGCTTACATGGACGAAGTAGCCGTGAACTGGTGTCCTGCCCTTGGTACAGTGCTCGCCAATGAAGAAGTGATTGACGGTGTCAGTGAACGAGGGGGACACCCGGTGGAGCGCCGTCCGATGAAGCAATGGATGTTAAAGATTACCGAATATGCGGATCGGCTACTGGAAGACTTAGAGGAATTAGATTGGCCAGAAAGCATTAAAGAGATGCAGAGAAATTGGATTGGCCGTTCAGAAGGGGCAGATGTGTACTTTGAAATCGAAGGTACGGACGAGACATTTACCGTTTTCACGACTCGTCCAGATACGTTGTTTGGTGCCACCTATTGTGTCTTCGCGCCAGAACATAAGCTCGTTGATCAAATTGTGACAGAAGAGCAAAAAGAAGCAGTAGAAGCGTATCAAAAAGAAGTAGCAAAGAAAAGCGATTTAGAACGAACGGAGTTGCAAAAAGAGAAAACAGGGGTATTCACAGGAGCCTATGCCATTAACCCGGTAAATGGTAAAAGAGTGCCAATTTGGATTGCTGACTACGTTCTTGCAAGCTACGGAAGCGGTGCAATCATGGCTGTTCCAGCGCACGATGAACGGGACTACGAGTTCGCAAAAACCTTTGACTTACCGATTGTAGAAGTCGTTGAAGGTGGCGATATTAGTAAAGAAGCTTATGTTGGGGATGGTCCGCACATCAACTCTGACTTTTTAAACGGACTTCATACAGAAGAAGCGATCTCTCGCATGATTGAGTGGTTAGAAGAAAATAACAAAGGAAAAAAACAAGTAACATATCGTTTGCGAGATTGGCTCTTTAGTAGACAACGATATTGGGGCGAACCAATCCCAATTATTCATTGGGAAGACGGCACGATGAGTACCGTTCCTGAAGAAGAACTCCCATTGGAGCTTCCGGATTTGGATGAAATTAAACCGTCGGGAACGGGAGAGTCACCCCTTGCCAATGCGAAAGAATGGCTCGAAGTGGTTGATCCGAAAACGGGAATGAAAGGAAGAAGAGAGACGAATACAATGCCTCAGTGGGCAGGTAGCTGTTGGTATTACCTTCGTTTTATCGATCCCCACAATAAAGAGAAACTTGCAGATGAAGAAAAACTTAAACGCTGGCTACCAGTAGATATTTATATTGGTGGGGCAGAGCATGCTGTATTACATCTGTTATATGCTCGTTTTTGGCATAAAGTGTTGTACGATTTAGGAATCGTTCCGACGAAAGAACCGTTTCAGCGTCTCTTTAACCAAGGAATGATTCTTGGTGAAAATAACGAAAAAATGAGTAAATCCAAAGGAAATGTCGTGAATCCCGATGATATCATCCGTTCCCATGGTGCCGATACACTTCGTTTGTATGAGATGTTTATGGGGCCTTTAGATGCTTCTATTGCCTGGTCTGAAACAGGCTTAGATGGCGCGCGTCGTTTTCTTGACAGAGTATGGCGATTGTACGTGGCAGAAGACGGTACTTTAAACGAAGCCATCAAAGACGTGGAAGGAGACCCGGCTTTCGTACGGGTATATCATCAAACGGTGAAAAAAGTAACCGAAGATTTTACCGAACTTCATTTTAATACAGCCATTAGTCAACTCATGGTCTTTATTAATGAAGCATATAAACAAAAAGAATTACCGAGAACATGTATGGAAGGGTTTGTAAAACTGTTATATCCAATTACTCCACATATAGGGGAAGAATTATGGTCTATTCTTGGCTATGAAGATACGATTACTTATGAACCGTGGCCGGAATATGACGAAGAAAAATTGGTAGAAGAAGAAGTGGAAATCGTTCTGCAAGTAAATGGGAAAGTACGGGCCAAAGCGGTTGTATCGAAAGATGCTGAGAAAGAAACACTGGAAACCATTGCGAAAGAAAATGAAAAAATACAACAGTCCATTGATGGAAAAACGATTCGGAAAATTATTGTTGTGCCGGGGAAACTCGTTAACATTGTGGCAAACTAACATCATGTTCATGGAAAAAATAGCTATTCGTCAGGCGAAAAGCTCTGCTCGCCTTCGAATAGCTATTTTGTCATTTATAGACTCAGAAGAAAGAGGAACGTGTGTGTTTGTGCATAAGTATGTGGATAAATTGGTTAATTGTGAATAACACTGTGGATTACTGATGAAAATATCCACAGTTGCTTTTACCTTTGAAAAACCAATGTTTTTTAACTCACAAACATCAATTATTTACCCACAGCCTGTGAATAATATATTGACAATGTCGAGAAGCATCGTTTCATTGTTTATGGTAAAATTTTTCTAGAACAGAGTAATATTCACTGGAGATGAAGGCATGTCAAGTTCGAAATTTTTACGAGGAACAATGATTTTAACCCTCGCTACTTTTTTGTCTAAGTTCCTTGGGATGATTTATATATTTCCATTTGCGGCAATGGTAGGGCAACAAGGATTGGCGTTGTATCAATACGGGTATCAACCGTATACAATTCTCCTTAGTTTAGCCACATTGGGTGTTCCGATGGCTGTGTCTAAGTTTGTATCAAAATATAATGCGCTTGGAGATTATCGCACAGGGTACCGTTTGTTTCGATCAAGTCTCTTGATGATGACGCTTACGGGTTTGGTCGCATTTCTTCTCTTATTTTTAATGGCACCAACCATTGCTACTTGGATAATTTCAAATCCCGATCAATTAAATGGGAACGAACTCTCTGATGTGACGTTTACGATTCGAATGGTCAGTGTTGCGCTTCTCTTAATTCCTGCTATGTCTGTATTTCGTGGTTATTTTCAGGGATTTCAATCGATGGGACCGACTGCTGTTTCCCAAGTCATTGAACAAATTGTTCGCATTGTCTTTATTTTAACGGTGGCTTTTTTTATTTTACATATATTCAATGGGGAGTTAGGCTTAGCGATTGGATTCGCCACGTTTGGTGCGTTTGTCGGAGGGATTGGCGCGCTTTCTGTGTTGATATATTATTGGAAAAAACGAAAACCCCTCATGATGAAACAAATAAAAAATAGTACTGCGCATCATCAGTTATCGTGGCAGGATATGTATAAAGAATTAATACGGTATGCATTGCCTCTCTCTTTTGTTGGGCTTGCCATTCCGTTATTTCAAATGATCGATCTTTTTACTTTTAATAATGTGCTCATGTCCATTGGATATACGCAACAAGAAGCGGAAACAGCATACGGGGCATTTGCTGCTTCTTCCCATAAATTAATTTTAATTCCGGTCGCAGTAGCAACAGCAATGTCCGTTACGTTGATTCCGACGATTACTGATTCTTTTACCAACAAAAATCATTCTTTACTGCAAAGACAAGTGACCCAGACGTATCAAGTCATCTTATTTCTCTCCATTCCAGCAGCTGCTGGTTTATCTGTTCTTTCTTATCCGACTTTTGCCGTGTTATTTGGGTTGGAAGATTTCGACATAGGCGGTCACATTCTTCGTTATTACGCTCCGGCAGCGGTTTTCTTTTCTCTTTTTTCGGTCACAGCTGCGATTTTACAAGGAATCAATCGTCAAAGGATGGCTGTTTTGTCGTTAATGATAGCGTTAATTGTGAAAGCACTAACTGCAGCTCTTTATTTAAAATGGTTTGGACCTATTGGAGGAAGTTTCAGTACGTTGACCGGTTTTGCGGTTGGTATTCTAGTCAATATGTGGGCTATTGGGAGATATGTCGGATACAAATATAAAAAGTTATTCAAAAGAACATTATTAATTGTATTGTTTACAGCCCTCATGATAGTAGCTGTGATGATCGTAAAAAACGGCGCGGAAGTGATATTCCCGCTACATTCTTGGAGAAATGCTTTGTATATTGAGGTATTTAGCGTAATTACCGGTGCAGGACTGTACTTTATTTTAAGTGTAAAAAGTGGCCTTGCTGCTCTTATTTTTGGAGATCGTTTTTCAATTTTGAAAAAGTAACTATTGAAGGAGGAGTCGAATGCTTATCGTCGGTTTTGGCAAACTTGCGAGAATGGTAACGAGTGTGAATAAAGACGTAGAAACATTTTATGTATATAACCGCACGAAAGAAAAGGTTGTTGAAGCGAAAAAGAAGAACAGAAACATTCACATCGTCACGCCAGATCAGTTTTCTTCATTTCAACATATATTTTTAGCCCTTCCTCCAGATGGATTGATCACTTTTTTTCAACAATATGGTGCTTTTTTTCAAGAAAACAGCTTGTTTTTTCATACGGCAACAGGTTTGACGAAAGAAGAAGTGGAAACGTATCTTCCCGGTCATCGGGTGATACCGTTAAAATATGCAGGACACGCGCTTCAAGCGATGCGAGAAAACAATGGAAATACATTTGTCATTCCACCTGGCTATGAAAAAGAGCGACAGATCATCGAACATTGGCTCGGTTCCGCTTTTTCTGTTGTAACTGGCACAGAAGAAGAAGTGTTGGTGGCAAATCAGGTAGCGGTAGAAGAGACGATGAAGTTGGTCGCTCAAGTAACGGAGCGGTTAGACGAACGAAAGATTCCCAAATCCATTCAAGAAGCGGCGCTTTCCCATAT
This sequence comes from Aliibacillus thermotolerans, assembly GCF_027853235.1. Lineage (GTDB taxonomy): Bacteria > Bacillota > Bacilli > Bacillales > Marinococcaceae > Aliibacillus > Aliibacillus thermotolerans. Next base: position 100,299 of record NZ_WKJG01000039.1, read on the forward strand.
TCCAGCAGGAGTTGTTCATGCCCATTTAGCTGGTGAGCACGGAGCTTTTGCAAAGAAAATACTCGAACAGTGGCAAAAGGAGAAGTGTGATGAGACTTGATAAACTGTTAGCGAATATGGGATATGGTAGTCGGAAAGAAGTAAAGCAACTTGTAAAAAAAGGAGCGGTCACCATCGATGGAAAAACGGCAAAACATGCATCGATTCATGCGGATCCGAAGCATCAAGAAATCATCGTGTTAGGAGAAGCGCTCATTTATGAAGAATATGTTTATTTTATGATGAATAAGCCGAAAGGAATCCTCTCGGCCACGAAAGATAATTTTCAAAAAACGGTAATTGATTTACTATCCATGCGAGATAGAAGTCGTTCTCCTTTTCCTGTTGGACGACTCGATAAAAATACAGAAGGGTTACTTCTGTTAACGAATGATGGTACATTTGCCCATCGAATAACATCTCCGAAAAAAGAAGTACCAAAAGTGTATGAAGCTCGTTTAAATCTTCCTATATCAGAAGAAGATATTCTCGCTTTTGAAAAAGGAGTCGTTCTGGATGATGGCTATCAAACAAAAACGGCTTCTCTACATCCGCTGGATAGCAACAACAAAATAGTCTCTGTAACTATCACGGAAGGAAAGTATCATCAAGTGAAGCGAATGTTTAGAGCACGAGGGAAAAAAGTAGTCGCTTTAAAACGAACGCATATAGGTCCATTGGAATTAGATCCAGCGCTCCCAAAAGGAGGGTATCGAAAGCTTAGGAAGGAAGAGATCGCTTTGTTTTTCCGACATAAACAGAAAAAAGACTAAACCAACAATATGTTCGGTTTAGTCTTTTATGTTCAAATTGGTTTCATTTGTTATCTTTACTTAAGACGCTTTTACCTTCTTGTCTGTTGTTGTCCACTTCCCTCGAACGGGACTTCGTATTAAATCATTATACTCCAGAACGTTTAAATCCCGCTGAATCGTGCGCTGGGTGATTCCGAATTCGTCAACCAATTCTCTCGTTGTCACCGTACCTTTCTCTTTAATATAGAGGTAAATGGATTTAATGCGAGTGAGCATACGATCGGTTGAAGGTCTCAAAAAACCACTCCTTAACTGAAATAGGCCAATGAAAAGCCTTTTTTTCATTGACAGGGGTGGACGATTCAGTATTTGTTTCTTAACGGAAGTAGGAATGGTTGCTACGTTTATTAGTAGTTAAACAAGAACGTAAAAGTCACATGTATTATCCTATCAATGACAAAAAGTCGTTACAATTAAATTGTACATCAATGTTGACAATCATGCAACTTTTCGTTATGAACATGCATATAATTATATCCTATCGTGAAACGATCACCTTCGCCCTCTACGGCAACTCGGTTTTTTGTCGAAAATGATAAATGAAAGACAGCGGAATCTTGCCGAGAAAGTTTCGCTCTCATCCGCTGTACAAACTCTCCCACTTTATGAAAAATCGAATAAGTCGGTGGATAGATAGCGTTCACCGGTATCGCAAGTAATGGCGATGACAATTTCATCAGAAGATAATTTTTTTGCTGTTTCCAAGGCAGCATAACATGCGGCGCCAGAGGATGGGCCGACGAGGATTCCCTCTTTCCGAGCGAGATTTCGTGTTACTTCGTACGCATCTTCGTCAGTTACTTTATAGATGTCATCATAAATGTCTTCGTTTAATACCGGTGGGATAAAGCCGGGACTCGTTCCAACGAGCTTATGAGGACCGGGTTTACCACCGGAAAGAACGGGCGATCCGTACGGTTCCACAACATAGATCGAAAGGTTCGGATAAAATTTTTTTAACTCCTCACCTGTTCCAGTCACCGTTCCGCCGGTTCCGGAAGCAGCGACAAATGCACCTAATGGTTTTCCAATTTCTTCAACAGCTTCTTTAATTTCCACTGCAGTTGAGTCTCGATGAGCATCCGGATTTGCTTCGTTTTCAAATTGCATCGGCATAAAACTATTTGGGATTTCTTTTAACAATTCTTTCGAGCGTTCAATTGCACCAGGCATCTTTTTATCTCCAGGCGTCAATTCTACTTCGGCACCGTATGCTTTTAATAAATTAATGCGTTCCTGTGACATCGTATCCGGCATTACGAGAATAGAACGATAACCACGGGCAGAAGCATTCATTGCAAGCCCGATACCTGTATTTCCGGAAGTTGGTTCAATAATGACGGAACCTTCTTTCAGCAAACCTTTTTTCTCTGCTTCTAAAATCATATTTTTCGCAGCCCGGTCTTTTACACTGCCACTTGGGTTTTGAAATTCTAATTTTAAATAAACATCTGCTCCGTTAGGATCGGGCAGACGGTTTAATTTGACGAGAGGAGTCTCTCCAACAAGATCAGACATATTGTTTACTACACGCACGACAGCACACATCCTTTTCAAGTTGTCATTTGCTTCAGTTTGAGTTGTGTCTATTTTATCATATTTAAACATATAAAACTGATATAAATGATTGATTTTTACCACTATCATTTTCTGTATCTATCTTTTAAACTTTTAAAGTAAAGTGAAATAAAGTTTGGTACAATGTCAATAAGAGGAAAATAAGCGTAGAATAAAGGATGAACAAGCATGGATGTGTGGAGAATTGTCGTTCACATTGCGATTTTATATGGTTTCTATTATATTGGCGCAGCCTTACAAACTTGGTTGGACATCGCCGTTCCAGGAAGCATTCTTGGAATGTTTTTATTATTATTACTTCTATTCACAAAAGTCATTCGGCCGGAATGGATTGCAAAAGGAACAACGCTCATTTTAGCGCATATGCCATTGCTATTTTTGCCGGTGACAGCCGGGGTGATTGTTTATTTAGATTTATTTAAAGGTAGTGGGATTTTTATGATCATCGTCGTCTATGTATCGACGCTCATCGTAATGCTCTCCACGGCATGGATTGCGCAAACGTTAATAAATCGGGGGGAGAAAAATGGGTGAATTTTTCACAGGGGTGTTTTTTTGTATAGCTACCATCCTTATCTATTTTCTAATGAAAAGGATTTATACTGAATACCCTCATCCCTTTCTATTACCAATTTTTACTGGAACCGTAGTGCTTGTAGCATTGCTGTATTATTTTGATATTCCTTATGAAAGTTATATGACAGGAGGACAATGGATTGAACACCTTTTAGGCCCTGCTGTCGTTGCCTTGGCTTATCCATTATATAATCAACGAGATATGATTCGAAAGTTTTTCAAGCCGTTAGTCATTAGTGTATTGATTGGAGCAATGATTGGAATTTTGTCCGGCTATTTGTTCGCAAGGTTAGTAAAGCTAGACGATTTCGTGATTTTGTCGTTGTTGCCAAAATCGGTAACGACACCTGTCGCGATGGAGATTGCTTTTGCAACAGGCGGTGTTCCTTCCTTGGCAGGGATATTTGTCATGGTGGCAGGAATTGGTGGGATTCTCACTGCTCCTTACTTATTTCGCTTATTTCACATTCATGATGTTTTTTCTAAAGGAGTAGGAACCGGGTGTGCGTCCCATGCGATCGGGACGGCAAAAGCATTGGAAAATGGTGAAGAAGAGGGGGCTGCAAGTTCAGTATCAATGACGCTAAGTGCCATCATCGTCTCTCTTGTCGTTCCACTTTTTACCTCCTTCTTTTTCTAAGTTGTAGCCCTATGTAAAGTGTCGTGAACGATATGTCGATATAACTGGTAGGAGAGGTGAAAGATGGCTCATTTAATTAAATTAGAAGATTATGTCTCTCGCTACGAGACAGACATACAAAGATATCCTAGCCAGTTTACAAGATTAAAAAAAGAACGGTGGCACCACTTAAAAAGAGAGTGGCTTCAAGCGAACGTCGAGCGCAAAAACCGAGAAGACGATGGTGATATTGAAAATTGGTTTGAAAACACAGGAGGAAACTTCTTCACGTCAGCCTTGGAAAAACTAAAACAAATACCTTGGAAGAAAAAACAGAAACACGAAGATTGGGAAGAGGATTCATCGTTTCTTTCCCTCAAAGGGAAGGAGTTAGACGAAGTAAAAGACATGTATTTCGAGGACCTTTATGAGGCACAACTACGTTGGGCTAGCTCCTCACTATTAGAGGAATCTAGACTGCATCCGAAATATAAATATGATCTGCGCCTTCGTCAACTCTTACGTGAATTGCCGGATAACTATATGCTTTTATATTATCCTGTGTTTGTAATTGGGAAAGCACCGGTGGAGATGGATATCATCTTAATAAGTCCTACCGATATGTACTTGATGGTGATGTTAGAAGGTCAACCAGATACCATTTTTGAACCGGCAACTGATAAATATTGGTATGAAACGGAACAGGAACGGAAAAAAATTTTAAGTCCTCTTCTTTCTTTAAACCGCATGACAGGAATGATGAGAGAGATTTTAAAAAGAAGTGATATTTCATATCCGATGCATCGCGTCGTCATTTCCCCTGATTCATTTATAGATTATCTCCCTACGTTAGGTAAAACAGAATTAATTGATAAAAGGACGTATAGGGATTGGTTGGAGAAACGAAGAAGACATCCTTCTCCGATTAAAAAAGCACAAATTGAATTTGCTGACGTTTTACTACAACACACACTTACGACCTCTTTTAAACGCTACGATATCTTTGACGAAAAAAAGGCAGAAGATTAGATTCTGCCTTTTTTGTTACTCAAATACAACGGTTTTATTTTCAAATACTAATATTTTATCGCTGACGTGCCATTCTACCGCTCGAGCGAGGGCAATTTTCTCTACATTTTTCCCTACGGATTTTAATTCATTAACAGAATAGCGATGATTCACACGTAACACTTCTTGCTCAATAATTGGTCCTTCATCTAAGTCATCAGTGACATAATGAGCGGTGGCTCCAATCAGTTTCACTCCGCGATCAAACGCTTTTTGATAAGGATTTGCCCCGATGAAGGCAGGTAAAAAGGAATGATGGATATTGATGATTCGATGTTTAAAAGCCGATACAAACTGGCTGGATAAAATTTGCATGTAACGGGCGAGCACAATAAAGTCAATGTCATATTCGTGTAATAGCTGAATCGTTTCTTTTTCTTTTTCTAACTTTGTATCTTTCGTAATTGGGATATGATAAAAATCAATGCCGTAACTTTTAACGACGTCTTGTAAGGTAGGATGGTTACTAATAACAACCGGAATATCGACGTCAATTTCTCCCGAACGCCATCGCCAGAGCAACTCTAATAAACAATGATCTTCTTTGGAAACGAAAATGGCCATTTTCTTTCTTTTACTTTCTGTTTCCATTCGCCAATCCATCTGAAATTTTTGTGCAATTGTATGGAACGCTTTTTCCACTTTTTCGATAGGTATGGTGGCGTCATATAAGTCAAACTCGACTCTCATAAAGAACGTACCGCCTTCAGGATCGGTCGAATATTGATCTGATTGGACAATATTTGCCCCGTAATTATGTAAAAATTCTGATACACTGGCGACAATCCCAGGTTGATCTGAACAAGAAATTAATAAACGGCAGCGATGAAAAATACTTTTCTCTTTCATTGTCCACTCCTCCAAGTTGCTTTTTCTTGCTTACTATACCATTCATTCATATAAAAAAAAAGTAATGTACGAAATGTGGATCATCTAGTAGACGTGATCATTTGAAAAACTCTCATACCGTTGACGGAAGTTCGTTTCCTTTGATATTATGAAAAGCGACTCACTTTGAACGAAAACGTACTTTAAAACTCGCTGGTGGACCTGTAAGAAAGAGCAGAGTATTCATGATTGAAGAAACTCTGCTCCCTTTTATGAAAAATAAAGAATAAATTAACTAACGCCAAGGAAAAGGAAAACGTTATGAATAATGAACATCATCAATCTATGCAAATGAGAATACGAGGCTTGGAACTTTTGTCGGCAGAAGGTTGGGAGCTTGAGCCAGCGGGGGGATCAACAGGGGAAGCGTATATTGCGCGCCACGGTAAAAAAAAGATTTTTGTGAAAAGAAATTCCTCCCCTTTCTTAGCCGTTTTATCAGCCGAAGGAATTGTACCTAAATTGTTATGGACAAAACGGCTGGAAAATGGAGATGTTATTACGGCGCAAGAATGGGTCAATGGCCGTGAGTTGTCAACGAGGGATATGAATCAACCAAAAGTAGCACAAATGTTGAGTAAAATACATTTATCAAGTGAACTGTTGGATATGTTTAAACGAATGGGGAATGAACCGCTCACCCCTACTATCATTGTGGAGGAGTTTTACGAAAAGCTTCGCCAGATTGAATCCCCGCCACCATTATTTATGGAAACAGTGGAATATTTAGAGCGTTATGAACAAGAGGTGTATTATCCGCAACCCGTTGTTTGTCATGGTGATATGAATCATAACAATTGGATGATTAACCAACAAAATCAATTGTTTTTAATTGATTGGGATGCAGCGATTGTCGCAGATCCTGCACTGGATCTCGGTTTTGTACTGTATGAATATATTCCAAGAAATAATTGGGAAAAGTGGTTAGAAGCTTATGGCATTTCTTATTCTTTTTATTTGAGACGTCGCATGCATTGGTATGTTGTGCAAGATACATTACGGAATGCCATATATTATTGGATGAATCAATCGAATCAAAAACAAGAATGGCAGATGACAAAGTTAGGGCGTTTATTGCATGAGGAACGGATATGAAAGGAAGTGAAATGGATGAGACTTCGCCACAAACCATGGGCGAAAGAGAAACTTACCGCTCATCCGGAATATGTCATTACGTCTCCGGCTCAGAAAAAAACATCCTGGCAGGAAATTTTCGGGCAAGAGAAAGTTTTATTCGTCGAAGTAGGCACTGGGAAAGGGAAATTTTTAACGGAAATGGCTGAAGCTTATCCTGAAGTGCTATTTATTGGAATTGAAAAATATGAAAGTGTTCTCGTGTCAGCGCTGGAAAAAGCATTAGAAACAAAGCCTAATAATCTCCGCTTTATTCTAGCAAATGTAGCTGATTTATTGGATTATTTTGAGGAAAATGAGATTCATCGCTTATTTATTAACTTTACCGATCCTTGGCCAAAAAAACGTCATGCGAAACGGCGACTCACTCATCCGTCTTTTCTTTCACTATATGAGAAAGTACTTCACCCAGAAGGAGAAATCCACATGAAGACGGATAATCAAGGGTTATTCGAATACTCTTTGGAAAGTTTATCGCGATATGGATTTACGTTAAAAAATATCTCGTTAGACTTGCACCGTAGTGAATTTGAAGGAAATGTGATGACAGAGTACGAAGAAAAATTTTCTGAACAGGGAGCGCGAATTTATCGTTTAGAAGCTTTCAAATCACGGTAGTCTTCTCATACATAGCAATAAAGGAAAAGAGACTGGGACAAAACTTCAGTCATCGCCAAAAACTTGGTGAGTCTCTCTTTTTGTGGACAAAGAACATTTTAAAATGAAAATGATGAAAAAAGTGTCGTATGAACTGGTGATGCGACACTTTTTTCGTTCAATCTAAACAGGAGTGGTTGTAAGAGAGATGGAATTGGAAATAAATAGGTGATTCGGAGCGTTTTTCTGCTTCATGCGACGAATGACGCTTAAAAAATGAGATAAATCGTTCCATAAACGTTTCATACGACGCTTCATTTTATCAAACACCGGTCAAATGGTCGTATGAAAGTTAAAATTGGAAGAAGGTCGCAACACGTTTCATACGACCTTTTATTACGAAATCGATGCAATGAATGGTCGTATAAAAGATTCATACGACGAAATATCACACAAAATTCCTACCGAATGGTCTCAGACGGGGAAGTTGCAATTGGGTGCTTGCGTCTTATTCGGCCGTCCTGCTTACTATCCGCGTACATCTAGAATCATTGGAGGTTCATTTATATTTCTTGTGTTAGAGACACAGAGAAATGCACTTCCGGCGGTAAACTTAAGGAAATATACCGTCAGAAACAATAATCCAATCATAGCAGAAGGGAAAACACCCTACAAGAATGAGACTGGGACAAAAGTATATTAATTATAAAAAATCCGAACTTCCCATTAGCTCGGATTTTCCTTCTTAGAGTGGTTCTAGCGTAGGAAGAATGCGAAGACTCCGGTGTAGGGTAAATGGAGGCGGACTAAAACCGCAACGTCCTGTCGCAACGTTCGCTACTCACACGTCCTGTGCGTCGGAAGACCCAAGAGCGGTGGTTTCCCGCGAGGAGGCTGAGGCCGTGCCCGCGGAAAACGAAGTATTCTTCCGAAGCGGTAATCATTGTTCGTATTTTGATTGGAATGATTTAGTTATGTCCAATTTCTTTTTGTTAGGACGATAACTCTAAAATGGTTCCTGTTTTCGCATCGACGACAAAGTCTAATTGTTTCGTTTCACCGTCTTGAGTACTGGAAAGGCCTCCGCGGTATACTTTATATGTCAAGTTATCTTTGTGGTAATCTTCTGCAGTCATATGAATCCATGACCCATTGATTGGTATGTTATCTTTTACATGATCTTTCACCGTTTTTAATGCTTTTTCCGGTGAAATATGTTCATTTTCCACGTATTCTTTCACCGCATAGCCAATGGCAAAACCGATGCCGATCCCTAGCAATAGGTCTTTTGCTTTCATGTTAACACCAACCTTTCCCTTTTTTCTCAGTATAGCGGAAATACAGCGATTTTCCAAATGGTGCCTTCGATTGTAGAAAAAGTGTAACAGTTTCGTTAAAATGAAGAAAGAGTCGATAGTCGAAAGGAGTATATCATGAACGAAGAAACGATGAATATGTTCCGGACGCTCACGGAATTACGCGGAGCACCCGGGCATGAGCATGAAGTGAGAGAATACGTAAAAAAAGAATTAGAGCGTTACAGCGATGAAATCATTCAAGATAAATTAGGAAGTGTGTTCGGAAAAAAAGTTGGAAAAGAAAATGGTCCTCGTGTGATGGTTGCGGGTCATATGGATGAAGTCGGTTTTTTAGTCAAATCCATCACGGAGGAAGGACTCATTCGTTTTGAAACGTTAGGGGGATGGTGGAGTCAAGTGCTCCTGGCTCAACGGGTTCAAATTATTACCGAAGATAAGACAGTCATAGGCGTCATTGGTTCCACTCCTCCTCATTTATTAGATGAGAATACTCGTAAAAAGCCGATGCCCCTTTCTAAAATGTATATCGATATCGGAGCGGATGATAAAGAAGATGCAGAAAATATTGGCATACGTCCTGGACAACCGATTGTTCCGATTTGCCCTTTTACACCGCTTGCCAACAAAAAGAAAATTATGGCGAAAGCGTGGGATAATCGTTACGGCGTCGGCCTTGCCATTGAACTGCTGAAAGAATTAGAGACAAAACCCCACCCGAATATTGTCTATTCCGGTGCGACCGTACAGGAAGAGGTAGGGCTTCGAGGCGCTGCCACAGCCGCTCATATGATTCAACCGGATATTTTTTATGCGTTGGATGCAAGTCCTGCAAACGATACCTCCGGGGAAAAAGATGCGTTCGGTCAACTCGGTCAAGGAGCGCTTCTTCGCATCATGGACCGCACGATGATTACCCATCGTGGAATGAGAGATTTTATTTTAGATATTGCGGAAACTCACGATATTCCGTACCAATATTTCGTCTCAAAAGGCGGAACCGATGCAGGGCGGGTTCATATCGCCAATGAAGGAGTACCATCTGCCGTGATCGGCGTTTGTTCCCGTTACATTCATACATCTGCTTCTATTTTACATGTAGATGACTATGCAGCTGCCAAAGCGCTACTCATGAAACTCATTGAAAATACCGATCAACAAATGGTTGAGGAAATAAGAAGGGATTAGATGAAAACAATAAAAGTAGGAATAGGATCAACCAATCAAGCAAAAATAGACGCTGTCACAAGCGTCTTTTCTTATCCGAAATATCACGTACAATCTTTCTCTGTTCCGTCTTCCGTATCTTCCCAACCTTTTTCGGAAGAAGAAACAAAAAGAGGAGCCATCCACCGCGCAAGAGAAGTATTAGAAAAAGGAATGTCCATTGGGGTAGGCCTTGAAGGCGGCGTCGTTCCGATGGATGATGGATTGTACGTTTGTAATTGGGGCGCGTTAAAAACAGTGACCGGAGAAGAAATGACCGCTGGCGGGGCAAAAATTCGTCTTCCAAAAGAAATTGCCGTCCAACTATACGAAGGAGAAGAATTAGGGAGAGTGATGGAACGTTACACGAAGAAAAAAGGGATTAGGCACAAGGAAGGAGCAATCGGCGTTTTTACCGCTGGCCACGTGGACCGTGCCAATCTTTTTCAACATATTGTGCAACTGCTCTATGGTCAATATCAGTTTTGTGGGATGGATAAAGAGGACAGGAATAAATAGCTGTCTTCTTTATTTTTTATTTGAAAAAAATACTTATCATTCAATTTAAAAATGTTGTGAAAAATTAAATTTTCATATAGATTAATAATAGTACATAAAAATCTTTGTCATGTTTGCGAGGGAGAGAGAAACAAATGGAAAAAGTATATTTTACACGTGAAAAGGAAATTGGTTATATGACGATTGATTCGCCGCCAGTGAATGCATTGGAAAAACAAGTGCTAGATGAATGGATCAAGTATTAGACGAAGTTCCGAAAGATGTCGATGTCGTCATTGTAACAGGTGCAGGTGGAAATGCATTTGTTGCCGGTGTAGATATTAACGACTTTCTAGACTTAACGAAAGAAACGGGAATAGAACTAGTGAAAAAAGGGCAACGCATTTTTCAAAAACTGGAAGATTTAGAGCAGCCGACTATTGCCGCCATTGATGGTTTTGCGTTAGGAGGCGGGTTAGAATTAGCTCTCGCTTGTGATATTCGCATTGCCACCCCGAAGTCGCAAATTGGATTACCAGAAACAGGGCTCGGCGTATTTCCAGGTTACGGAGGGACGCAACGTTTGCCTCGTTTAATTGGAGAAGGAAAAGCGAAACAATTGATTTTTTCAGCAGATCCTGTCTCGGCTGAAGAAGCGAAAGAAATTGGAATTATTGAAGAAGTAGCAGAAGATGCGATGGAGGCTGCGAAAACGTTAGCGAAGAAAATATGTTCCGCGGTCCGATTGCGGTGAGAAAAGCGAAGCAATCCATCAATGAAGGAATAAACAAACCTTTGCGGGAAGGAATAGAATTAGAAGCCCAACTATTTGGAGATGTTTGTGTGACAGAAGATGTGAAAGAAGGAGCAACTGCTTTCTTTGAAAAAAGAACACCTCAATTTCAACGCAAATAATTTTCGTCCCATTGGATAAAGAAAGAATAGCTGAGTTGGTTGAAATTTGATGCCGCATGAGACCATTCTACCGGAATTTCATACTAAAAAAGGTGCCATGAATCATTCATGTGACACTTTTAGGGATCATAGGTCGCATGAAGCATGTTGCGGCTCGCATTTTCCTGAAAAGTGTCGATAAGACCCTTATAGAAAAGTTTCACGAGAAAAGATGTCGCATGACACATGCATATCCTAAAAAATATCACCCATTTATTTCCATTCCATGTTGTCATGGACCATTTTGGAGCATATACTTAAAAAAAGAGGTCACATGAAATCATCATGCGACCTCTTTTTCCGCTATTTGAAGTCAAACGGCCTCTCAATCATTGGAAGATTAATCAAAGACATAAGATAGCGCTTGCAGTGCTTGATCTTGTGTTTCAACGACAACGTTTGCTTTATTTGCGATTTCTTTTACTGGGTGATGAAGTTCTTTCGGGCGGATGACAATTAATGGTTTTCCTAGTGCGACTGCCGCTCCTGCATCCATCGCAGTGTTCCACTGTTTATATTTTTCCCCAAATTGGGCAATCACAACGTCTGCTTTTTGCATCCAAATTTGCGTGCGTAAATTATTGAAGCGAGAAGCTGCTTCGTCTTTGTAAATATTGTCTGGCTGTACTCCGAGAATTTCTTCCCCAATGTTATCGGAACGGTCGTGATTTTCCATCGGACCGAAAAAACGAAGAGGCAATTCCATTTCTTCTGCTTTTTGACGTAATTGATCCCGCCAATCATCGTGAATTTGACCGGCTAAATATACGTTTAATTCCATGTCTACATCCTCCTCTAATCCAAATAAAATCCAATTACATCATAATACGCTTGTCATTGGAAAAGCAAACGATGTAAGATAGAGAAGAAAATAACGAGAGAAAAGATTGCAGGAGGAACGACATGAGAGACTTTTTTTTACGCAAAGGTGTCAATCTATCTGTCAAGACATATATCATTACTGCATTAAGCTATATGGCCCTTGGATTATTTGCATCACTCATTGTTGGATTAATTATCAAAACGATTGGGGAACAGTTAGGGTGGCCATACTTTGTAAACATGGGACAACTAGCGATGGATTTAATGGGTCCTGCTATTGGAGGAGCGATTGCTTACGGTTTGCAAGCGCCACCACTCGTATTATTTTCAGCAGTCATTACCGGGGCAGCCGGGGCGGAGCTTGGCGGTCCAGCAGGAGCATACGTTGCTAGTGTGTTGGCGGTGGAAATGGGAAAACTTATTTCCAAAGAAACTCGTCTTGACATCATTGTGACTCCCTTTGTGACGATTTTTACTGGTTTTACCGTATCTTATTTTTTTGGTCCTGCCATTTATTCTACCTTAGTAGGAATCGGAGAAGTCATTATGTGGGCAACGGATCAACGTCCGTTTATTATGGGAATTGTCGTCGCTGTTCTCATGGGACTAGCTCTCACAGCACCAATTAGTAGCGCAGCAATTGGACTCATGTTAAACTTAGAAGGGCTTGCAGCAGGAGCGGCAACGGTTGGCTGTTCGGCGCAAATGATCGGTTTTGCTGTAAGCAGTTACCGGGAAAATGGCGTCTCTGGTTTAGCTGCTCTTGGTCTCGGAACATCGATGCTTCAAGTGCCAAATATTTTAAAGAAACCGATCATATTGATCCCGCCAACAGTTGCCGGGATTGTGTTCGCCCCGTTATCTACAATGGTATTTATGATGGAAAACAATGCCGCCGGTGCGGGAATGGGGACAAGTGGTCTCGTCGGTCAAGTGATGACATTTGAAGCGATGGGATTTACAATGGAAGTATTCATCGGAATTCTTATCCTTCAAATTATTGGCCCTGCCATTGTGAGTCTTCTTCTTTCTGAATGGATGCGCAAGAAACAATGGATCAAACCGGGTGATATGAAAATTGAACTAGGATAGATTGGATGAAAGGTGGAATCATGATGAAAACAATTACGGATAAAGAAAGTTTCGCCCAAGCTGTGGAAGGACAAAAATCTGTCGTTATGTTTTCAGCGGATTGGTGTCCGGATTGTCGCGTAATCGAACCAGATCTTCCAGAAATTGAAAAAAATAATACCTCTTTTACTTTTTATCATGCGGACCGGGATGAATTTATCGATATCTGTCAAGAATACGATGTTTTCGGCATTCCAAGTTTTCTCGTTTTTCATGAAGGAGAAGAAGTAGGACGCTTCGTTAGTAAAGACCGAAAAACGAAAGAGGAAATTCAAGCGTTCTTAGATGAAACGGAAAAGAAAATAACCTAAATCATCATTCGCACTCGTGAGATACGGGTGCGATTTCTTTTGATGAGTAAGAAATCATGATAGACTTGACTACACAACCGCACGTGAAAGGAGTGTGTCTTTGAATGGACATTGAAACGTTTCGCAAAAAGTTAGAAGAACGTCTAGCGGGGAAAAATCGAACGTTCTCCTTTGATAAAGAAAAAAGCATGTTGCGTATTGAACATACCGGTTTAAAAAAAGGGGTCGATTTAGATATTAATAAAGTGCTCGCAAAGCATGAGAAAGACCGAGAGCGGGCCTTGGAGGATGCCGCTCATTTTATTCAAACCACTTTTGAAGCGATGGAAAAAGACATTGTATTAAAGGGGAAAGAAAAATATATTTATCCAGTGATTCGCTCGACTTCTTTTCCAACAAAAACAAAAACGGGGGAAGCGCTGTTGTACACAGATCATACCGCTGAAACTCGGATTTATTACGCGTTGGATATGGGAGAAGCGTATACGATATTAGACAAAAGCACGGTAGAAAAAGCGGGTTATACGGAAAAAGAAATAAAAGAAACAGCCTTGTTTAATGTGCGGACATTGGATGTTTCGTATCAAACGGATGAAGTGGCAGGGAACATCTACTATTTTGTAAATACAAATGATGGCTATGATGCAAGTCGCATTTTAAATGACCCTTTTTTAGAAGAGATGGAGAAAAAGATAGAAGGGGAAATGGTTGTTGCAGTCCCTCATCAAGATGTGCTCATCATTGCTGACATAAAAAATGATGCAGGCTATGACGTATTAGGTCAAATGACTTTTCGCTTTTTCTCCAACGGGCGAGTACCAATTACTGCTCTTCCTTTTATTTATGAAAATAAAGAATTTGAACCAATTTTTATCCTCGCCCGTAAGAAACCAAAAAAATAAATATTTCGTTGTACCTATATGTCGCAATGGTGCAGCGAAACAACGGATATGATACAATAAATGCTGGAAAATGGTGACGATTAAGCATGAAGGAGTAAAGGAAATGAACATTTTTTATAACAGAAAAGGGATTGGAGATGTCCTCCTCATTTCATTAAAGGAAATTGATAAAGAAAAAAGAGCGGTAGAACGTCAAGGGGATGTCGCGCGACTATATCATCAAAAGACGAATGAAACGGTCGGCTTTCACATTTTTGAAGCTTCTAAATATGGAGAAGTGAAGCATGACGGAATGATTCCTCTTACGGAAGAGATCAAACATTTAATTGAAAAGGCATTTGCAGAAAATAAGGTGGAAGAAAACATCAACTATCCAGACAAATCTTTCTTTGTTGTAGGATATGTAAAAGAGAAGAAAAAACATCCGGATGCTGATAAATTAAGCGTCTGTAAGGTAGATGTAGGTGAAGAGACACTACAGATTGTATGTGGGGCGCCAAACGTAGAAAAAGGCCAAAAGGTGCCCGTTGCTTTACCAGGAGCGACGATGCCAACGGGAATGAAAATTAAAAAATCAAAATTACGGGGAGTTCCTTCCAACGGGATGATTTGTTCCGCATCAGAGCTTGCTCTGAAAAAAGTGCCTGAAGAAAAAGGCATTCTCGTATTATCAGACGATTATGAAGTAGGAAAAGACTTTTTGCTGCAATATTATCGTTAAAATGTAAGAAGAACCACTGGTAAGAAACTAGTGGTTCTTTCCATTCCCCCTTACATGGCGGGTACTTGGGAGGTTGTTTAGTTGAATGTATTAGAACGTTGGTGGAAAAAGTTATTACGCGTTTTTATGGGAGAGTTTGCAGAAAACACGTATCGCGAAGAAGACAAACCTTTCTATAGTGATGAAAAAACGAGACGAAAACGAATTCGTTACCCGATGGAAGAAGCGAGTGTAAAGATCACACATCATTATCCTAAAAAAGGAAAATTTCGCTTTCCTGTCAATGTAGACGACCATCCGATTCAAGCGGAACAATGGAAACCTGTTAATTTAGAAGACGCAGTGACGGAATGGAATAAGGGGGAGAAGAAGGAAAATGAACATGCGAAACAGTCTTATTTTCAAGGAGAAAATTTTACATATGAGCCGACCCCATCTCCAATATTTGGGTATAAACATCTCCCTCTTCACCATCAATCGTTAAAAAAGCAAGCGGTTGCAGAAGAACAAGTGAATCGTGAAGAGGAGACTGAAAAGACACAAAGCGAATCATTGGTTGAAAAAAATACTCCGGTGAAACCGAAAGAACGGAAAAACGAAACTGAGTCTTCCCAAAAAGAGCCTATTCCTTTCGTTGAGACGGAGAGACAGCCTAGTGAAGAAAAAAGCAAACTATCTGAGACGAGTCAACAGCAGCACAAGTCTTTTCCGAAAAACCAATCCAATGAAAAGCAATCTTCCCGGCAAACAGAAACGAAGATCACTCGTATTCCGTATAATGTGATGATGTATCCGACCGATAAAAAACAAAAACACGAAAAGAAAGAAAGACATTATTCTTATCCATCTTATCAGCTATTAAAAAATCCGGTGAAATTTAAAAATGATGATCATAATGAAATTGATGAAAAACGAAAGCAACTAGAAGCAACATTGCGACACTTTAACGTTCTAGCCAAAGTAGTAGATGTCACAAAAGGTCCTGCCATTACAAGATTCGAAGTCCAACCTCAACCGGGGGTCAAAGTGAACAAAATTACCAATTTAAGCGATGATATTAAATTAGCATTAGCCGTTAAAGATTTACGGATAGAAGCTCCTATTCCAGGAAAAAATGCCATTGGAATTGAAGTGCCGAATGAAAAGAGCAGGCTGGTGTTTTTAAAGGAGATATTAACGCATCCATCGTTTCAAGAAAAAGACTCTCCGTTAACCGTTGCGATGGGATTAGATATTTCTGGGAAACCAATTATTTCAGATTTGAAAAGTATGCCTCACGGATTAATCGCCGGGGCAACAGGTTCAGGGAAAAGCGTCTGTATAAACGCGATGCTCATTAGTTTGCTTTATAAGGCAACTCCGGAAGAAGTTCGTTTCATACTCATCGATCCTAAAATGGTAGAACTCGCTTCCTATAAAGACATTCCTCATTTAGTCACCCCTGTTATTCACGATGCAAAATCAGCAACGGCAGCGCTAAAGTGGGCTGTCCAGGAAATGGAATCCCGCTATGAGAAACTTGCAGCGAGTGGAGTAAGAGATATTAAAAGATACAACGAAAAAAATTCTTCCGATAAGATGCCTTATATCGTGATTGTGATAGATGAATTAGCGGATTTAATGATGGTTTCACCGCAAGATGTGGAAGATGCGATTTGTCGTATCGCTCAAAAAGCAAGAGCGGCTGGCATTCATTTATTGGTGGCGACCCAGCGTCCATCGGTGGAT
Source organism: Aliibacillus thermotolerans (assembly GCF_027853235.1). Classification (GTDB taxonomy): domain Bacteria; phylum Bacillota; class Bacilli; order Bacillales; family Marinococcaceae; genus Aliibacillus; species Aliibacillus thermotolerans. The sequence goes on from NZ_WKJG01000039.1 coordinate 117,202, forward strand.
GTCATTACTGGATTAATCAAAGCAAATATTCCTAGTCGGACTGCTTTTGCTGTATCTTCTCAAACAGATTCACGGACGATTTTAGATATGAGTGGCGCAGAGAGATTAATTGGAAAAGGAGATATGCTTTTTCATGAAAACGGTCGCGCAAAGCCAATTCGAGTACAAGGAGCGTTCGTTTCCGATGAAGAAATTGACGCAGTAACAGAAATGGTAAAATCTCGTCAAAAGCCACATTATTTATTCACCCATGAAGATCTATCAAAGAAAATGGAGCAGGAAAATGAAGATGAATTATTTGAAGAAGCTTGTTTATTCGTTGCTGAAGAAGGAAGAGCCTCTTCTTCTTTATTACAGCGTCGTTTTTCCATCGGTTATAACCGAGCAGCCAAATTAATAGACATGATGGAAGCTCGTGGCATCGTTTCTGAAGCAATGGGAAGCAAACCACGCCGTGTATTTATGACTAAGACTGAAATTCAAGAAAAATTTTTCAACACTCAAGAATTGAAATGAGAAAAGGAATAAGTAGAAGGGAAAAGCTTAAAAGACAATTTCGACGCTTCACTTGTCAATCCGTTTCCTGTTATATATGATAAGAATAACTTCTCTAGCTTCAAACAATTTCATAGCAACATGTAATTCTCTTTTCCGATCCAAAGAACTCTAGTACAAGTGACTGAAAAGCGTGATAACTTAAAGGAGGAACTTCTATGGAACAAATTCAGCTTCAGTTTTTATTAGAGTTTCTGTATCCGGAACGTTTAGAATTACTGAAAGAAGAAGAATTACAAGTGCCGGTTGTCTTTCAGGATGGATTGCGCAACATCAAGCAAAAGGATATCGATGAAATTGTCGAAGCTGTTATTATGGAAGGTGGCAAAGACGCTATCATCCATTAAAAAATGATGGATCTACAAACTGTCTCAAATGGGAAATGGGATGTATGTCGTCCTTTTTGAGACAGTTTCTTTCTAACTTACATAAATTTCAAATGAGAGGGAAAAGAAGGGACGAACAATGAAAGAAATAGAGTTGAAAATGCAAGGGAAAATTAAACGACTAACGAACAAAACATTTAAATTCGACGAAAGAGTAGGCGAAGGCTGGTTTTCAGCAGTATATTTTTTAAAGACGAGAGAAATTGCTGAAAAATACCGGCCAAATTCCATCGTTACGATGCAATTTTTTCAAAAAGAAGATGCAGTCTTATGTGGTACTGACGAAGTGATTGCACTTGTAAAAAGCTTTGCCAAAAACCCGGATGAGTTGGAAATTTACTCTCTGGAAGATGGAGATAAAATTAAACCGTATGAAACGGTACTTACGATTACAGGACCATATCAAAACTTTGGCTTTTTAGAAGGGGTCATTGATGGAATTTTAGCAAGACGCACATCGGTTGCTACAAATGTGTATAATGTCGTGAAAGCAGCGAGGGTATCCGGAAAACAAAAACCGATTATCTTCATGGGAGACAGGGATGATCATTTTACTCAACAAGCAGGGGATGGTTATGCTGCCTACATTGGTGGGTCGAAAGCCCAGGCAACTCATGCCATGAGCGAATGGTGGGGAAAAAAAGGAATGGGGACGATGCCCCATGCTTTGATTCAATTGTTTGAAGGAGACATCGTGGAAGCGACGAGAGCATATCACGAAACGTACCCGGAAGATGATCTGGTGGCCCTTGTAGATTATAACAATGATGTCATTACCGATGCTTTAAAAGTCGCTCGGGAATTTGGGGAGACATTAAAGGCAGTGCGGCTAGACACTTCGAACACGATGGTTGATCAATACTTCTGTCGCAATCCGCAAGTCATGGGCTCTTTTGATCCGCGTGGCGCAAATCCTGAACTCATTTTTGCACTAAGAGATACGCTCGATAAAGAAGGATTTGAGCACGTTCAAATTATGGCGAGCGGTGGTTTTACAGCAGAACGTATTCTTAACTATGAACAACAAGGTGTTCCTGTAGATATGTATGGGGTGGGGAAAAGTTTACTGAAGATTCATATCGGTTTTACTGGTGATAATGTAAAATTAAATGGGAAAAATGAAGCGAAAGCAGGACGGAAATTTCGCCCCAACCCGAGATTGCAAAAAGTATAGAGAAGTGCTTTCTGTCGGCTTTTTTGTCACTTCACCTAAAGTAACCAGATTGGAGATCCATTTTTTTTCTGTTACAATAGGTAAGGTGTGAATAAAAGCGGTGTGCCTCCCGTAAATAGAGAAGAAGTTGTCGGGAAGCGAGACAAATGGAGGTCCGAAATGATGACTACGTATCATTTTATAGGCATAAAAGGATCAGGAATGAGCGCTTTGGCGCAAATTCTTCACGACATGGGTTATGAAGTACAAGGTTCGGACGTAGAAAAGCGTTTTTTTACGCAAATTCCATTAGAAGAAAAAGGGATTCCGATATATCCATTTCAGACAGAAAATATAAAAAAAGATTATACGATTATTGCATCTGCAGCTTATGGAGAAGAAAATGAAGAAATTCGGAAAGCGAAGGAATTGGATATTCCTATCCATCGCTATCCGTTTTTTCTCGGAAAATTTTTAGAACGTTTTACTTCCGTTGCCGTTACGGGTTCTCATGGAAAAACTTCAACAACGGGCTTGCTCGCACATGTACTTGAAAAGTTCAAACCTACTTCTTACCTCATTGGAGATGGCACTGGAAAAGGAGAAGCCGACAGCACCTTTTTTGTGTTTGAAGCGTGTGAGTACAGAAGACACTTTCTGCATTACAAGCCTGATTATGCGATTATTACGAATATCGATTATGATCATCCGGACTATTTTAAAAATGTAGAGGATGTTGTATCCGCCTTTGAAGCATTCGCTGGTCAAGTGAAAAAAGGGATTGTTGCTTGTGGAGACGATGAATATTTGCAACGATTAAATGCACCTGTGCCGATTATGTATTATGGCATTGAAGGAAATTATGATTTTAACGCAAGCAATATTCAGACGAATGAGAGTGGAACGACATTTGACGTATACATTCGCGGCGATTTGTTTGGCACCTTTACCATCCCAGGGTTTGGTCGTCACAATGTATTAAATGCTCTTAGCGTCATCGCCCTTTGTCATTACGAAGATGTTCCCGCTGAAATCATGATGGAACAACTTAAAATTTTTCCGGGAGTGAAGCGTCGGTTTACGGAAAAGAAAGTTGGCAATCAAATATTGATTGACGACTACGCTCATCATCCAACCGAAATCAAAGCAACGTTGGAAGCGACGAAACAAAAGTTTCCTGATAAAGAAATTGTTGCAGTCTTTCAACCACACACGTATTCTCGGACGGAAACTTTTTTAGATGCATTTGCTGAAAGCTTGCAAGAAGCAGATTATGTCTACTTATGCGATATTTTTGGCTCTGCCAGAGAAAATGGAGGCTCTCTCTCTATCGTTGATTTACAAGATAAAATTCCAGGCTCATTGTTGTTGAAGGAAGAGCAAGTGAATCAATTGGCAAAGCATAAACAAGGCGTTTTATTATTTATGGGTGCAGGAGATATTCAAAAATTTCAACAAGCATATGAAGGCTCTCTTCTGGAAAAGTAATCAAAACAGATCCGCTTTTATAAACGGATAAAAGCGGAGTTTTTCTTTTAAAAACATTTAATCAAGCAGGAATTCTCGACAATTTCCCGAATTTGAAGTAATGGAAAGAAAATATATTGTCTTCATGTTTCATGATACTAAAAAAGTGGTAAGTATGTTGGAAGGAGGTGCTTATTGCATGATATTCGTCTACATAAGTGTAACCATTATTGCACTTTCCATTGCCGCACTTACCATTTATATGGTAAAAACATTGAAAAGAGCGAGTGAAACGATGTCTAAGGTGTCTCATACGTTAGAACGCGTTGAAAAGCAAATGCAAGGGATCACGAAAGAATCTGAGCAATTGATTCAAAAAACGAGTCTCATTGCGGATGATATCCAACATAAAACAGATTCCTTAAACAGTTTATTTACTTCCTTTGAACAAGTAGGCACATCCTTAAATACAGTCAGTCGTTCTTTTCGGGAAGTATCCGAGATGGTAGAGAAATATTCTCACACTCGATCCGAAGAAGTCGCCCAAGCTGTTCAATGGGGACAAGCAATCATTGATTTATATGGGAAATGGCAGGAACGTAAACGAAAGTCAGTGCAATGATTAAATTTTGTTGGGAAGGTGATGAATATGTCAGATATGAATACGAAAGATTTTATGATAGGAACTTTGATTGGAGCGATTGTTGGCGCTTGCACAGCGCTGTTATTAGCCCCTAAATCCGGAAAAGAATTAAGGGAAGATATTTCGGAAGGCGCGCAAACAGCAAAATTGAAAACGGAAGAATTTACTTCCGATGCAAAAGAGAAAGGTTCAGAATGGGCAACGTTAGCGAAAGAAAAATCTTCAGAACTAGCCAAAACTGTGCAAGAACAATCCAATCAATTGTATGAACGTGTTAAAGAAGCGACAGCAAGCATTCGAAAAACAGCGGAAAAAGCCGAAAAAACCGCAGATGAGCTTGCACAAGAATTAGCAAGTGATTTAGATGAAACGAAAGAACAAATGAAAGAAGATGTCAAAAAAGACGTAGATGAATTACAATCCGTCACAACGGAAAAAGAAACAAACTATTAAAGTTAAAAGAGGCAAGGATAAAAAAAGAGAGATGCTCGTTAAAAACTTGGTGAGTCTCTCTTTTTTTGTGTAAAAGTGATGAGACCAATGTTTCATCACAAAGATGAAAAAAGTGTCGTGAACTCGTCATGCGACAATTTTTTCGTACAATCTGATCAGGAATGGTCCCAAGAGGACTGGAATTGGTAATATTTGGTTCATTTGGAGGGCTATTACGATTCATGGGACACATTTTGCTTTAAAAAGGAAGATGAAGCGTTCCATGAACGTTTCATGCGACGTATTTTTTTGCAAAAAAACGATGGAAGGGGCGTAAAAATGGAAGAAATTAGGATAAAATAAGGCCGCATCATGTTTCATCCGACCTTTCTTGACGAGAACGATGCAATGAAGTGTCGCATAAAAGGTCCATGGGACGAAATTTCGCATCAAACTTCCATCGAATGGTCTCATGACGTTTTACAATGAGGATCCCGTTCTCCATAAAGCTTCTTGCGTCGAACCGACTGGCTGTTCTGTTTATCATCCCAGGATGATGATGTCAAAGGTAAAATCAGTGTTCGGGTTTTTGGAGGCAAATATTTATCATTTTTTGTTGGCTAGTTATGTCCCAGATTTTTTTAAGTTTGGAATAGCGTTTACAGAGTAATGAAAAATATAAATATAAATGATGTCCTTTCGATGGGAAACAGGAATTTTAAAGGTTTTTTCACTTTAGCACTTAAAAGCGTTTAATTAATAAAGAAAAAAAGGCTGACATGAAAGAAAACTTCGTATATAATAGTTGCTAACATGAAAAAATGTTAGAATCTTTGAAAGAAAGAGAAGGAGTGGAGGCAATGAGTGATCAATTAGATGCGCTGCGAGCCCAACTAGATGATGTGAATCTAAAGCTATTGGAACTCATTAATGAACGCGGCAAAATCGTTCAAAAAATTGGGGAAGTGAAAAGTAAGTCCGGTCAAAAAAGATTTGATCCTGTGCGTGAAAGAAAAATGCTTGATATCATTGCGGAACATAATAAAGGACCATTTGATACGGATACATTACAACATTTATTTAAACAAATTTTCCAACTAAGTTTAGGGTTACAAGAAGATGATAACCGGAAAGCATTGCTTGTGTCCCGTAAGAAAAAGCCGGAAGATACAATAGTAGATTTAAAAGGTATCAAAATTGGTAATGGAGAACAGCATTTAATTACCGGTCCTTGTTCTGTGGAAAGTTATGAGCAAGTTCGAGAAGTAGCAGAAGCGATGAAAGCGCAAGGATTAAAACTGTTACGAGGCGGTGCCTTTAAGCCGAGAACGTCGCCGTATGATTTCCAAGGATTAGGTAAAGAAGGGCTGGAAATTTTAAAACGCGTGGCGGAAGAGTTGGATATGGTTGTCATCAGTGAAGTGATGAATCCGAACGACGTTGAAATGGCTTGTGAGTATATCGACGTCATTCAAATCGGTGCACGCAATATGCAAAACTTTGATTTATTAAAAGAAGTGGGCGGTACGGATAAACCGGTTCTGTTAAAACGTGGGCTTTCTGCTACGATTGATGAATTTGTGAAAGCAGCAGAGTATATTTTAGCAAAAGGAAACGGCAACGTCATGTTATGTGAGCGGGGAATTCGCACATACGAACGAGCGACACGAAACACGTTGGATATTTCTGCTGTGCCAATCTTAAAACAAGAAACCCATTTACCAGTGCTAGTGGATGTTACTCACTCCACCGGGCGTCGTGACTTATTATTACCAACGGCAAAAGCAGCATTTGCGATCGGTGCGGATGCTATCATGGCAGAAGTCCATCCAGACCCAGCTGTTGCCTTGTCTGATTCTGCTCAACAAATGGATATTTCCCAGTTTAACGATTTTGTACAATCATTGCGGGATGCAGGATTATACAAATTGTAATGACAAAGTGTCTCCTTCCACAGGAGGCACTTTTTTATAAAATATCAGTGGAAATTTTGTTAATTGATCCGATATAAATAAAGGAAGTCATTGCGAAACCTCCTTCAATTATAATATGATATCCTTACATTATGAAAGTAAAATGAAAGGAAAAAGGAGAGTTTTTCGAGTGAATAATACAACGATTTATGATGTTGCCCGAGAAGCAGGGGTGTCGATGGCAACTGTTTCTCGTGTGGTAAATGGTAATCCCAATGTAAAACCGTCAACAAGAAAAAAAGTACTAGATGCGATTGAAAGACTAGGTTATCGACCGAATGCAGTAGCGCGAGGATTGGCTAGTAAAAAAACGACGACCGTTGGAGTGATTATCCCAGATATTTCAAGCATCTTTTTTGCAGAATTAGCAAGAGGAATTGAAGACATTGCTACGATGTATAAATACAACATTATTCTTTGTAACTCTGATCAAAATAAAGAAAAAGAAATCGATTTGATTGATACACTGCTTGAAAAGCAAGTAGACGGTATTTTGTTCATGGGGAGTGTGATTACCGAAGACCACGTGGAGCAGTTCAAGCGTTCTCCAGTTCCAGTTGTATTAGCGGCTACCATCGATGAGAAAAAGGAAATTCCTTCCGTGAATATTGACCATCAACAAGCTGCTTTTGACGCGGTTACCAAGCTGATTGAATCAGGAAATAAGCGCATTGGAATTGTGACCGGATCGTTGGAAGACCCGATGAACGGCTATCAAAAGTTCAGTGGGTATAAAAAAGCCTTGGAAAATAACGGAATTCCTTTTAACCAAGAATTGGTCGCCGTTGGAGATTACAAATATACGGATGGAATGGAAGCGGCTCAACATTTTCTTACTTTAGAGAAACCACCAACGGCAATCTTTGTCGCAACGGATGAAATGGCGCTAGGCGTGATTCATGGTTTACAGGATAAAGGAGTACGCGTACCTGAAGATGTTGAAGTGATTGGCTTTAACAATACCCGTCTTGCAGTGATGGTTCGTCCAACATTAACGACGGTCGTACAGCCGATGTATGATATCGGAGCTGTTTCGATGCGCTTGTTGACGAAGTATATGAATAAGGAAGAAGTGGAAGACGCGATCGTAGTGCTTCCTCACCGCTTAGAAGTGAGAGATTCTACAAAGAAAGCGTGAATGGATGTCGGCAAAGAAGGGGGGAGCTTTCATGAAAAAAACGGATATCATGACACCTATAGGAATTGTTTTAGGGGTCGTTGTCATTTTATTTGCTATTTTCGTTAACGCGGACATGGAATCGGTGTTCATGTTTGTTCAGCTGGCGTCGTTTTTGATTGTATTTGGAGGGGTTACGGCGGCGCTGTTTATTAACTTTTCCACTCAAGAAATTAAACAATCTCCGCGGGTGGCCCGCGAAGCGTTTCGTTATGAAGAAAATGATTTGAATGAGTTAATTGATACGTTTGTACACTTATCTACGAAAGCACGTCGAGAAGGATTATTAGCCCTTGAAGCCACATTAGAAGATGATGTGGAGGATGAGTTTATTAAAAAAGGAATTCTACTTGCGGTAGACGGTATCGAACCTGACATTATTAAAGATATTATGATGGCAGAAGTAGTAGCAATGGAAGAAAGGCATCGAAAAGGACGACTTTTCTTCCAAAAAGCGGGGGAATATGCACCTGCTTGGGGAATGATTGGTACACTTATTGGGCTGATTTTAATGTTGAACGAATTATCAGACCCATCTTCTCTCGGACCAAATATGGCGCTTGCTTTATTAACAACATTATATGGATCTGTCCTTGCCAATCTCGTTTTCCTTCCAATTACAAGTAAACTAGAAGAAAAAACAGAAGAAGAAGTTTTTATGAAACAAATTATTATTGAAGGGGTCATCGGCGTTCAATCCGGCCAAAACCCGAAAATTTTAGAGGAAAAATTAAATGCTTTTGTACGGGTTCGGAGAAAAGAGGCAGATTTAGCAGAAACGGAGGAATTCGCAAATGAGGCGTAAAAAGGAAAAGCCTCACCAAAAAGGTTCTCCTGCTTGGATGACGACTTTTGCGGATATGGTTACTCTTATTCTCGTATTTTTTGTGATGCTCTTTTCTATGTCTGTCATTGACGCGCAGAAGTTTCAAGCGATGGTAGATTCTTTTCAAAACCGGCAAGTGTTTGAGTATTTTACCTCGGTCGTTGAATTTGAAAATCCTGATTCAGCAGGCGATTCGAATGATTTAGAGTTAGGGGGATCAGGAGAGTCGGACGATGGTGAGTTAGATGAGTTGTTAAAAGAAGCAGAAGAATACTTATACGATAATGAATTAAGTGAGTACATAAGTGCAACAAGGGATGATCGAGGAGTTGTATTAGTATTACAAGAACAACTTTTGTTTGATACAGGAGAAGCGTATATTTTAGATGAAGCGAAACCTTTTTTAAATAAAGTAGGGGAGCTTCTTCATAATATCCCAAACATGGTAAAAGTGGAAGGACATACAGATAATCGTCCAATCTCTACTTTTCGCTACCCATCGAATTGGGAGTTGTCCGGAGCACGAGCAGGAAGTGTCATCCGTTATTTAGTGGAAAACCATCAATTAGATCCTGAACGATTTATTGCAACAGGGTATGGTGAAACACGTCCCATCGCGCCGAATGACACGCCTGAAAATTTACGGAAAAATCGTCGCGTCGTCATCGTGATTACCGATCCGGCTTTTGAAAATCAATTAACAGAAACGATAGAAGAAACTCCTTCTTCAACCGAACCGTAGATATGCAGAAAAAACCAATCGTATCAACACGATTGGTTTTTTTAGTTAAAATGTTATTTTTTTTCATTGCGAATATGATAAAGTGCTTTCTCTAACATTTTTTCGTTTTTTTCAGTGATCTCTTGTTTACGTGGGATGGGTGGGTACATATTTTCCGGGTCCGACCATTTTGGAGGAATCGTTACCGGGGATTTTGGTTGCCACTTTTTTAACCAGCTTTCAGGTAATTCTTCTTCAATCAAGTCTTTTTGGTTTGTCATCTCGAGCCAAATAATCGCCCACGCTCGTGGAACGACTCGCCAAATATCATATCCACCGCCACCAACAGCAATCCATTTGCCATCACAATATTCGTGCGCTAGTTCATGGGCTACCTTTGGAATATAGTGGTATGTTTTAATGGTGGTAGATAAGTGTGTTAAAGGGTCATGATAATGGGCATCGGCCCCATTTTGGGTAAATAAAACATCCGGTTTAAAAAATTCAATCAATTCCCTGAGTGCGGTTTCATAGCAATGGATGAAAGATTCATCTTCTGTAAAAGCGTCCAAGGGGATATTGATAGAATAACCAAAGCCTTGACCGGCTCCTTTTTCACTCACAGCCCCCGTTCCCGGGAATAAATATCTTCCTGTTTCATGAATGGAAAAGGTGCACACATCGTGATCTTCGTAAAAGGCCCATTGCACCCCGTCTCCATGGTGTGCGTCAGTATCCACATATAGCACCCTTGCGCCATATTTTTTTCTCATATATTCAATGGCAATGGAGCTATCATTATAAATACAAAACCCGGAAGCTTTTCCGCGAAAACCGTGGTGAAGTCCCCCTCCTAAATTTAATGCATGTTGACTTTCTCCCGTCATTACTTTGTCTACTGCAGTTAACGTTCCCCCAACAAGCAACGCAGACGCTTCATGCATATGGGGAAAAATGGGTGTATCTTCTGTCCCTAATCCATAATTATTGGCAACTCCCGCACTAAGCTTTCCTTCTCCGGCAGCTTTGACTGCTTCAATGTAAGACGTATCATGAATAAGTGCAATTTCTTCATCGGTCGCCATACGTGGGGGAATAATATGATTATCTTTTAATGCCCCCATATCCCGAAGTAAGTCGTGCGTTAAATTTAAGCGCACGTGGTTAAACGGATGGTCGTCGTTAAATTTATACGTTAACTGTTCCTCCGAGTAAATAAATAACGCTTCATTCATCATATGACCACCTTGGGAGTGCAGGCCAGCTTACTTCATAGCCTTTTTTCTTTATTTCTGAAATGATTTGACGAGGATCCATCGTCTGCACTCGGAAGGTTAATGTTTTATTTTTTGTGTCTTTTGTAGGGTAAACAAGAACGCTTGTCACATTGACGTCGTGTTCTTTTAAAATATTGGCAATGTTCGCCAATTGACCGGAAATATTAGGGACAACAACTTCAATTCGAGAGGATGGTTGATGAGCACCGGTGAGTTTAATCAATGTATGTAAAACGTCTGTCTCCGTAAGTATACCCTCAAGTTTATCATCGTCCGTAACAACTGGGAGCGAGCCGATATCTTTTTCGTATAAAATGACGGCCGCTTCATCGATAAAATCAAAAGGATGGGCGGTGTGAACGGGTGACTTCATTATTTTTGAAACAGGTTCTTGGAGAAATTGATCGTCATCAAGATGTTTATGAAAAATCGAAGGTCTCGCATCGCGAATATCCCGGTCGGAGACAATCCCAATGAGAGTGTGATCTTGCTCAACGACGGGAATATGTCTAATTTTATGTTTTTCCAACAATTCGATAGCTTCTTGAATGGTCGTCTCTTTATTCACCGTAATAACATCTGTTTTCATTGCTTCTTCCACAAGCATCCATCATCACCTCTCTGTCGTTTTAATAAAGGTATCGATTGGATAGACGAACGTTGTCAAAGCGGAGAATGGATTCATTGTCCACGCGCTTTCCGATTCGAACCATTAAACAGTTGGCAGGATGAGAACTTATTTCCGGGTCGTCTGTTGCCATGTACTCCAATCCCCCTGCGTTCATCATTTTTTCCATCATATCGCGGTATTCCCAAACGGATAAACCAGTCCCTTTTAAATCCCAATGCCAGTAATATTCGGTTGTAATGATAATGTAATCTTCCATTGCATCATCCAGCATAGAAAATCTTAATAAATTGGAGCCTAATTTGGCACCCCGATACTCTCTTGCTACTTCAATAGCTCCTAATTCAATTAAATTGTCTAAATTTGCTTCTGACCAACGCTCCAGTGTATCAGGATAGACAAAAGTGACGTAACCAACGATTGTGTTTTCATCAACGACGACATTCACTCGCCCTTCAGGTAAGTCTGCAATCCCTATTAATGCCTTTTTTTGTTCTTCCGGGATTCGGAAAGCATTGAGACCTTCGTGAAAATCATACTCATGAATTTTCTTTCCTGAAATAGGTCCTTCGAGGAGTAACGTGCGTCCTTCAAATTCTAACTCCCTAGAATAATAGGTCTTTTTATGGATCATCCGTGTACCACCTTTATTAAATAAATAATCGAAGTTACGACTGGTTACCCATAGTATACAATAATTTGGTGAGAACGTGCTCCTTTTCATGAGAAAAGAAAATGAGAATTTTGTATATAAATGTCTAATAATTGCAGTTCATCATAAGTTATAATATAATGTGTACCATAACACCATATATCAAAACAGAGAGAGAGGAAGGTACTACATATGAAAATGCAAACGCTTCCACCAAAAGCGGACAACCCTAACTTGAAAGATTATGACGAAGCCGTAAAAAATTTCGATTGGTCTGATGTTGAAAAAGAATTCACCTGGCATGAAACAGGAAAAGTGAATATTGCTCATGAGGCAATTGATCGTCACGCCGATGCACCAGAAACTGCGAATAAAATTGCCCTTTACTACAGTGATGCAGAACGGGAAGAAGAGTATACTTTTAAACAAATGAAAGAAATGACGAATAAAGCTGCTAATGTCATAAAAGATGCGGGGATTGAAAAAGGTGATCGGGTCTTTATATTTATGCCTCGTTCTCCTGAATTATATTTTGCTCTTTTGGGAGCTATTAAAGTAGGAGCGATTGTTGGTCCTCTTTTTGAAGCATTTATGGAGGAGGCAGTACGGAGTCGCTTAGAAGACAGCGAAGCGAAAGCACTAGTAACGACTTCTGATTTATTAAATCGTGTACCGGTAAAAGAACTTCCTCATTTGGAGAAAGTGTTTGTTGTAGGTGATGATGTAAAAGAAGACGATACGTATATTGATCTTTTAAAGAAAATGGATGAGGCAAGTGTAGAGTTTGATACGGTTTGGATGGGACGGGAAGACGGCTTTATTCTCCACTATACTTCTGGTTCTACAGGAAAACCGAAAGGGGTTCTTCACGTTCATAACGTGATGATTCAACAGTATCAAACAGCGAAATGGGTGCTGGATTTAAAAGAAGATGATGTATATTGGTGCACCGCAGATCCTGGTTGGGTGACCGGAACCGGTTACGGCATTTTCGGTCCTTGGTTAACAGCGACGACAAACGTTGTACGAGGTGGTCGTTTTAGCCCACAAGATTGGTATGAAACTCTAGAGCGTTATCAAGTGTCTGTCTGGTATAGTGCTCCTACAGCTTTTCGCATGTTGATGAGCGCAGGAAACGAATTGGTTAAAAAGTATGACCTTTCTAACTTACGTCATATTCTCAGTGTAGGGGAACCTTTGAATCCAGAAGTCATTCGTTGGGGAGAAGAAGTGTTTGATCTCCGCATTCACGATACGTGGTGGATGACAGAGACCGGCGCTCATATGATATGTAACTATCCATCCATGGCAATAAAAGCAGGCTCTATGGGAAAACCGATACCAGGCATTAAAGCGGCGATTATTGATGATCAAGGAAATGAATTGCCTCCAAACCGAATGGGAAACCTTGCGATTCGAAAAGGTTGGCCTGCGATGATGAGAGCCATTTGGAACAATCAAGAGAAGTATGACAGTTATTTTGAAATAGATGGTTGGTACGTATCCGGTGACTCTGCATATATGGATGAAGACGGCTATTTCTGGTTCCAAGGGCGAGTAGACGATGTAATTATGACATCAGGAGAAAGAGTCGGTCCGTTTGAAGTAGAAAGTAAATTATTAGAACATCCAGCTGTTGCAGAAGCAGGAGTTATTGGTAAACCGGATCCAGTTCGTGGTGAAATTATAAAAGCATTTGTTGCATTACGCCCTGGAGTAGAAGGTACGGATGAACTAAAAGAGGATATTCGAACTTTCGTAAAAGAAGGATTAGCAGCGCATGCAGCCCCTCGGGAAATTGAATTTCGCGATAAATTACCAAAAACGAGAAGTGGTAAAATCATGCGTCGCGTACTGAAAGCATGGGAGTTAGACCTTCCGACTGGTGACTTATCTTCCATGGATGATGATTAATTAATAAAAAAGAACTGTCTCATCGCGGATATTTCCGTGAGAGACAGTTCTTTTTTTAAAAACAACTAGACATTATTCTGCGAGCGGGATACCCGGCATACAGTACTTCTTCGCGGCCATCAATCATGCAGGGGCCTGGATGAGAAACGAGCTCATCATCGACGAGACAAATTTCATCATTTTCTACCGCAGGAATTGTTTTCCATGATTCTCTTGCTATCCCCTCTTTTAAGTTTTGGAACATACGTGCATAAAAAACAGTCGCTGGGACAAAACTTCGGTCATCGCCAAAAACTTGGTGAGTCTCTCTTTTGGTGTACAAAGAACATTTAAAAATGAAAATGATGAAAAAATGTGTATGAACTGGTGATGCAACACTTTTTTCGTACAATCCGAACAGGAGTGGTCGTAAGAGGGTTGGAATTGGAAATAAATAGGTGATTTGGAGCGTTTTTATGCTTCATGCGACGAATGACGCGTTAAAAAAGAAGATGAATCGTCCCATAAACGTTTCATGCGACGCTTCATTTTGTCAAACACCGGTCAGATGGTCGTATGAAAGCTTAAAATGGAAGAAATTAGGATAAAAACAGATCGCAACATGTTTCATACGACCTTTTATTACGAGAACGATGCAATGAATGGTCGTATAAAAGATCCATACGACGAAATATCACACAAGATTCCTACCGAATGGTCTCATGACGTGTTACAAATGGGGAATCTCGTTCCTAGGAAGCTTCGATTGGGTGCTTACGGTGCATTCGGCCGTCCCGCTTATTATCGACGTACATCATATGATAGATATAGAATCATTGGAGGTTCATTTATACTTCTTGTGCATGCTTTTCTGGTGGAAAACTTAAAGAAATATACCGTTAGAAAGGAAAAAACTTTACAAAAATGATTCCAAGCAAATGTTAGTGCTTGGAACCATTCTTTTTGACTCGTTATGTCTCAGCCTTTGGATATTGTTGAGACATCATTGCTAATTTTCCTCACTATCATCATTGTCGTTTTCATCGGATGACGTGTTGTCTTCCTCCTGGTCGTCCGTTGGTTCAGAATGATCTTCTTCCCTGTCTTCGTCGTTTTCGGGAGCATCTTCGTTGTCTGTATCGTCCGGTTCTTCTTCTGGAGGAGGTGGGGTGAACTGCACTGTAGAAGAGCTCGCTGACTCCCTTCCTCTCGAATCTACTGCTGTTACATAATAACTTCCTCCAGGTGCAACAGATACCGATGTGGATGTGTTTCCAGCAACAGAAGTCACGACGGATCCGCTGCTTCGATACACTCGATAACCAACAATGTCATTGTCTGGATGTACATTCCAAGACAACGTACTTCCACTCAGTTGTATTCCTGTTACCGGGGAAGGAGTGCGTCCGTTGTCAGGGGCTTCACGGTCAGGAGTTACATTTTGTAAATGATCCGGTAAATAATCACTTAAACCATCTATTCCTAAAAAATCAGCGTTTACTGCTACACCGGCTTTCGTAAATTCAGACGGCGTATTATCATACGCTTTATATCTTGCACCGTGAATGGTCACGTAAGCGGAATGTTGTAAACTATTATCGACTTCGGTCGGAAGGAAATTGGCATTAAAGTAATCTGTCGTCGTTAAACCAGCTTCTGCACAAAGGGAGCTAGGCAGTTTGCCTGAAATACCGCAAATGGTTTGTCGGACGATTCCTTCCGGTGGCTCGAAGGTGTCTTCAATACCAAAGATAGTCGGATTTGCTTCATATGCTTTATTCATGAAGTCGGCCCAAATTTGTTGTGTACGTGTTCCGTACCGTAACCCTTTATAAAAGGTTTCAATTGATTTCGGCGTATCGTAGCCGATCCATACACCAAAGGTAACGTTTGGATTGTAACCAACAAACCAAGAATCATGATAATCATCGGTTGTACCCGTTTTGCCAGCCCAATCGCCACCAAAAGCTAGTCGGGAAGGAAGACTACCTGCAGTCCCGCCTGGCTTTACGACGTCTCGTAAAATATCTGTCATGAGAAACGCTGTTTGTGGAGAAAATACTTGTTCTTGATTGATCTCATGTTCATACACAATTTCTCCGTCTTTTGTTTCAATTTTTTCAATTAAATAAGATTCTTTGTATTTCCCTTCATTTGCAAACACTGTGAATGCATTCGTATTTTGTTCCACGGTCGTACCGTACATGAGTCCGCCGATTGCTCCTGATTCAAACGGTTCATCGGGATGTAAGCGGGTAAAGCCTAATTTTTGTAACGTTTCCCGAGAAGATGCATGATCTACTCGTTGAAAAGCACGAACTGCTGGAGCATTTTTCGAGCGCTTTAACGCTTCCCGCACGCTGACAAATCCCTCGTAGGAATGTCCATAGTTTGCATATGTTTGCCCGCTGCTATAAGTTCCAGGAACGTCAGGCAAAACGGTCCCCGGTTGTAAAATTCCTTGATCCATTCCTGTTCCATAGGCAAGGAGCGGTTTCATGGTGGAACCATTTTGTCGGAAAGCTTGAGTAGCATGGTTTAAATTTTGTATGTCAAAATCTCTTCCACCGACAAAGCTAATGATCGCACCGGTTTTATTGTTGATTAAAATCGCGCCGGTTTGCTCCGGTTCTCCGTCTTTTTCCGGACCGAACCAATTGGAAGTTTTCACTGCTTCTTGCATTGCTTCGTAGATTTTTCGATCAACAGTTAAATGGACGTTATATCCGCCAATGGTCAATTGATGTCTTGCTTCTTTGTCGTATTCTTGCACAATTCGTTCTCGTTCTTCTGCTTCTACATCATCTAGCTGAACGCCATCTTCTTCCATGAGCATATTCCGAATGATTCTTGTTGCCCGTCGTTGCGCTTCATAGGTTAAAAAAGGGTAATCTTCTACTACACTTCCGGACGGTTCCGTTAAATGAGCACGGATGTCATAATCGAGTGCTTCTTCATATTCTTCTTCCGTAATATATCCATAGCGCAACATGTTGTTCAGTACTGTTTTCATTCGATTTAAACCAGCTTGAAAATCTTCTTTAACGACGCCACCGCGACCAAAAGGAGTGTAGACATACGGATTTTGAGGAAGACCTGCAATAAAAGCTGCTTGAGGTAAGTTGAGTTCAGAAGCACTTACCCCGAAAATTCCTTCCGCCGCAGACTCCGCTCCGGCAATATTTCTTCCGTCCGCATTTCTACCGAAAGGAACAATGTTTAAATAAGCTTCTAGTAATTCATTTTTATCGAAAAAATGTTCCATCCGTAACGCTAACGCAATTTCTTTTGCTTTTCGATCGTACGTTACTTCATTTGATAATATTTGGTTTTTAATAATTTGTTGAGTGAGCGTACTGCCACCTGTTTGTTTCTCAGCGTTTGTTATTTCTTGGTAAACGGCCCGCAGAAGCGCTTTCGGAACAATCCCTTGGTGCTCAAAAAATTGATTGTCTTCCGTTGCGATAATGGCATGTATTAAATGATCAGATATCTCTTCCAACGGTCTTTCTTTTCGTTCTAAATCAGCAGGAATTTCGCCTAAATATTCATTATTTGCGAAATATATATGACTTACTTCTTCATAGTTGTAAATTTTTTCTCTGAATTCTTCTTTACTGTATGCTTCTTGATCTTCAACGAGAGAGATGAAAAATCCAGCCCCTGCTGCTCCGACGAAAAGAAAAATGGCAATCAGACTGATTATGGAAATCAATGTCACTTTCCAAATGATCCGTAAAGATTTTCGGAGTGTTGTCGCTTCTTCCGATGTATGATTCGATGATTGAGACATATTCATCCCTCCTGAATATCATCGATATTATAGCATAGAGAAACATCACTTCCTATTGATTTTTCTCGATTTGTAGGGAAAGTTGACAACGCGAAAACTTTTATGTTAAAAAGGCATTAGTTCATATAAATAATAAAATGGCGAAGAAGGATTGAAGTAGCGCTTGTTTCCCTGTTAAAGAGAGCCAGCGGTTGGTGGGAGCTGGTACAAAAACAATGCGCAAATTACGTTCCGGAGTCTCTCATTTTTCTATTGGAAGAGAAATGAGACGGATGATAAATCCGTTATCAAATGAAAGTGGAAGACAGTGGCAAAGATTGTCTTCAACAAGGGTGGTACCGCGATCATGATCGTCCCTTCACAAGAGATGTGGAGGGGCGTTTTTTCATTGATAAAATAAAAAAGGAGAAGGCTTAAAATGGATATTATATCTGATTTGGAACAACGAGGACTTATAAATCAAGCGACAGATAAAGAGGGGCTGAAACAACTATTAAATGAAAAACAAGTGACGCTTTATTGTGGCTTTGATCCGACCGGAGATAGCTTGCATATCGGGCACTTGCTCACTATCATGACACTTCGTCGCTTTCAAATCGCTGGACATAAACCTCTCGCTTTGGTAGGAGGAGCCACTGGATTAATCGGTGACCCAAGCGGGAAAAAAGCAGAACGAGTATTAAATGAAGAACGTGTCGTGCAAATGTACTCTGAGCGCATTAGAGGACAATTAGAAAAATATTTAGATTTTGAAGGGGAAGCGAAAGCGGAAATCGTCAACAATTACGATTGGCTTGGCAACATGACGCTGACGACATTTTTACGAGATGTCGGGAAACACTTTAGCTTAAACTATATGCTTTCAAAAGAAGCGGTGGAATCTCGCTTGGAAACAGGTATTTCTTTTACTGAATTTACTTATCAAATTTTACAATCCTATGATTTTTACCATCTTTATAAAAATAAAGGGTGTCAACTGCAAATCGGTGGGAGTGACCAATGGGGAAATATTACTGCAGGTCTTGAATTGATGAGACGGATGACATCTGAAGAGGAAGAACAACCGGAAGCGTATGGTTTTACGATTCCCCTTGTGACGAAAGCCGACGGAACGAAATTCGGAAAAACAGAAGGGGGAGCGATTTGGTTAGATCCTTCAAAAACATCACCTTACGAATTTTATCAGTTCTTACTTAATACCGATGACCGGGACGTTATTCAATTTTTAAAATACTTTACTTTCCTCGATGCAGGAAAAATAAAAGAACTGGAGGAAGCTACAAAAGAAAAACCGGAAGAACGTTTGGCACAAAGAACGTTAGCAGAAGAAGTGACACGATTTGTTCACGGAGAAGACGCACTCACGCAAGCACAAAATATTACGAAAGCACTCTTTGGTGGGGGAGACTTGAAACAACTTACTGCTTCTGAAATAGAGCAAGGTTTTAAAGACGTCCCAACTCACGTGACATCAAATGACGACATTGGTCTGATTGACTTGTTGGTAGAAGCAAAAATTGTACCTTCAAAAAGACAAGCTCGGGAAGACATTAAAAATGGTGCCATTTATATCAATGGAGACCGTTGTCAAGAACTCGATAAAGTGATCGGACGAGAAGACAAAATTGATGATTCCTTCACGGTGATTCGTCGCGGAAAGAAAAGATATTTTCTCATTCGGTATGAATAAATAGAAAATTTCATGAAAAATATCCAATGGCATCATTCAATTGGTGCCGTTGGATATTGAAAAATTACGGAAGACGATGTGACCAATCAATAAGTATGTTATGTCCCCTATTTTTTGTGATAATAAGTTTCACCTTTCCAGGGAAAATACTGATTTCTTTTCACTCATTTGATGAAAATAGGTTTCATAGGAATCCTCTATATTGGGTTTATTAAAGGAAAGGGTGAGGTTTTATGTTAAAAAGAGAAGATACGGTTTTTGTATTGGTTGACGTCCAAGGAAAACTTGCACGGACAGTACACAAGAGTGAACAGCTCATTCAGCAACTAGAGAAGTTAATCGCAGGGATGAATCTTCTTCGCGTGCCAACTCTTTGGTTGGAACAGTATCCAAAAGGCCTTGGAGAAACGGTGCCGGAATTAACAAAACACCTTGAAAAGAATACTCCGATTGAAAAGATCACGTTTAGTGCTTGTAAAAACGACGACTTCATGAATGAACTTGAACGAGTGAAGCGAAAACAAATTGTGATTGCCGGAATTGAAACGCATGTTTGTGTCTATCAAACAGCTGCGGAGTTAAAAGCTTTAACTTATGAAGTGCAAGTGGTCGAAGATGCAGTTTCTTCTCGGACGCTTTCTAATAAACAAATAGGGTTAGAAAAAATGAAATCTCTTGGAATTAAAGGAACAAGTGTGGAGATGGTTCTCTATGAATTAATGGAGAAAGCGGGGACGACAGAATTTAAAGAAATTGTAAAAATAATTAAATAATAAAAAAGACCTCGCTTCCATGAGCAAGGTCTTTTTTTGACGACTTATAGCCAAGCGGCTCCGACAATGATGAGGAGGATAAATAGAACGACAATTAACGCAAAGCCTCCTCCAAATCCGTAGCCACCACAGCCATAGCCTCCATAACCACCACCGCCGTAGCCACCTGATCCAAATCCATATCCACAACTGTAACCCATAGTAATGCCTCCTTTTCATGAATATATGAACAGACTATGTCACTGGCAAAGGATTGACTATGTGAGTACCCATGTAGAGAGAAATTTGGGCGTTTGCCCGGGATGAGAATCCGCTCATATCTTAAGATATCCTCCCGTACAACCTTCAACATGTTGCATACCATACTGGCATGGGGGTGAAAGTATGTCTGTCGTGTACTACTACAATCTCTGTTGCCAATATATGGGGAGACATGTCCGTGTTGTCACAAAAGATGGCAAAGAGTATCGTGGCGTGATTACGCATGTAGATCGCAAAAGAGTATATTTACGCCCACCTGGTCCAAGGGGGTTTGGGTATGGATATTACGGAGGCTACTATGGACCGGGTTATGGCGGATTTCGTCCTGGCTATGGTGCTGGTTTAGGATTAGGGATTGCTTTAGGAGCGATTGGTGCGATCGCTTTAGCACCGTTATTTTTCTGGTAAAACATGAGAAAGGATATTCTCCAAAAAAGAGAATATCCTTTCTCATGTTTTATCTGGATCAATCAACATTAGTTTCGTAGGAGTTTTTAATAATTCTATCGGATTTTTTTGATGTTGTTTTTGATACTGTTGTACAAGATGATATCCAACTGCATAACCTGCCATTTTCGGATACGGGGGAAATCCATATAAAATGTGCTGGTGTTTTGGTTCGGTAATAGCAACATTTTTATGAGGATAAATATAATTTCGATATATTTCCTTCGTTTCTTCGATGGAGTAATAGGAGGACCAGCTAGAGGCGTAGGAAGGGCCAAATTTTTTACGAACGACATATTCTGCTAACCCTTCCAAAATAATTGTATCAGACAATACGTACTCTTCTACTTGTTTTTTATCATGCCATAAGCGACAAACATGATGGTATTCATGAGTAAATAAAGCGAGTATCTCTTTCATCGAATTACTTTCGGAGACGAATAAAAATATTTTCTTTTGAAAAGCAATACCAGCTTTTCCATGATGTTGCTGTTTTAATTCACGATTTGTTGAATCCGCTGGAAAAATATAAATGGAAATGTTTGGTCCATCCCATTGCTTTTGCAACTTTTTTTCTGCCTGAGAAATCCACTTCCATATCTCCCTTTCCCGTAAATGAGTAATCCAATCTCTACTTACTTGTGTTGGATGTCGGTACATGCCATGTAACGTTAAATGGTGATGAAGTTCTTTTGCCTCTTTTGTAATTTTTTTGCACAACAGAACGGGATGAAAATTGGTCTCAATCAGCCATTGATCTGTCGGATGAACGGTCATCTTTCTCCACCTCGTTTTCATGGTGTTTATTACGTTATGTTTTTTGGCAACAAACGTTCCATCATTTCGAAAAAAGAAAGTAGGATCATCGCCTTTCCGCAACTTTTCTTTTCTCAATACAATAAAATAGTTATTCAAAAGAGGAGGAGAGGAAAATGATTCAAGGCAGACCACCAAGACCTCCGAGACCAATGTATATGCATCCCCCACGTCCACCGATAAATAATGAGCATGGTCGTGGTCGTCCAACCATGCCAGGTCCTTTTCATGGACAGTTACCTAGTGCAAAAACAAAATCGCATTGGATGACGATGTTTCAAACGCCTGACGGTAATATTGATTTGGCAAAAATAGCGAACGTTGCTCAGCAAATGAATCAAATATACGGAGAAATAAGCCCACTTATTTCCAAATTTTTGAAGAAATGAGACGTATCTTCATGGTCGCGTCGGCTAGGTGTTGGAGATATTTGCTCGCGATGTGCAATTTTGGACTTGTTTTTACAGTTAAATGATTGATTGAAGATGTACAAAAAAGAGCCGGATGTTTAATCCAGCTCTTTTATTTTATTCACAGGGATAATTTGTTTGTTTTCTTGTTTCGGTATGATAATAACTAAATGGTCCTTATCCAGCGTGGCGGTCGTTTTATTTGCTGAAATTGGAAAAGGAAATGGAATGATTCGTTCTCTTTTTTGAAAGGCACGTTGTTTTATTGTCATATGATTTTTGTCATTCTTTTGTTCATAGATGGCATCATCGTGTATGGAAATGCGAAGGTGATGACCGATGATTTCTAATTGTATTTGTTCCGGTTGAATATCTTGTAATAGGATAGCTACCTCTATGTTTTCCCCTTGATCCTTGATTTCTACTGGAAATATTTGTCTTTCTAAAAGAGAATGAAAACGCCGAAAGGATTCATCAATAAACTGTTCCATTTCTTGGAATACATGTAAAAAGCTTTTATGGTGATCATCCTTTTTGTTCATCTTTCGCACTCCCGGGTTGTTTAATCTTCTTTTTTGTCTTCTTTTTCATGAGAAGGTGGCATAGGTCGTCTACCGAACAATAATTCCGTCCATGGATCCCTTCTTTTGTGAGGAGGTTTCATTTTATGATCCATAGATTTCTTTTTTTCTTTCGACTCTTCTTCTCTATGATGCTGTGCTTCTTCCTTTAAATAAGGGGAAGAGTAAGTTGCATGTTCCACGTGTGATCCCTCCTAATTATCATAATCTAGTCCTTTGTTACATTAGTTACTTTATTCAAGCATGGGGAATCTGTGTATTTCATCGGCCTATTCCTTGTTTTGAGAATAAAGAAAAAACAGTGGGAAAACATCTTCTGTAGCAGCAAAGAAAGATGTCAAAAGGAAATGAAAGAGTACTGTTTTTATGTAAACACCGCTCCAACGAATGGTTACGGGAATAAAATGATGAATGGAAAGAGTTTTTTGACAACTCTTTCCATTCACATCGCTTCCTCATTAGGTTCTATTCCAAAAGCGTTGCTCGGCAATAGCAGCG
This sequence comes from Aliibacillus thermotolerans, assembly GCF_027853235.1. Lineage (GTDB taxonomy): Bacteria > Bacillota > Bacilli > Bacillales > Marinococcaceae > Aliibacillus > Aliibacillus thermotolerans. Next base: position 140,254 of record NZ_WKJG01000039.1, read on the forward strand.
ACAAACTCTTCAGAAAAGTTAGAGCTTTTCGTTGCATACACTACACCGGGAGAGTCGTGTATACCTAACGCTTCCATTTCCCTCGTGGCAGTGCTGGCAACACCGATTGGTTTATAATGTTCAAAGGCAACTCTAATGAATTGTTGAAGATGATACTTGAAGTTTCTTTCATTTTTACCTCTCCCACCAACGACGTAGAGAGAGTCTACTAAATATGGACTCATGGTAATAAAAGTTTCATCAACTTTGAGAGCTGTACCATCTGCACTCGTCACGGTTCCGAGGGTTTCACTGATAATGACAGCAAAAATACCGTATTTTTTGAACGTATCCAGTACGTGTTTCACTTCATGACTAGGAAAACCATCGCCAACAACTACTCCGACTGTTTGAGTATATGCGTAACGTGGCGTATTTGCTTGACTAAGAGAAGGATAGCTGGTAGATACAGGAACATGAGTACCTTCTGGAGGGTTCACACCTATATTCTCCGCAACGATTGTCGCTAATTCTTTATCTACATTTACTAAGAGATCGACGTTTTGTTGACGAACGGATCTGCTTTTTACTTTTCCAAGCTGATAGCTAAAACCTTCAATGGTATGTTGTTTTTCCACAGGTGTTAAACTGTTCCAAAAAATTCTCGGTTGTGTAAAGAAATCTTTAAAGGACTCACTTTGGCGACGAGTGACGTATCCTTCGACTTTTTTAGGGTAATGCGCATAACCACCTTCTTCAGGTGGAGTCGTATAAGGGGTATTATTAGCAAGTGAATTTCTATGGTAATTTATTTGATCGATATCAATGCGCTGTCTCATATAGCCACGTCTTGTGTTGTTATGAAAAGGGCAAAGAGGTCTGTTAATTGGTAATTCGTCGTAGTTGGCACTACCAAGTCGGTGGTGTTGTGTATCTCGATATGCAAATAATCTTCCTTGCAAGACAGGATCATTGGAAAAACCAATTCCCGGCACAACATTGGCGGGATTAAATGCTACTTGTTCAGACTCGGTAAAGTAATTCTCAATGTTCCGATTTAACGTCATTTTTCCGATAATATGGACTGGTATCAGTTCTTCCGGCCAAAACTTCGCAGGATCTAGAATATCAAAGTCGTATTTAAATTCGTCCTCCATCGGAATGAGTTGCACACCTAATTCATATTCAGGATAAGCTCCGTAATTAATCGCTTTGCGGAGATCTTTTCGGTGGTAGTCCGGGTCAAGTCCACCGATTTTTAGTGCCTCATCTTGAAGGAGAGAATGAACACCGAGAACAGGCTTCCAAACAAACCGAACAAAAGTCGCTGTTCCTTCTTCATTGATAAATAAATACGTATTTATCGACCAAGATTCCATCATACGATAACTTCGGAGGATTCCACGGGGGGACATAATCCACATTACCATATGGATCGATTCCGGGTTATTTGCAACATAATCCCAAAACCTGTCGTGGGCTCCGGTAGCCGTTGGAATGTCATCATCTTGCTTTGACTGATACGCGTGCATGACGTCTGGAAATTTCATCGGATCTTGCACGATAAAGACTGGCATCGCAATTGTTGTCAGATCATAGTTCCCTTCCTCTGTATAAAATTTCACTGCTTGACAACGTAAATCCCGTGCCGTATCATACGATCCTTTAGGACCTTGTACCGTAGAAAAACGAATCGTCAGCGGTGTCTTTTTCCCGGCTTCTTGTAAAAACCCCGCTTTGGTCACGTGCCTCATCGATTGATAACATTCAAATTCTCCGTAGGCACTATAACCTCTAGCATGCACTACTCTTTCCGGTATCTCTTCCCGATTAAAATGCCCCATTTTTTCCTGGAAATAAAAGTCTTCCAGCAAACCAGGTCCCCGCACACCAGCTTTTAAAATTTCTTCATCATTGGAAACTTTTAACAACTGTTTCGTTGTCATTGGCTTTCCTTTATTTTGGATGCGGTAGCGATCTAGTTGCTGTTGTTTCTCATCTTCGTTCATGGCTCTGTTCTTTTTTGATGACTGTTCATCCATGTTATCACCCTATCATTCAAGATTCATTTTATGTTATGTTTTATTTTCATGTTTATCACCTTTTTTTGAAAAACAGAATTCATTTTTGTTGTTTTCAAGAGTAAAAAAGAATGCTTCGATGGTTTGTAATTACTTATCGCTGGTAATAAAACAGGGAGCGAGTGAAATTCTTATCATCTCTCGCGCAATAGGATTCATTCACTAACGCATATTCTGATGGAATCGTTATTTCTTCCTTCCTTAAAAAGATGCTTTACATGAAACGGAAGGAAAGAGTGAGAAATGAAATTGTCCCAAGGGAGAAATGCCCTCCCTTGGGACAAAATACAATCAGTTACTCTTTGGAGTGGGTGTTTATGCGAAAAATCGTATAAATTGGACAGAAACTAATGAATGCTGTTAACAATAAGATAATTCCAAGCAAACCAATATACTTTATTCCACCGTCTAAGAAAAAGAAAAGTGATAATAACACGAGGCCTAAAATGATTCGAACAATTTTGTCCACAGATCCGACATTTTTCTTCACCATTGACACCTCCCATATTTGTTTTTGAGCGCCAACTGGGATGGAAATATTCTCCTTCCTCATGGCAAGTGCAGGTACTTTTATCATATACATTGCAGGGTATACTTTCAATACGTAAAATCATGAAATAGTTATGACATGGAAGAGAAAGGAATTGAGGTGATAAGCTACGGTGAAATTCATTGGCAGGTGAGTTTGCAACCGAAACAAAAATGAAAAAAACCTTGAAATGTTGGGATAACAACATTTCAAGGGTTTTAATGGCATTAACGAGAGTAGAACTCAACGATAAGCGCTTCGGAAATTTCAGAAGAGAGTTCAGAGCGCTCTGGGTAGCGAGTGAACGTACCTTCCAGCTTGTCTTCGTCAAAAGTTAAATATTCTGGGATGAAGTTGTTTGATTCCACGGACTCTTTAATCACAGCAAGATCACGTGATTTTTCCCGTACACCGATCGTTTGGTTCGGTTTGACACGATAAGATGGAATATCTACGCGCTCTCCATCTACTGTGATGTGTCCATGGTTCACGAGCTGACGAGCTGCACGGCGTGTGCGAGCAAGTCCTAGACGATACACGAGGTTGTCTAAACGAGATTCAAGAAGAATCATAAAGTTTTCCCCGTGAACTCCAGGCATTTTACCAGCTTCTTCAAATATGCGTCGGAATTGGCGTTCATTTATTCCGTACATGTAGCGTAGCTTTTGTTTTTCTTGTAATTGCAGTCCGTATTCAGATAATTTTTTCCGTTGTGTCGGACCATGTTCCCCTGGTGGATAAGGGCGTTTTTCCAGCTCTTTCCCTGTTCCGCTCAGAGAAATGCCAAGTCGGCGAGATTTTTTCCAAGTTGGACCTGTATAGCGAGCCATACAAGTAGCCTCCTTTATTCAATAAATTTAGCTGTAAAAGACGTATGTTGACAATCTTTTGATATGCTCATTTTGTTTTCATGTATCTTCGCCTCGACAGCTAGAGGTTACGTGATACACCTTTCATGAGTATTCAGCCGCGCATGAAAGGAACAAAATGAAAGGGTGCACATATCAAATTTGTCCCGGCTGTCTTTGTACACAAAACCCATTATATAGATGCTTACAAAAGAAGTCAATGAGAAAAGGAACGATGTATATTTCCAGCACTCGATTTTTGTACACCTTCTTTAATAAGGAAGTTTCCGTCAAAGGGGATCGTAAACGAAAACAGTGCCGAACTATTGAGGGTTCGACTCTCCATGAAGAAACAATGAAATAAAGGTGAAGAAGTTAAGAGTATAGCGTCTCTTTTTGAATTTAATATCCTTTAGCTTATTATACCCTTTTGCGCTCATTGACTGACAGTAGCGTCGGGCGGCGACTCCAGCGGGAATAGCATGAATCTTGAGACCCCGCAGACCTGCTTGCAGGTCGAGGAGGCTCAAGCCATGCCCGCGGAAAAGCGTCCGCCCAGAGCGGATGGAAGTCAATCCCCTCCTTCAATGAAGTTATCAATCAAAAAATATGGTTAGCGATGTAGTAGCCAAGGATAACTACGTTGTTCTCTGTTTGAATAATTCAATGGACTCTTGTTTGACTTTTTTATCTCAATGTTTTTATTTGTTACCCTATGGAGAATGAACTACATATGTAGGTGGGAGAGTAGTTCTGAAATGACGAGTTCGTGGTATGCTATAGGTATAAGGAAGGCTTAGGAAACGAAGGAAGTGGGTGTTTCAAATGAAAGTAGAAATTAGTCGCATGAGCGGTGAAGGAGAAAAAATTACGTATCAAGAAACAGCGGGACTCGTCATTATTACGATTCATCGTCCGAAAGCGAAAAATGCACTTACAGCAGAAATGTGGACGGAGCTAGGAGAAATTGCAACGAAAGTGCTCGATAATCCAAAGAATAAAGTGGTGTTACTGCGCGGAAGTGGTACGCAATTTACAGCTGGATCTGACATTAAAGAATTTCACGAGATGTCTTTAGAAGAAGCAGAAGCAAGTTTTGTACTAATGGAAAAAACCATTTCGTTATTTGAACGATTGGATATGCCAACGATTGGTGTCATTAATGGCCCGGCGATGGGGGCTGGGCTTCAGCTTGCCCTTGCTTGTGATATTCGCATTGGTTCTCATCATGCGAGAATGGGAATTCCGGTAGGGAGACTCGGCATTCGGTTAAGTACAAAGTTTGCCCAACGTCTCGTTGATTTAATTGGTCCGAGTCTTACGAAAGATCTCGTTTATACTGGCAAAATACTTAATGCGGAAGAAAGTTACCGCCACGGATTGTTAAATTATTTAGTGTCTGATGACCGTCTGGATAGGTATGCGATCAATATGGGAAAATTAGTGGCGGCGCAATCACCGGCATCTCTGAAAGCAATAAAACGGTCGGTGCGAAATTATGTGAGCAGTGGGGAGGAAGAGTGGCAAAAAGATATTCCATTTGTCGACCCTCATGATTTTCCAGAGGGAGTGGCTGCTTTTGTTGAAAAGAGACCACCACGTTTTACCCGTAGAATCGAGGACTAATTTATCACTTATTATTTTTCTAAATGAAGATGCACTTTGTCAACTTGCAACTCTAAATAACGACGAAAAGCAGACACAATCTTTTTTTGAATGTCTATACTGATTTCTTTTACGGGGCGAGGGAGCGGATGTTGTAAGTGAATGGACACGTCAACAACAGGTAAACTTTGGAAATCTATTTTTACTTTTGAACAAGCTTTCACCCCTTCAATGTGTCGTGTCTCAATTTTGACAATGTCATAAAAGACATCGTCAGAAATATGAATAATTCCTTGGGTAAAATCCGGATGAACAATGGTTGTTTCCCCAATTAATTCTTTTTTCGGGGAGAAAATTTTTTTCCCCTTTGAAATAAGCCGTTTAAAAAAACTTTGTTCAATTTGAGAAGCAGAGATTGGAATGACATGTTTTCCTTCTGTTTGTCGAATATATTGGGCGAGTTTCATCTCGCTAAGAGAGCGAATTTCTTGGATATGCACGTAGTGATCAATTGGACCAATCTCCAATTGTTTCGCAATTTTATCAACCATTTTTTGTGAGGTTCCAATAATCAGTAATTTATCAATGGCGTGAAATCGAATGGCTTCCGTCACTTCTTGTCGATGGTCGTCAAAATAAAACGTTGCTCTTTTGACCGCAGTGATGACATTATTTTCGAATTTGGCAGAAGTCCCGGCAATTCTTTTCCCTTTATAGATAAATAATCCGTCGTCAATGATTGCTTGAATGCGTTTTTCATAGGCAAAATACAAAGCGCTGGAACTTTTCCCCGTTCCGCTTGGTCCGTATAACCCATAGATGATCATCGTTTGTCATGTACCTTTCTTTGGCTCGTGCTTCTAAAATATAGCCTTTTAGATAAAAGTATAAGGAGGGCAGTGCGGATTTGCAATCATCTTTTCATTGGAGAAAACAAAAAATAAATGGGACAAAAAATCGGCAAGGTGAGAGGTATTGCGGTATAATATGGTATATAAGAATTAAGACCAAAGCATGTTATTGAGGTTCGGGCGATATCTTATGGATGGTGGTGTGTTTATGAGGGGAATAAATCACGCGGTGAATCACCTATGGGAAAATCTTTTTCCGGAAGAAAAAGAATTACAAGCACTATTTACATGTGCCATTTTTTATGTTTCGCGTGGAAAAGAGCGAGTTCGATGGACAACTTTTTCAGTTGGTAGTAAAGAACAAACGGTGGAATTAGAAGAAAAGGGATTCCGGTTAGAAAAAACCTTTACTCTTTGGAACGGCACTCCTTGTGTCATCGGTGGTTGTGTACCGAAAGAGGACACTCAGAAAGATCGTCTCATCACTTTTTTAACTGCTATTTTCCCTGCAGTGAGCTACTATTTTTCTTTTCCAAACGAAGGGAATACGAATAAATATACGGATTTGCTCATGGAAGTAACGAAAAAGTTTCATGTGTCGATGCGAGCAGGAACTGTATTAAAGAAAATGATTGATGCATTAAAAGAAGTGTATCCAACCAGTGAAGTGATGCTTTATTTAGCACAAGAGTGGGATGTGCAAAAAGATTTGCCGGAGGTTCCAATTACTTACGGGATGGCATTGGAAAATGAAAAGGTGCAGGAAGTATATTTAACAGCCCGTATTCATGTAGAAAATTCGAGGAAAGGATGGTCTATTCTATATATTCCATTGCGTGGGCAACAAGGAGTTTACGGCGTTTTACAATTATCTTTACCTCATCACCATGTTTACCATCCGATTGCAGAGGATTTTATTAAAACGTTAGCGGATATGGGAGGAAAAGCTTTAGAGAACAGGGAGCTTTATAAATCTTCCCGTACGCTTGTAAAAGATTTACAATTAATTAACGAAACTTCTCATATGCTGAATTCGAAACTAAAAGTGGAAGAGACGGCTCGTAATTTGGAGCACCAAATCAAAAAATTTATCCCTTATGGTAAAACAATTTTTTTAATGTTAGATGAGGACAATAACATCCGTCCTTTGACGGACAATTTCTATGAAAATAAGGAACTGCAAGATTTGGCGGCAACCGTTTTTAACCAATTTCATCAAAAGACAGAAGCATTTATTTTTAGTGATATAAAAGCGTCTCCTTGCTTTCAAATGGAAGACTATCAATCTATCATGGCAGTACCAATGATGCAGTCTCGAGAGATAATCGGAACGGTGATTGTGTTAGGAGAGGAAAAAGAAGCGTTTACATTCCATCAATTTCGTTTGCTTCAATCGTTAATTGAACATTCCACACTTGCTTTTATCAACGCTTCTTTACAAGAAAAATTGGAACTGATGGTGATTACCGATCAATTAACCCAATTATATTCTCGTCATTATTTGGATGAAAAAATCCGAGACTCTTTACAAAAAGATATTCAGGGAACCTTTTTACTATTAGATATAGATAATTTTAAACAAGTCAATGACACGCATGGCCATCAAGTGGGAGATGAGATACTCATTCAAGTAGCGAACATCATTCGCAGTAATATTCGCTCGGGAGACGTCGCCGCGAGATGGGGTGGTGAGGAATTAGCTGTTTATTTACCTCGAGCGGACTTACATGCAGGGAAGAAAGTAGCATGGCGAATTGTGGAAAATATTGCAAGAGAGACGAACCCTCCCGTCACGATTTCCGGAGGGGTCACTACGTGGAAACATGGTGATCACGTTTCCGTTGATCTTTTAGTGTTACGAGCAGATGAGGCGCTGTATGAAGCAAAGAAACGAGGGAAAAATCAAGTGGTCGATGCAGGAGTCTTGACAGAAGCGAAAAGTGTCGATGACTTTTCAAAGGAAAATGATCTTTCTCGTGGAAGAGATATACACAACCGTTGAACAAAGGAGTGTATATCTCATGCTAGAAGTGAAAGAAAATCGCCCTACAAAAGAGATTATCATGGACCAAGCGACAATTTTATTTACGAATAAAGGATATACCGGCACTTCTGTTCGAGATATCGCGATGAAAAGCGGTGTGAATATCTCGCTCATTTCTTACTATTTTGGTGGGAAAAAAGGTTTATTAGAAGCATTGATGGTTGATTTTTTAGAAGGATATTTAAAAGAATTAGAAAGCGTCCAGCAGAAAAATCATGCGGATGCGTTTGAAAAATTGATGGATATTGTGTCCACTAGTTTGACGTTTATGCAACAACATCATTTGCGAGCACGTTTTGTTCTTCGAGAAATGACGTTAGATTCCACTTTAGTACGAGAAATTACGAGTACGTATTTAATGAAAGAGAAACATATTTATGAAACTATTTTAAAACAAGGCATCGATGAAGGAACTTTCCCGCCTTTGCCTATGAACTGGACGATTATGCAAATACGCGGTATCATCACGATGCCTTTTTTACATCATCAGTACGTAAGGGAAGTATTCCAACTACATCCTCACCATTCGCATTTTGTAGTTGCTTACCAAAAAGAATTGTACATGTGGCTGATGAAAACGTTACTTCCTTCTTAAAAAATAAGTTGCTCTTTTCCTTGTAACAATCCTTTCACAGCATGGGCATCGGATCCATATACGAGCGGTATGCCTCTTTTTTTTGCCTCTTTTACGATGGCTGGCGGGGGATATGTTTCTTGACAGTGAGGTTTTTTCGTTCCCGCTCCATTATAATCTAACTCCAATTGCTCCTCTTTTACGGCATCTAAAACGTCAAGAGATCGTTGAAACACTTGTTCCATGGACATGTTTGGATATAAACGATGAAATTTGCGAATCAATGTCATATGTCCGATCCGTTTCGGTTTATAAGGACCTAAATCAGCTGTAATGGAACGAAGGACGGTATCAAAATAAAGATCAATCACTTGTTCGAGCGAACCGGTTTGTTCGATTAACGTTTTTACACTTTCCGGCTGATAATCAACACACGTATACTTGTCCTGTACCCGTAGAAAATGGACGGATAAAATACTATCATCAAGAAAGGGACCTATTTCATTTAATAATTCCGTCGTTTCCTGTTCAAAACCTTCAATGTAGTCCACTTCAAACCCCACTAAAATACGGATATCCTTTTGATATGCTTGTTGGTATTTTTTTATTGCGTGGATATACTCTTTCCACTGATCATAAGGCAATGCGCTATCTTGTTCAGGAACCGGATCGGTAAATCCTTTCGGCAAAGGAGCGTGTTCCGTAAAACTGATCGTTTCTAGACCGAGTTCGATTGCCCGCTCAACATATTGTTTTAACGTATCCTTGGAACCGTGTGGGCAAAATGGTGTGTGGATGTGCCCGTCTCTAATGATCTCCAATCGTTCCCTCTCCTTTTTCAACAAAATGCTACAATATACAGATCTATTTTCACATCTTATACAATTACATGTTATCATAAAAAGGGACAAGATCTCTGAGAAAAAGATAGAAACGAAAGAATATGACAATGAAGAAGGAATTTTGATAGAAAAGAAAGAATGTAACACGTAATATAGAATAATAGACTTGAAAAATGCATAATGGTTACGAAAATTGGAGTGAACACTCATGACAATATATATAGTGGTCGCATTGGCAGTTGTACTTGCTGGCATTATTTTGTATGGATCCATCCGAAGAAAAAAAGTGTATGCCAAAGTCGATGAACTAGAACAGAGGAAAGTAGAGATTGCAAACACCCCGGTAGCTGAAGAAATTGGGAAAGTAAAAGGTTTAATCATGTCCGGCGAAACGGAAGAAAAATTTGAGCGATGGCGTCAAGAGTGGGATGATATTGTCGGCATTCAAATTCCAAAATTAGAAGACACGTTATTTGAAATCGATGAATGGGCAGATAAATATCGCTTTCGACAAGCGAAAGAACATATTGAAAAGGTGGAACAAACGTTAGCAGAGATGGAACGTCATATCCACACCATCTTTTCTGAGGTGAATGAATTAGTACATAGCGAAGAAGACAACCGCACGAAAATTACAACATTAAAAGAGTCTTATGAGTCCATGAAACTATTTATCTCTCAAAATTGGGGTTCCCTCGGTCCCGCAGCTCCGGTATTTGAAAAAAGATTACAAGAATGGCAACCACTCTTCGAACGGTTTGAAGAAGAGACAAACGATGGAAACTACATGAAAGCAAAAGAGATCGTTGATGAATTAGAGGAAAAAATCGTAGAGGAAAAAGAAAAGATGGATGTAGTACCCCCTCTTCTTATTGATATTGAAACGGATTTACCGGAAGAGTGCCGGGAAGTATTAAATGGGATCAAAGAAATGGAACAACAAGGCTATGTGATGGAAGAATTTGATTTTCGCAAAACAATCAAACAATTTATGACAGAATTGCCTTCTTTAAAAAAGGAAGTGGCACAGTTACAGTTAGAAAAAGTGCAAGAACGAACGAAGGAAATGCATGAATATTTAAATAAAGTATACGAGGTGCTGGAAAAAGAAGTCGAAGCAAGACAATACGTTGAAAGACAATTAGCACCGACAGAACAGCAATTGAATGAGCTTGACGAAAAGCTTTCTTATTTGGAAGAAGAACAACAAAAAGTAAAAATGAGTTATCGCATCCCTCCGGAAGAAGAAGAAAGATATATCCGACTAAACGAAGATTTAGAGAATTCGACGAAAAGTTGGAGAGTGGTCCAAGATGCGTTCGAAAAGAGAAAAATTACTTTTTCTGCGTTAGAAAATAACTTGAAAGACTTGCAAAAAGAGATTCGTCGTTTGGAAAAAGAAATGGACCAATCGAAAGAGAAACTATATGCATTAAGAAAAGACGAAGTAAAAGCAGTGGAAGCATTAAAAGAATTGAGACGTCAAATATTAGAAGAACAAATGAAATTAGAAAAGTCCTATTTACCGAAAATCCCGGCTTCCCTCGTCAAAGAAATTGATATGGCAGAAGAAAAAATCGACGCATTGCAAAATGTATTGCAGCAAGTACCCGTGGAAATTGGCAGAGTGACAAACATTGTCGAAGATGCATCTCATCATGTAAACAAAGTAAAACAAGAGTTACGGACGACAATGGAACAAGCAGCCTTAGCAGAACGAGCCATCCAATATGGAAATAAATATAGAAGAACGTCAAAACGCATCGATCAAGCTCTCTCGGAAGCAGAAGAACACTTTCGCAACGGCTATTATGACGAAGCGGTGACCATTGCAAAAGAAGCAATGGAAGATCAAGTTCCGGACGTATTGGAAAAAATAAAAAGCCAATGATAGAAAAAATAGGAAAAACGTCTCTTTTTTCGACAGCTATGTTATAATGGTCTTGTCGAAAGAGGGGGGTTTTCGGTGAAGCCTATTCACTTCATATCTATTATTGGCGTATTATGTTTCGCATTGTTAAGTATTGTAACAATCACTATTTATATGGATGATAAAGAAACAGTTGAGAAAATGGATGAGGGGACGAGAGAACAATTAGCGATGGATTTAGATAATGCTTTAGGCTATGAACCTCTCGAACTAGATGAACGGGACGTTGCGACGGATAAAGAACAAACGGCTGAAGACAAAAATGATCAATTGGTCGATGGTCGCAAAGAAGAAGCTGAAGAAGAGCCTTTGGAAAGAAAAGAACAAACCGTGACACCTTCTCAAGCGATTTATTTATCGACCGAAGAAGGAACCATTTCCATTGATACATTGTTAGAATTAATTGAGGGATCATAAGATAAGCTGTACCTCTATATGACAGAGGTACAGCTTTTTTCCGTCTTTTAATTATGTTATCATATATTGTTGCAAGTGAGAAGGATCATAAGGAGAAAGTAAGATGATTTATTTAGATAATAGTGCAACAACGAAACCATGGCCAGAAGTACTAGAAGCGTATCAAAAAGCAACACAAACGTATTTTGGTAACCCTTCTTCTCTACATCGTTTAGGGACGGAGGCAGATACGCTTTTTCAAAAAGCACGGCAAGCGGTCGCAAAATTACTTGGCGCACATACGGAGGAAATTATTTTCACATCCGGCGGTACAGAAGGAAATAACTTGGCAATTAAAGGAATTGCTTTTGCGTATCAAACGCGAGGAAAACATCTCATTACATCTACGGTGGAGCATCCCTCTGTGCTGGAAGCATTTCGATATTTGGAAACGCTCGGTTTTGAAGTCACCTACGTTCCTGTTGATCAAGAAGGACGAGTGAACCCTCGTCACGTGGAAGAGGCTGTTCGAGAAGACACGACGTTGGTTTCTATCGTCCATGTGAATAATGAAATGGGAACAATTCAACCGATTGAGGAGATCAGTCGTCGTTTAAAAAAATATCCGAAATTATTTTTCCATACGGATCATGTGCAAGGAGTGACTCATGTCCCATTTTCCTTTCGTGACATTGGTGTCGATTTATGTACCATTTCTGGACATAAATTTCACGGTCTAAAAGGTACAGGTGTCTTAGTGAAAAGAAAAGGCATACGGTTGTCTCCTCTGTTTCACGGGGGAGGACAAGAATTTGGCGTACGTTCTGGAACGGAAAATGTGCCGGGGATGGTTGCTTTAGCCAAGGCGCTTCGTATCACGAGAGAACGGCAACGTGAGACAAAAGAAAAGATACTCACAGGAAAAAAGCGATTATTAGAGGCGTTGCAAACACTGGAGGGCGCCGTAATAAACACACCGGTGAAAGATAGCGCCCCGCACATTGTCAATGTTTCTTTTCCGACCTTAAAACCGGAAGTGATTATTCAAGCATTAACGAAAAAAGGAATCCATGTGTCCACAAAATCAGCCTGCTCTTCGAAAGAGAACCAACCAAGCGCAGTCATTGAAGCGTGCGGTTTAGGAAAAGAACGTGCAGAAAGTGCAATAAGAATTAGCTTTTCAGTAGATACCACGGAAGCGGAAGTGGAGGAATTGATCACACAATTACGGATGATCATCCCTGAAATGAGAAAAGTGATGGGGGTAGCGAAATGACGTACGACCATATTTTAGTTCGCTTTGGGGAACTTGCATTAAAAGGAAAGAATCGAACACAATTTGAGCAAAGATTACAAACGAATATTCGATTTGCGTTGAAAGATCATCCGTCTTGTCGTGTGAAAAGAACGTACGGTCGGATTATCGTGCAGTTGAACGGAGCAGATGCAACGAAAGTAAGTGAAAAATTACAAAAGGTGTTTGGTATCTCTTCTTTTAGTTTGGCGATGGTCGCTCCGAACCAGATGGAAGCGATTAAAGATGCTGCATTGGAAGCATTTCTACAACATGAAGGAGAAAAACGTACTTTTAAAGTAAGTTCGCGTCGTTCTTATAAAGCTTTTCCGATGCGGTCGGCCGAGCTCAATCCGGAAATTGGCGCGCACATTTTGCGGAATACAGAAGGTGTTACAGTGGATGTTCATCATCCGGATGTAGAAGTGAATGTAGAAGTGAGAGAACAAGGAACTTATATTACTTGTGGACGAATAAAAGGAAGAGGAGGACTTCCTGTTGGGACAGCAGGAAAAGTAGCCCTTATGCTTTCCGGCGGAATTGATAGTCCAGTGGCAGGATATTTAGCGATGAAACGCGGGGCAGAGCTGGAAGCGGTCCATTTTCATTCGCCACCGTATACAAATGAACGAGCGCGTAAAAAAGTAGAAGATTTAACGCATATTTTAACTGCGTTCGGCGGCCCAATTACGTTACACATCGTTCCGTTTACGAATTTACAAACGACGATTCATCAACATGTACCTTCCAATTATGCGATGACCATTATGAGACGGATGATGCTGCGAATTACAGAGAGAATCGCACACCAACGAGGAATGAAAGCAATCGTCAATGGAGAAAGCCTCGGTCAAGTTGCTTCGCAAACGTTAGAGAGCATGTATACGATTAATGAAGTGACGAATATGCCAATATTACGTCCTCTTGTTTCGTTGGATAAACAAGAAGTGATCGATATTTCCCAAGAAATCGGTACGTATGAAACTTCCATTTTGCCCTATGAAGATTGTTGCACGATTTTCTTACCACCGAATTCTGTGACAAAGCCCCGTCGTGAGAAAGCAAACCAAGCGGAGCAAAGCTTTTCATTTGAACCGCTAATAGAAGAGACGTTACAAGGAATAGAAACGGTGGAAATAGGGAAAGAAGACGAAAGGCATACAGAGATGGACGACTTATTGTAGTATCATAAAAAGGAAGGCGAATGGTATGGGAACGATGTGGGTAAATGGGAATATTTACACGATGGAAGAAGAAGGAAAAACCGTCGAAGCAGTGTATACTTCCAATGGGATTGTGCGTGCGACTGGAACGAAAAAAGAAATCGAACGTTTTTTAACTTCGGATGATTCGGTCTATGACTTAGAAAGAAGCACGATGTTTCCGGGATTTACAGACAGTCATTTACATATGATCAGTTTGGGACAGGCGATGTTGCGCTTAGATTTGTCCGGTTGTAAGACTGCTCTAGAAATGATAGAACGATTGAAGGAAAAAGCACGCACGTTAAAACCCGGGCAATGGTTATTAGGAGATGGGTGGAATGAGAATAATTTTCCTGACCGAAAAATTTTGTCTCGGAAAGAACTCGATGACATCGCTCCAAACCATCCTGTGTTTCTCACGAGAATATGTCGCCATGCTGCCCTTGCTAATTCTAAAGCGTTGGAATTAGCAAACGTTACAATGAATACGCCGAACCCGCAAGGAGGAATGATTGAACGAGATAAAGATGGGCTTCCCACAGGGTATCTTCTCGATCAAGCTCTTGAGCTTGTCAGAAAAGTTCAACCTAAAATCACCGATGACATGTTAAGGGATGCACTGGATCAAGCTGTCTCTGTCATGTTACAGAAGGGATTAACAGGAGGACATACGGAAGATTTATCTTATTATGGATCTTTTCATAGAACCTTTCAAACGTTTCAAGAGGTGATCGGGCAAAAAAACCGTCTCTTTCGTGTACATTTGCTTGTGCATCATGACATATTATCCGATATGCGTCGAGAAGGATGGCGGCATGGAAAAGTGAATGAATATTTATCTTTCGGTGCGGTAAAAATTTTTGCTGATGGAGCATTAGGGGGAAGAACAGCATTATTAAGGGAAGATTATTCCGATCAACCGGGAAATTCCGGCGTAGCGGTTTATACCCGTGACCAATTAAAAGCGCTGGTGAAATGTGCTCGCAATGAACAGATGCCGGTAGCGATTCATGCCATTGGGGATTTAGCACTTGAGCATGCAGTGGAAGCATTAGAACAACACCCTCCTCCACCGGGGCAGAGGGATCGCATTATCCATGCTCAGATTACTCCGCCGGATTTGGTGGAACGATTAAAAAGGCTTCCAGTCGTGTTAGATATCCAACCCCATTTTGTCTTATCTGATTTCCCATGGGTGAAAGAGCGCCTTGCCGATGAGCGAATCAGTCACTCTTACGCTTGGAAGACGTTGCTTTCAGAAAATATTCTCTGTGCAGGAGGATCGGATGCCCCCATTGAAGCGGTAGATCCATTGCAAAGTATTCAAGCAGCGGTAACACGGAAACATCGCGGTCAACTTGGTGAAGGATACATACCAAGGGAAAGACTCACTCCGTATGAAGCGGTCTATCTTTATACGGTTGGCAGTGCTCAAGCGGCAGGTAAGGAAAAAGAATTTGGAAAAATAGCTCCAGGGTATGATGCAGACTTTACGATTCTAGAAAAAGATATATTGAATATGAATGTGGAAGATATTGCAAATGTTTCAGTTGTCGGAACGGTTGTACATGGTGAGTTCCAATATCACAAAAGGAGGAGCGGACATTGATGAGCCCAAAAAGATGGATAGCACTAGCGATTGCAGCAGTATTGCTTTTCGTTTCCATCGGATTTCAATTTATTACCTCGTTGGCGTCCACCAATTTAGAAGGATTGTTCGTCACAGCCGATGATGGGATTGAAGAGCGCGTGTTGGAGCAAGGAACAAGTGGGGAAAAAATTGTTGTCATTGATGTAGAAGGAGTGATTCAAGATACTGGCGATGCTTCTTCTTTTATGATGGCAGATACGTATAATCACCGGATGTTTTTGCGTATGCTTGAGCGAGCCGGAGAACGCCAAGATGTCGATGGAATCATTTTGAGAGTGAACACTCCAGGTGGGGGAGTCGTAGAAAGTGAAGAGATTCATGATAAAATTGTTGCGATTCGTGAGGAAACAGGCAAGCCTATCTATGTTTCAATGGGAAATACTGCTGCTTCCGGAGGATATTATATTGCTGCACCGGCCGATAAAATTGTTGCTCATCCAGCAACCATTACCGGTTCTATCGGTGTCATTATCCAAACAATGAATTTCTCCGAACTAGCAGAAAATATTGGCATAGATTTCACGACGATCAAAAGCGGTCCATATAAAGATATTTTGTCTGCTAATCGGGAGATGACAGATGAAGAAAAAGAATTACTGCAAGAAATGGTAAATGACTTTTACGATGATTTTGTTTCTGTCATTGTGAATGGCCGTGGTATGTCGGAAGAAACAGTCCGTGAACTCGGAGACGGTCGCGTGTATTCCGGGAAACAGGCAAAGGAAGTGAATTTAGTTGATGAATTAGGCACGTTGGAAGATACCATTGACCTACTAAGTGAAGACCAAGGATGGAGTCATCCAACGGTCGTTCGGTACCGTGCTGGTGCATTTGGTTTTAACCAGTTTTTAGGAGCTTCTTTACAAAGTCTCATTGTCAGCGATACAGAATTACTTGGAATAAAAGAAATCCTTTCCAATGCCGACACACCTCGGGCAATGTACCTTTATACGGAGTAAGAGGGGGATAAAATGGATCATTATCACAGTGAACAAGAAGTCGT
This sequence comes from Aliibacillus thermotolerans, assembly GCF_027853235.1. Classification (GTDB taxonomy): domain Bacteria; phylum Bacillota; class Bacilli; order Bacillales; family Marinococcaceae; genus Aliibacillus; species Aliibacillus thermotolerans. The sequence goes on from NZ_WKJG01000039.1 coordinate 157,086, forward strand.
ACGTAACGAAGAGACACATACCGAATCCGAATCGATCGACGAGCAACGAAATGTAGTAAAGGAGCAATTTGCTGGATTTTGGATTCGATTTTGGGCGTATATTATTGATCTCGTGATTGTATTTAGCATAAACGGGATCCTTCTTAGCCCTCTCATGTTTATAGAAAGTTCCCCGGTATACATTGCAGGCATTTTCACGTTGCAAGGAATATTAAGTACGCTCACTTCATATTTATATTTTTTATTTATGACGAAAGCGTTTGAGCAAACGCTAGGAAAGATGATTGTAGGCGTGAAAGTAGTACGTACTGACAGAGCTCCTTTAACGTGGAACGATCTCCTGTTTCGAGAGGTGGTTGGGCGCTTTATTCATCGTAGTTTAGTGATTACAAATGTTTTGTATGTGATCGTAGGAGTCACACAGAATAAACAAGGAATTCATGATATGTTCGGAAATACGGAAGTCATTCACGTTGAAAAATAGGCTACATTTCATTTTCCAATATGGTGAGAGATCTCCCCTTCAGTGGAATTTGTCTACTGAAAGGGGAGTTTTTTGTCGGTTTGCCACCATATGGTAAGACGGACATTGCAGATGGGAAGACGTATTGCGTGTCAGCGACCTCTAACTTGAAATGTAAGTTAAATCAACGCGTAGAAGTCGATCAAGCTACATTTGGATTTAACAGAGAGAGTAGCATGAAACAACGATGAACTGAGACATTCACCGTGAATCAGTATAAGAAGGGTTTTAGATGTTGCCTCACAAAGAAACTTCACGTCAACGATGTCGTTATTTTATCTTTCATGTATAAAAGAAAGGAGCATTGGATATCTTTGTAAAAGAATGTAAAAGGAAGTTGAGTACATATGTATTGGATGATAGGTACTGTTATTTTGTTGTTGATTGCTATTTGGTTTGCACCGATTGACATTTCATATGACATGAAAAAAAAGAAGAAGCGATATGACATTCAGTTAAAAATAACTGTTTGGTACGTCATTCGGAAGAAGATTGCCATCCCTTGGATTCGTTTGGATGAAGAAACACCATCCCTTATCATTCATGAAAGGTCAGAAGGAATATTTGGACAACCAAATGAAAAAGATGTGACAGAAACGCCGAAAGAAATGAAAGCACAAATCCAAACCTTTCATATGTGGGTGAAACATATTCAAAGTTTTCGACCGGTCGTGAAAAATTTTCTTCGGAAGATCACCGTCAAACATTGGAAATGGAGCAGTTCCCTTGGTACAGGGGATGCTGCTCTCACTGGCATGATGGCAGGGGGACTTTGGTCTGTAAAATATATGGCAAACGCTGTTCTTGCTACCTTCTTGAGAATGGACACTTCACCTGATTTTTCTATTCAACCATTTTTCCAAAAAAAAATTTTTGATTTTCACTTGTCGTGTATGGTTTCATTTCGACTCGGGCATGCTGTCATTGCAGGGTATAAACTATGGCGACAGTTACGAGGAAATGTGTGGCAATTGTGGAAGCAAACAAAATGGAATCAGAAGATCAGTAAGGAGGCATCATCATGAGTGATCACCCAATTGAAGGTTTAATGAGAACGGCGATGGAAAACTTAAAAGAAATGGTAGATGTGAATACGATTGTCGGAAGTCCAGTAGAAACGCCGGATGGATCGGTCATTCTCCCGGTAACAAAAGTCGGTTTTGGCTTTGCGGCAGGGGGAAGTGAATTTACAACGACGCAACAAGACGAAGAACAAGATCACCCCTTTGGTGGAGGCAGTGGTGGGGGGGTTTCCATCACACCGATTGCGTTTCTCGTTGTAAATAGCAGCGGCGTGAAAATGGTTCATTTAGATGAAAACACGCACATTTATGAAAAATTAATGGAATTTGCTCCCCAAGTCGTGGACAAAATTCAAATGATGCTACAAGGAAACAAAACACAAACACAAACGAATTCATACGGAAATCCACCACCGATGCAGTAAAGAAAAGTGGCAGACATAGTGTCTGTCGCTTTTTATTTTAAGAGAAGGAGATAATTTGCTATAATTTCGTAAGGGACACTTTGGGGGATGAAAGGAAGATGAACGTGGAGCCGGTAACGAAGGTGGAAAAACTTTTCGAATGGATAGATGAAATGGCTTTAGCGATTCAAAAACATAAGGACATCACGTATTTAGAGGCATTGGCGGAAACGGGGGAGAATTTACTTGATTTAGAAATAAAACAATCGTTACCTTTTGAAGAAAAAAAGAAATTAGAACAGCAATTAAAAGAAGAAATACCGAAAGAGGTTCAAAAAGAAGATGTCCGTAAATCCTTTCAACTTGCCGTGATTAAAGGAATGAAAGAAGCAGTACAACCGCACCACGCGATGACACCGGACGCAGTCGCGCTCTTTATTGGTTATTTAGCGCAAAAATTAACGGCTCAAAAAGATACTTTAACTGTGCTGGACCCTGCTGTCGGTTCCGCTAATTTACTTAGTGCGGTGTTGAATCAATTATCGCAAACAGTGGTAGGTTACGGTGTGGAAGTAGATGAAACGCTATTACATATCGCTTACGTTCTTTCTGAATTACAAGAACATCATGTGGATTTATTCCATCAAGATAGCATCGAAGAATTAGCGGTACCACCGGTCGATGTCGTCGTTTCGGACTTGCCGATCGGATATTACCCAAAGGATGACGTAGCCGAATCTTTTCAACTGAAGGCGGAAACAAATCGTAGTTACGTTCACTACTTAATGATTGAAAAAACGTTGCAACATGTCAAAGATGGTGGTTTTCTTCTTTTGCTTATTCCAAATACGATGTTTGAAATGGACGGGAACGATCGCCTCCAAAAGTATATAAAAGAGCATGCCTTCACCCTTGGATTACTGCAGTTGCCTGCTTCGATGTTTACATCTGAACAATTCGGAAAAAGTATATGGATGTTACAAAAAAAGGGAGAAGGAGTAAAGCAACCGAATCAAGCGTTACTTGCAGAGCTTCCTTCTTTTTCCCGTTATGAAGCGCTTTTGGATATGACGAAACAAATAGATAAATGGTTGAAAGACCAAGGATTTGCTAAATAATAGAGAAAAAGCAGGGTAACTTGGTCTCCTGCTTTTTTTCTTCCGTGCTTTATTCACTTCTAACAATTAAGACGTCACATGGTGCATGGCGGGCAATCGCTTCGGAAACACTACCGATTAATACTCGTTCCACCGCATTTAATCCGGTTGCTCCGGTTACGATTAAGTCTACATGGTATTTTTGGGCAATATCTTTCGGAAGTTTGGACTTTGGTGAGCCAAAGTCAAGGACAGTGGTTATTTTCTCCACCCCTGCATTTTTCGCCTCTTGTTCATATTTTTCTAGTAATTCTTGTCCGTAATTTTCAGCACGAGAGACGATGGTTCGATCATATTGTTCAATTGTTGCAAATGTGCGTGTGTCAATAATGTGAGAAATAATTAGCTGTGCGTGATTGTCTTTAGCAAGTTCAATTGCTTTTGTTAAGGCAAGTCGGGACTCCTCTGATCCGTCTACTGCCACGAGAATATTTTCGTACTTTGGCATTTTCCTTCCCCCTTTAAAAAGAAAATCTACTCCCAATTCAGTATAACATAAAAAGGAATCAATAAAGGGACAATTCAGAAAAAATACACATTTGATGTATTCAATTTTTTTGCAGAGGAAAAAATACGTAGTATGATGAAAGGAGAGGTGAAGGGGGAGCGTACATGCGACATGCACTTATTACTGCAGGAACAAAAGGGTTAGGAAAAAAGGTTGCAGAAAAATTGCTTGAAAAAGGATATTCATTAACGTTGAGCTACCGCAGTGATTTGCAGGCGGTAGACAGAATGAAACGAGAATGGAAAGAATGGCAATCACGATTACAATTTGTCCAAGTGGACGTAACCCGGCAAGAGCAATTGCAGAAGATGGTTGAAAAGGCAATGGAGAAGTTTGGTAGAATTGATATGTTAGTGAATAATGCCGGTCCATATATTTTTGAAAGAAAAAAATTAATTGACTATACGACAGAAGAATGGAACGAAATGATCAATGGAAATTTAACGGCGATGTTTCACTTATTGAAATTAGTACTTCCGATTATGAGAAAACAGCAATATGGACGCATTGTCACCTATGGATTTCAAGGAGCACAAACTGCTCCTGCGTGGATTTATCGCTCCGCCTATGCGGCGGCCAAATCAGGGCTTGTCTCTTTAACGAAAACAATTTCAGTGGAAGAAGCACCTTATGGCATTACGGCAAATATGGTGTGTCCGGGAGTTGTAACGGACGAGTTTAAAGAAGCAGGCATTGAGAAGGCGAGAGAAATTACAGATACAAACACTCCTGTCGGGCGACCGGCTACCGGCGAAGACATTGCGCGTACCATTGCGTTTTTATGCGAAGAGAATTCTGATATGATTACAGGCTCTATTATTGAAGTAACCGGAGGCGTTGACGTGTTACATAAACACCGTTAATAGGTATAAAATGTTAGCTATCCTCTCATCTTAAGAGAAGAGAGGTGATAGCAATGAAAACGAAGGTAGTAAGCGGACTTGTCTTTGTCGTTGCTTTATTTGTGGTACCATCTGTTCTCGCTCAACCGTTCCACGATGTTATTTTATTTAAAATGACAGCGGAAACGGAGCAAGGCTTTTTTCATTGGGAATTTAACAATCCCGATAGTTTTGAATACCATCAAGATGAACGAGTCATCCATGGAGAACGAGCGAAAAAAGAAGTGATGGAGATATATGAAACATTAGCACTGCATCCGCAAAAAAATAAAGATGAGCTTGCGCAAGTCTTAAAAGAAAACGGTTATGATGATTTACTTCGCTTAGATATCCACTGGCAAACTGCGAGATCCGAACTTTATACTTGGTTATGGAAAAAACAATAACAATGTAAAAAAATGATGTTTTATTTGTCGTAAAAAGAGGAAAAAGGATATTTGGAACGAAATGTAGTTTTGGATAATGAATGAAGGGGGATTTTATTGTGAACATTACTTTTCATGGACATGCAGTGATACACATTGAAACAAATGGAAAAAACATTTGGATTGATCCCTTTATTAATGGCAATAGTCAATGCGACATCCAAGTAGATGATGTGAAGGCGGATGCTATTTTATTAACGCATGGACATAATGATCACCTTGGAGATACGGTGGAAATTGCCAAAAAGAATAATTCCCTTGTCGTTAGTTCCGCAGAGATTGGAACGTATCTTGGCTGGCAAGGAGTGAACACTCACCCGATGAATATTGGAGGCGCTTATTCTTTTGATTTTGGGCGGGTGAAATTTACACAAGCTTTCCATAGTTCTTCCTTTACAGAAGATGAGAATAAGCAATTAGTATATTTAGGAATGCCAATGGGTGTTCTTTTTGAAGCGGAAGGAAAAACGCTCTATCATATGGGGGATACTGGGTTATTTTCTGATTTGAAATTAATCGCGGAACGACATAAGATTGATGTTCTTTTTGTTCCGATTGGAGACAACTTCACGATGGGACCAGAAGATGCAAAGCAAGCGGTAGAATGGTTACAACCTAACTTTGTCGTTCCAATTCATTATAATACGTTCCCTGTTATTGAACAGGATGGCGATGCGTTTATTGGATCTATCGCTCCAATCAAAGGAAAGGCATTGAAACCGGGAGAATCGATGACAATATAATGCATTTTTTAAAGCTGTTTCAAAGAATTCACTTTACTTTGAAACAGCTTTTTTCTTTTATGATTTTATAGAGGAACGGATAGATAACGCTTACATAATTGGTTTATTAAAGAAAATAAATCTTTGTACACTGTATGTCTTGCGTGATGAAAGCGGGAGAAGTATAATGTTATCTATAACAGAAGGAAAATTGTGATGAAACAGTTTGGTGATCGGGAAGATGAGGTGAGAATATGGCAACGAAGCATGAACAAATTTTAAGATATATTTCAGAGTTGAACATTGGGGAAAAAATTTCGGTCCGACGAATCGCAAAAGAATTGCAAGTGAGTGAAGGTACTGCTTATCGAGCGATTAAAGAAGCGGAAAACCAAGGGCTTGTAAGTACGATTGAGCGCGTTGGCACAATCCGAATCGAAAAGAAAGTGAAAGAAAATATTGAAAAATTGACATATGCGGAAGTTGTCAATATTGTGGATGGTCAAGTGCTTGGTGGTAGGAACGGGCTGCATAAGACGCTAAACCGTTTTGTCATCGGTGCCATGAAATTAGAAGCAATGATGCGTTATGTTGAAGCGGGAAACTTGCTCATTGTTGGAAATCGTTATCAAGTGCATAAACTTGCACTCGAAGAAGGAGCAGCGGTATTAATTACGGGAGGATTTGATACGAATGAAGAAGTAATCCGTCTTGCTGATGAATTAGAGCTCCCAGTGATTTCAACGAGCTATGACACTTTTACAGTGGCAACAATGATCAACCGAGCCATCTACGACCAGTTGATTAAAAAAGAGATTGTACTTGTAGGGGATATTCTGATTCCGCTACAGGATACATATTTTTTAACGGTGGAAAATACAGTCGAAAAATGGAATGAAATGAATCAAAAAACCGGCCATAGTCGTTATCCGGTCATTGACAGTAGCATGCGCGTGCAAGGAATGGTTACCGCCAAAGACGTACTGGGAGAACATAAACAAACACCTATTGAAAAAGTGATGACGAAGAATCCAATCACTGTGAATGAAAATACATCTGTGGCATCGGTGGCGCATATCATGGTGTGGGAAGGAATTGAGCTGTTACCAGTCATCGATGAAAACAAACAATTAATCGGGGTCATTAGCCGTCAAGACGTGTTGAAGGCATTACAAATGACCCAAAAACAACCTCATGTCGGAGAAACTTTAGATGACATTGTGACACGAGGTTTTCAAGAATTGGATGATGATAGTGAATACGACTATCAATGTGAAGTGACACCACAAATGACCAATCATTTAGGAATGATTTCTTATGGCGTTATTGCCACCATGGTGACAGAAACAGGTAGCCGTTTGTTGCAACAATATAAACGAGGCGACATTGTGGTAGAAAATATTACGTTATATTTTATTAAACCCGTTCAGATCGAAAGTACAGTGGATTTAAAAGGGAAATTGTTGGAAGTGGGAAGACGTCACGGAAAAATTGATGTAGAGTTATATCACGAAGGTGAAATTGTTGGAAAAGCCCTGTTGATGGCGCAGCTTTTAGATCGATAGGGACAGAAAAAGGGGTTTCCTTTTCACGGGAAGCCCCTCAGAAATAGTTATGCTTTTAATCTTTCTTCTTCCGCTTCTTTCGCTGCATAAGGGAGATAAAGTTTGTATGCTTTCATACCAAGAAGGACGTTTGCAGCTCCTAACAACAAAAATATTGTTCCGACCACGATATCTACCGTGCCGCGCTGCGTGAAAAGTATGTTTAACCCAAACACGCCAACAAATGTGCCGAGGGCGATATTTGCTTTCGTTTGAATCCATCTTTTTTGAGCAGGTGCTTTCGTTCGAAAGGTTTTTACTTTATAAAAGATATACATCGCTAGAGCGATGACAATAATAATGACGAATACCGGCATATTATTCTCCTCCTAAAATCGCACGTGAAGTATGTCCTTATTATACTTTCATCCCCATCTAATTAGCAAACCAAACTATCCGAACAAGGAGTGACAAAATGAAGAAGACAATTATTGAAGCAATTGAATCCTATGATACCATTTTTTTATATCGACATGAAAAGCCCGATCCTGATGCTCTCGGTTCACAAATCGGCTTAGCTTTATTAATTACACATAATTATCCGAATAAAACAGTCATCGCCAAAGGAGAGATGGACGATTCGTTTTCTTTTCTCGTGTCTGAAGAAGCGTATCGCTATCGTGAGACAGAGGTCCAAGAGGATGCGCTTGTGATCGTGTTAGATACGGCAAATACAGAACGGATTGATGGGGATGGATGGAATAGTGGAAAACAATTAATTAAAATTGACCATCACCCGGAAGTAGAAGATTATGGCGATGTAATGTGGGTGGATACAAAAGCAAGTTCCACATCGGAAATGATTCTTGCTTTAGCAATGGAAGGAAAGGAGTCGAAAGGGTGGGAATGGACAACAGAAGCCGCTCGTCTTTTATATGCTGGCATTGTCGGAGATACCGGACGTTTTCAATTTTCTAACACAACTCCAACAACGCTACGATTAGCAGCGGAAGCACTGGAATATCCTTTCGACACGACCGAGCTTTTTACTCATTTTTACGAAAATAGTGAAGCATTGATTCGTTTAAAAGGTAGAGTGCTACTGGACTTTGAACTGACTAAGAACGGCTTGGGAATCGCTTATCTTACTCAACAAACGTTGAAAGAATACGGTGTGACGGCGAACGAATCTTCAGCAGTGGTGAATGCCTTTGCCAACACGGAAGGACTGAAAGCGTGGGTCTTTTTTGTGGAAGAGGAAGATGGAACATATCGGGTGAGACTACGATCGAAAGGTCCAGTGATTCATACGATTGCAGAAAAGCACAACGGGGGAGGTCATCCAATGGCAGCAGGAGCTAAAGTGAAAGATGAAGCAGAAATGAAAGAAATCATTAGAGAGTTAAATGAAAAATGTGCGGAAGTGGTATAATGCAAGTGAACTGTCCAAAAAGTCATGAATGATGGTGGCTTTTTGGACAGTTTTTTAAGATAAGATAAAAATTGTTGCGTCACTTCCACTAAAACTTCATTGTGGCATTCAACTATGGCTCGTGGCTAGTTCATGGCACTTATTTGGTGTCTACCTGCTTATGGAAAAGTTAAGGACGATTCATGACACTTCTTTAGTGACAACCTGCTTATGGAAGCAACTCATGAGCGACTTATGGTACCACTTCGGTGACAATCTACTTATGGAAGCAAGCCATACGCGACTCATGGAAGTCTTTCAATGCCACCCAGCTCACGGAATCAAGTCATACACGGCTTATGGCACTTCTTCAGTAACAACTTACTCATGGAAGCAAATCATGGATGACTTATGGCACTCTTTCAATGCCGACCTGCTCTTGGAAACAAGCCATGGTAAGCTCATGACACTGTTTCCGTGCAAAAATTCATAGCGGATTGATGCCAAGACCTACCCATGGCACATGGTACCGTTTCAGCATCAAAAGATATTGTTTCACTGCGTCTCTTTCGCCTCAAACTCATTGTGAATGGATGCCAAGAAAATGAAAAAGCATCGATTTAGCGAAAAACTCGTGTGAAACAACACGAAATAGCAATACTTGATCTATTCTTTTTTATTTGTAGGAATAAACCACGATCCTAATTCTGTTTTATCTTCATACACTTCGATGTTTTGTTTGTCTAGTTCTTTGCGTATTAATTGAATGACTTCATCTGACTCAGCAAAAGCGGAATAACCTGTTTTAATCTTTTCAACTTTTTCAAACGCCAGCTCTTTTCGATTCATTATCATTTTTTTGTCCGTTACATCCAAGTGAAACACCTCCTAGCTTTGAGTGTTTACCATCATTATACCCGACTTTTCTTAACTTGAATGCTGCTTATTTAAATATTTTTAACATTTTGGAAAGAAATTAAAAAATATTTACGACTTTTCTTCTTGTTGGATGATTTTTACATGAAGTTCGAGTGTAGAGTAGATGTGCATTTCTTCAATTTGAAGGTAACCGTGATGATCACCAATCTCATATGTTTTATTTTCAATTGTTTTTTTTATTAGTTCTTTTCCTTCAACGACACTTTCAATGTTTTTATTTTTTAAAAATTTTATCTCATCTTCTACTTGTTGGCGAAGCTCATATAATGTTAACTCATTGAGACGGGCTTCTTTTTCGTTGGTGAATGCAATATAGATGTTTTGAATCGTTAGTTTTCTTTCATTTTCTTCATTTCTTTCTTTTTCAGCGCTTCTTAACAGTTCAATTTCTTCTTTTTGTTGTTCGATTTGTAGTTTTTGTTTATTTAAATCTATTACAAGTCGCTCGTGAATGGACCCGAATTGAAAGAGAAAAAAACACCACCCACCGATTGCACCTATAAATAGACCGGCAAAAAAACGTTGCCATCCGGGGCGCTTATAGTAAGGAGGAACTCTCATGGGGAGAGTGGCTCCTGGGTGATCCATTGAATGAGAAGAGTTCCAAGATTAGCACCAGCAAGGGCAGAACAAAGCATGGCAATCGTTTTAAAAATATCAATGTGCGTTCCGTAAAAAAGTCCTCGATCCAAGGAATGAATGGCGTCAAATGTACCTCCAATCGCAGCGACAAGAGCCCAAATTTTTAAGCTGGAAGCTAACTCGTGAATGGTAGATAAAGGAGGTTTTCCAATAAGCAATGCTCCAATACCACCGATGAAAGAACCACCAAATATGACACCGAATGCGACGAAAAAGTCCATCACTAACGTTCCGGCAAATTCTCGACTAATCAAATCAACTCCTCCTTTCACTCTCCTCATAGAAAAAAGCGCATGTCAATTGTCTATAATATAGATATAAGACAAGTTCAAGCTTGTTATGCTTATTTTTGATCCTTGTGATTTGTTAGTTTTTCTTATCACTTGGTATACTAAAGGAACGATGATGGAACGGATAAAAGGAGCATGTGTCATGAATTTTGTCCATTTACATGTGCACACCGAGTATAGTTTATTGGAAAGCACGGCGACGATGGATGCACTCATTAAAAAAGCGAAAGATCAGGAAATGAAAGCATTGGCAATGACGGATACGAACGTGCTTTACGGAGTGATTCCCTTTTATAAAAAATGTGTAGAAAATGGAATCAAGCCTCTTATCGGCATGGAACTGTGGATAGATGGGATTCTTTCCAATGACACTACTTTTCCTGTCCTGTTGATTGCGAAAACTGAAAATGGCTACAAGTCGTTGTTATCCTTATCTACGATCAAAAATACGAGCGAAAGTCTTTCTTTTGATCAGTTTCAACAGGAACTTCAAGATGTATATGTGATTCTTCCTTTTTTACAAAGCGAAGTATCCCACTACCTTTTTCAAGGAGATCATTCTTCTTCCTCTCAATTGTTAGATGATTGGACATCCATTTCTGCGCCGTTATATATGGAATACTGTCCGTTAGTTCCCTATCAAAAAGAAATGGAAGAGTGGATAGCACTTGCAGAGCAAGCCTGTATTCCACTCGTGTATGGAAATAATGTGCAAATGATAAGGAAAGAAGACCGGGATACGTTTGTCGCTTTACAAGCGATTCAACGGAATCAAACGTTCCGCGAGGCAAAAGAGGAAGTAAAACATCCGGGTTATTTTACGACGCAAGAAGATGTTCTACCCTTTTACCAAGATAGAAAGGAACCATTTATTAACACTCTTTCGATTGCAGAAGCGTGCCATGTCACGATTCCTCTTGGTGAAACATTGCTGCCTCAATATCCTTTTTTAGAAGGAAAGAAGGCGGAAGAAGTATTACGCGAGTGGTGTGAACGGGGATTGAAGAAAAGATATGAACAGATAAACGATACGATACTCAAGCGACTGGAGGACGAATTGGAAGTTATTTGTACGATGGGATTTGCTGATTATTTTTTAATTGTGGCAGATATAGTGCGTTATGCCCGGAAACAAGGGATTCTTGTTGGACCAGGAAGAGGTTCTGCCGCCGGTTCTCTCGTTGCTTATGTATTGGAAATTACAGAGGTAGATCCACTTCATTTTCAATTATTATTCGAGCGCTTTTTAAATCCCGAGAGAATTTCTATGCCGGATATTGATCTCGATTTTCCGGATGACCGTAGAGAAGAACTGATGCAATACGTGAAACGAACGTACGGAGAAGAACATGTCGCTCAAATTATTACTTTCGGAACTTTTGGAGCACGAGCAGCCCTGCGAGATATGGGAAGAATATTTGAAGCCCCGTCACCATTAGTGAATAAATTGGTTTCTTTTTTTTCCTCCCAAACAACAATAAAAGAAGTTGTTCAAAAGAATCACGACTTGCAAAGTTTTTTATCCCGAGAACCGCTCGCTCAAAGAATGGTGGACCTTGCCATGAAAATTGAAGGACTCCCGCGTCATTCGAGCGTTCATGCTGCTGGAATTGTGATTAGTGCGCAAAAATTAACAACTCGTGTCCCGTTAATAAAAAAAGGAGACACGGTTCTTACGCTCACCCAATTTTCTATGGAATCCCTGGAAGACATTGGGCTTCTTAAAATCGATTTGCTGGGACTAAGAAACTTAAGTTTTATGGAGAGAATCATTTCATCGATTCATCGTCGTACAAATGAAACCATCACTCCTAGAGCGATTCCGTTAAATGATGAAAAAACCTTCGAATTGCTAGCAAAAGGAGAAACGACAGGAATTTTTCAATTAGAATCAGACGGAATGAGAAGAGCATTGCAGGAAATCAGTCCCAATCAATTTGAAGATATTGTAGCGGTCAATGCGTTGTTTCGCCCCGGGCCATCCGCGTTTATCCCAATCTACGCAAAAAGAAAGCACGGGTTAGAGGAAGTACAATATCCTCATGAAGACATTGCTTCCATTTTGGCGGATACTTATGGAGTCATCGTATATCAAGAACAGATTATGCAAATCGCTGCCGTGATGGCAGGATATTCCTATGGAGAAGCGGACTTATTAAGGCGAGCGGTGAGTAAAAAAAATCGAAAAATATTAGAAAAAGAAAGAACGCATTTTGTGGAAGGAGCGCTAAAAAAAGGGTATGCAGAAGAAACGGCCCACCGGATATATGACACCATTGTGCGATTTTCCGATTACGGTTTTAATCGCTCTCATGCGGTGGCGTATAGTATGATTGCTTATCAACTTGCTTATTTGAAAGCTCATTTTCCGAAAGATTTTTATGCTTCCTTGTTAACCACTTATCAACACCATCCGGAAAAATTAGCGACATACATAAGGGAAGCGAGAAAGCGAGGAATCACTATTCTACCGCCGACAGTCAACGAGAGCGGTCCGGCCTTTTTAGCACGGGAAGAAGGAATCTTGTTTAGTCTTCTTGCTCTCTCTTCTGTGACGATGAGACATATGAAAGAAATCATGAAAGAGAGAAAGAAAGGAACATTTAAAGGGTTTATCGATTTCCTCATTCGCATGAATAAAGGCGTATTAGAACGTCCATTTTTGGAATCGTTGATTAAGTCCGGTGCTTTTGATTTTAGTGGACAAGATCGGGCCGTTTTACTTGCTTCCATCGAAAATGCGCTTGAATTTGCGGAATTTGAGCGAGACTTAGGTGGGCTCATGACAAGCGATGAAACGAATTTCCGTTTTGTCGAAGTCACACCGTTGACGGAAAGTGAGCGGTATTCGTATGAAAAAGAGGTGGCGCATGTTTATTTAAGCGGGGATCCACTGGATAGTTACCGGAACGTGCTTGCTCCCTTTTCTCCGGTTTCATTCGACCAACCTTTTCCAACTTCATTTTTCTGGGTAGTCGGAATGGTAGAAAATATAAAGAAAGTAAGGACGAAAAACGGGGAAAATATGGCTTTTGTGGCGATGACCGATGGAGTGGAAGAAATTGAAGCTGTCTTTTTCCCATCTGCTTATCGAAAATGGGGAAATCAATTGTCCAATCAGTCAGCTGTACTAGTAGGAGGAAAACAAGATAGAAGGACAGAACGAAAAAAAATTTTAGTAGACGAGATGGTGTTGTTGAGGGATCTTGTGGAACAATCACAATTTACGTTATATTTAAAACTCGATCACCGATTAGAACGACACCATCTCGGGAACAAAATAAAACAAATATTAAAACGCTATCCAGGAGGCGTGAAGGTTTGTCTATATGACGAGGTCAAAAAGCAATTATTTCAGTTTCATGACGAGTACCGGACCAGCGCCTCTTCTCATTGTTTGAAAGAAATACAAAAATTATTGCCGAAAGATTATATTGCCATGAAAAAAAGAGAAGGATGAACATGTGCAATGCATCTGTTATAATGAAATAAGTTTTCTATCGTTAACACGACATGTGTGGTCATAGATGAATGAATGCCAAAAAAGGAGAGTGAAGTTCGTGTCAACTAGAGAGAAGGCACTAGAAATCCATCGAGAAAATCAAGGGAAATTAGAGTCAAAGTCGAAAGTGCCTGTAAGGAATGCCAAAGATTTAAGCTTAGTGTATTCTCCAGGAGTAGCTGAACCTTGTAAAGAGATTCATCAAAATAAAGAAAACGTTTTTGAATACACAATGAAAGGAAATATGGTTGCCGTTGTGTCCAACGGTTCAGCTGTTCTTGGATTAGGAGATATTGGTGCAGAAGCTTCTCTACCGGTAATGGAAGGAAAAGCAGTTCTGTTTAAATCCTTTGCCGGTGTCGATGCTTTTCCTATTTGTCTTGACACGAAAAATATAGATGATATTGTTCAAACAGTGAAATTAATGGAGCCGAGTTTTGGTGGAATTAACTTAGAAGACTTTGCTGCTCCTGATTGTTTCATCATTGAAGAACGTTTAAAAGAAGAATTAAATATCCCGGTGTTCCATGACGATCAACATGGAACGGCCATTGTTACTGCCGCTGCCCTAATCAATGCATTAAAAGTCACCGGGAAAACATTATCAGATAGTAAAGTAATTGTGAATGGAGCGGGAGCAGCGGGTATTGCAATTATTAAGCTGTTGTTAGAGCTTGGTGTGAAAGATGTCATATTGTGTGACTCAAAGGGTGCCATTTACGAAGGACGTCCGGAAGGAATGAACAGTGGAAAAGAAAAAATCGCCAAAGTAACGAATAAAGAGAAAGTGAAAGGGAACCTAGAAGAAGTCATTCAAGCAAAAGATGTTTTTATTGGTGTCTCCGCAGCCGGTGCACTGACAGAAGAGATGATTCAATCCATGAATAAGGACCCGATCATTTTCGCGATGGCAAATCCAGAGCCTGAAATTATGCCGGATGAAGGAAAAAAAGCAGGAGCAAAAGTGATTGGAACCGGTCGCTCGGACTTCCCAAACCAAGTCAACAATGTCCTTGCGTTTCCGGGCATTTTCCGCGGAGCGCTTGATGTGAATGCGACTCATATTAATGAGGAAATGAAAAAAGCAGCGGTACACGCGATTGCCGATTTAATTGATGAAAAAGATTTAACAGAAGATTATGTGATTCCCTCTCCGTTTGATGCAAGGGTAGCTCCAGCGGTAGCGAAAGCAGTAGCAAAAGCTGCGATGGAAACCGGAGTTGCTCGAAAAGAAGTTGATCCAGAAGAAGTAGCTGCAAAAACGAAGAAACTCGCGGTGATTGATTAAATAAATCAAACGAAGCGACTATGATGAAGTAAAGAAGGTGTGCTCGTGTTAAAAGATTTTTTTAGTAGAAGGAGAAGATACGCGACAATCCCCTCTGAACGAAAACAACAAGTAAATACAAAGGAAGGGGTGATGACAAAATGCCCCGAATGTAAAACGATCATGTATACGAAAGAATTACAAAAGCATCACAACGTCTGTTTTCGTTGCGATCATCATTTACCAATGACTGCATATGAGCGTATTCATTCTCTTATAGAAGAAGACACATTTGTGGAATACGATCGAAATCTTATTTCAGGAGACCCTCTTTCCTTTCCGGAATATAAAGAGAAGTTAGCGACAGATAGAGAGAAAACGAATCTCAATGAAGCAGTTGTCACTGGAGAAGGAAAGTTAGACGGCATCCCGATTGTTATCGGTGTCATGGATGGTCGTTTTCGCATGGGAAGTATGGGGGTCGCTGTAGGGGAAAAAATCACTCGAGCAATTGAAAAAGCGATTGAGAAAGAACGCCCTTTTATTCTTTTTTCTGCTTCTGGTGGAGCGCGCATGCAAGAAGGAATGTTAAGCTTAATGCAAATGGCAAAAACAAGTGCTGCTTTGCATCGGCTTGACGAGGCAGGTTTGTTATTTATTTCAGTCATGACTCATCCGACCACAGGGGGCGTCTCAGCAAGTTTTGCATCATTAGGAGATTACAATTTTGCCGAACCGAAAGCTCTCATCGGCTTTGCGGGAAGACGCATTATTGAACAGACCATTCGTCAAGAGTTACCAGAGAACTTTCAAACAGCCGAGTTTTTGCTGGAACACGGTCAGCTCGATCGGGTTGTTCACCGCCATGAAATGAAATCGACTTTAAAAACAGTTCTTCGCATCCATGGTTATCACCGAGAAGAAGGAGGGGAAGAACTTGTCTAATCACCTCTCATTTGAGAAGCCATTGGTGGAACTTCGGGAAAAAATTGCAGAATTAAAATCGTTTGCGAAAGAAAAAGGAATTGACTTAAGTGAAGAAATCCAGACGTTAGAAGGCCGTCTTGCTCAGCTGGAAGAAGATATTTACGGCAACCTTCATCCGTGGCAAAGAGTACAAATTGCCCGATTTTCCGAGCGACCTACCACTCTTGATTACATCGAGCATTTATTTAACGACTTTTTAGAAATGCACGGGGATCGGTTATTTGCGGACGATCCTGCTATTGTGGGAGGCATTGCTTTATATAAAGGGAACCCGGTCACGGTCATTGGTCATCAACGGGGGAAAGACACGAAAGATAATATTTATCGCAATTTCGGCATGCCCCATCCCGAAGGTTATCGTAAAGCGTTACGTCTCATGAAACAAGCAGAAAAATTTTCCCGCCCTGTCATCTGTTTTATTGATACGAAAGGGGCATATCCAGGAAAAGCGGCAGAAGAAAGAGGTCAAAGTGAAGCAATCGCAAGAAATCTTCGTGAAATGGCAGGCTTAAAAGTTCCGATTGTTAGCATCGTTATCGGAGAAGGTGGAAGCGGGGGCGCGCTTGCTTTAGGAGTGGGAAATTACATCCATATGCTCGAAAATTCTACGTATTCGGTCATCTCTCCGGAAGGTGCAGCAGCACTTTTATGGAAAGATGCGAGCTATGCGAAACAAGCAGCGGAAACGATGCAAATCACTGCCCCGGATTTAAAAAAATTAGGGGTGGTTGATACGGTGATTGAAGAAGTGCGTGGCGGTGCTCATAAAGATGTTAAAAAACAAGCGATGCTGATTGATCAAGTATTGGAAGAGTCTTTACATACATTAACTCGGAAATCGGCATCTGAATTGGTAAAAGAACGATACGAAAAATATAAAGAAATTGGAGAGATTATTACTTTATAGGAATGTCAGCGAATACTTTCTGTTGCAATGACAGGAAGTATTTTCTTTTACTTAAAATTTGAATGAAAAATAATAAAGGGGGAGTCCAGGTTGAAAAAAATTGCTGTGTTAACCAGTGGGGGCGATGCACCAGGAATGAACGCGGCCATTCGTGCTGTCGTTCGAAAAGCAATTTATCATGGTGTGGAAGTAATCGGGATCGAGTATGGATATAATGGGTTGATTCAAAATCAACAACGAACGGTTAATATTGGAGATGTTGGGGATATGATTCACCGCGGGGGCACGATGTTGTACACCGCTCGTTCGGAAGCATTTAAAACGGAAACGGGGAGACAAGAAGCGCTGCAACATTTGCAAAACGAAGGAATTGAAGGATTGGTTGTTATTGGAGGAGATGGATCTTTTCGTGGAGCAAATGAACTACATCGGCTTGGGTTTCCAACAGTTGGAGTACCGGCCACGATTGATAATGACATTCCCGGAACGGATTTTACCATTGGTTTTGATACCGCCCTTCATACGATTATTGAAGCGATTGATAAAATCCGCGATACAGCCACTTCCCACGAAAGAACCTATGTGATTGAAGTAATGGGGCGTGACGCGGGTGACCTTGCTTTGTGGGCGGCTGTAGCCGGAGGTGCCGAGTCGGTCATCATCCCAGAGAAAGAATGGGACTTAGATGACATTACGAGCCGTTTATTACGAGGGTATGAACGTGGAAAAAAACATAGTATTATTTTAATCGCAGAAGGTGCCGGGAGCGGTTTGACGTTAGGTAAAGAAATAGAGAAAAAAACGGGCTTAGAAACTCGTGTTACCGTTCTTGGCCATGTCCAAAGAGGCGGCGCTCCGACAGTAAATGATAGAGTATTAGCTAGCCGTCTTGGTGCTCATGCCGTTTCGCTTCTCTTAGATGGAAAGAGTGGTGTCATGACCGGCATTGAACATCATCGCGTCGTGACTCACCCATTTTCTCATCAGTTTGATACGAAACAAATGAGTCATAACGAACTCTACGAACTTTCCCAACAACTATCTATTTAATCAACTGAACCGGCTATTCTCAAAGAGTAGCCGGTTTAGATGTCTCAAATAAGGTTATTTTTCGTCTCCATGTGTTACAATAAATGGAGACATCCTATTTCATTCGTTTACTTCAAAACAATATGAAAAATAAATAAAGTATGTGTAAAATTGGAACGATATCACGAAAAAACGGGTATATATTGGAAGTATGAAGTAGGGAGGCTTGAAAATTGCGAAGAACAAAAATTGTTTGTACTATTGGACCAGCCAGTGAATCTTTATCAATGTTGAAGCAATTAATGGAAGCGGGAATGAATGTCGCCCGTTTAAATTTTTCTCATGGGGATTATGAAGAACATAAACGACGCATTGAAACAATTCGGCAAGCGGAAAAAGAAACAGGAAAGAAAGTCGGTATTTTGTTAGATACAAAAGGTCCGGAAATTCGTACGCACAAAATGAAAAACGGAAAGATTTATCTGCAAAAAAATCAAGAATTAATGATAACTGGCGAAGAAGTCGAAGGAACGGAAGAAAAAATTTCCGTGACTTATAAGGATTTAGCCAAAGATGTTCAACTCGGGGATAAAATTCTTTTAGATGATGGACTCATTGAATTAGAAGTCATAGATATTCTCGGTACAGATATAAAGACGAAAGTGTTGAATCATGGAGAGTTATCCGATCGTAAAGGAGTAAACGTCCCAAATGTGTCGTTAAATCTTCCCGGCATGACGGAAAAAGATGCGTCGGATATACGCTTTGGAATTGAACAAGGAATTGATTTTATCGCTGCCTCTTTCGTGCGAAGAAGTGCCGATGTCTTGGAAATAAGAGAATTACTCGAACAGTTAGGAGCCGAGGATATTCAAATTATTCCTAAAATCGAGAATCAAGAAGGAATTAATAACATCGATGCCATTTTAGAAGTGTCAGACGGACTGATGGTGGCAAGGGGGGATTTAGGAGTCGAGATACCGGCAGAAGAAGTTCCCCTTGTTCAAAAACAACTCATTCAACAATGTAACGCTCACGCCAAACCTGTCATTACCGCAACGCAAATGCTTGATTCCATGACCCGCAACCCACGTCCGACCCGAGCAGAAGCAAGCGATGTCTTTAATGCTATTATTGATGGGACCGACGCCATTATGTTATCGGGCGAAACAGCCATCGGTCACTATCCATTAGAAACCGTAAAAACGATGAGCAATATCGCAAAAAAAGCCGAGTCTGCTTTGAAATATGAAAATATTTATATGAAAAGATCAAAAGAAAGTAAGCGTTCCATTACGAATTCAATTAGTCAAGCAGTTTCGCACACCGCTTATGATTTGAACGCTGCTGCCATTTTAACAGCGACAGAAAGTGGTTACACTGCCAAAGTCGTTTCGCAGTACCGTCCGGACTCTCCGATTATTGCCGTCACAAGCCAAGAAAAAGTACTACGCCGCTTATCTATCGTTTGGGGAGTCACTCCACTTCTTGGTATTTCCGCAAAAACAACCGATGAAATGTTAGACAATGCTGTGCAAACCTCCTTGAAATCTGGTCTCGTGCGTCACGGGGATCTTGTGATTATCACTGCCGGTGTACCAGTTGGAGAAACAGGAACGACAAATATTATGAAAGTCCATGTGATTGGTGAAATTATCGGAAAAGGACAAGGAATCGGAAGAAAAACGGCAACAGGGAAAGTCGTACTTGCCAAAACAGCAGAAGAAGCAAATGAAAAGATGGGACAAGGAAATATTTTAGTCACTTATGGTACCGATAAAGACATGATTTCTGCTTTTGAGAAAGCTGCAGCAGTGATTACGGAAGAAGGAGGACTTACTTCTCACGCCGCTGTCGTCGGTTTAAGTTTAGGCATCCCGGTCATTGTTGGAGTTTCAGGCGCCATGGAAAAACTAAAAGACGGAGAAGAAGTCACCGTCGATGGAATCCGTGGTGACATATACCGTGGTCACGCAAGCGTGTTATAAAGATAACCGTAGCTGCTTCAAAGGGAAGCAGCTTATCCCTTTTACGGAAAGGAGAGGCAACATGGGAAAATGGCTTATCCCTTTATTCATTGTTGTACCGTTACTTGAAGTGGTCTTTTTTATCGTTTCGGGTAACACAATTGGTATTTGGCCAACGATTTTATTGATTGTTTTGACCGGAGTTGTTGGAATATGGTTAGCAAAAAAAGAAGGAACACAGGTCCTGATGACAGCACGTCTGAAAATACAAAACGGGGAAGTTCCTCAAGGAATTGTATTGGATGGTATTTGCATTCTAGGTGGCGGGATTTTATTAATCATACCGGGATTTATTACCGATGTCCTCGGTTTTTTACTTCTCTTGCCAAGCTCGAGAAAATTGTTTAAACGAGGTTTAGAAAATCTATTTCGTTACATGATAAAGACAAGGAACATCATATATATTCATCGAAGGTAAACGTTGTTACATGACAGAAAAGACTATTGTATGATAGGATAGGAAGCGAAGTCTATGTGGGAGGATGAACGTATTTTTAATATTTTAACGATATTCATCATCTTGTTAGCGCTCGGTTTGATTGGGAAAACCAATCGGTGGTCATTGTAGTTGTGATTTTTTGTGATACTAGAGATAAAGTGTTTTCATTTTTTACAAAATGATTACGAGAAGATTTATTTCTCTTTCGTCCCGATGGTAACGGGGAAATTAGGTTAAATACAACTAGGTGAAGCGCTTACATCATTTTATCCGTTTTTTCTCTTCCTTTTAAGGTGGTTGTCGCCTAGGTTGCAAAAGGTGGGGTAGGACGATAACGAACGGATCCCCATATGACAACAGCGTGAGAAGTTTGGGACCATTTCTTTCGTGAAGAAGCAAGTTGGTCCTTTCATAGTTTAGAAAAGAAAACGATGGACAAGGACTCTACATGTGAGTGAAACAAGAAGATATTTCTTTTTTTCTGTCACGTGATGTTCACAAATCAGTAAAAAATGTTTATAATGAAGAAGGCTTCGCAATCCGTCCTACATAGATTCCTGAAAGAAAAGCCATACAGATGGTGCCATTTTGCTACCAACTTGGTGGCGACATGCGTATGAAACAGACTGAGCGTTCTAGTTATGTCTGTTAAGCATGTTTTCAAACATATTTCTGTGAAAAGGAGAGGTTGATATGAGCACAGCTCGTGGTTTGGAAGGAGTAGTTGCAACGACGTCCAGTGTCAGTTCTATTATCGACGATGTTTTGACGTATCAAGGGTACAACATTGATGACTTAGCAGAAAACGCTTCATTTGAAGAAGTCATTTTCCTTTTGTGGAATGGCCGTTTACCGAAGCAAGAAGAGTTGGACCAGCTAACACAAGATTTAGCGGATAATATGGATGTTCCACAAGAAATTTTTGATTACATGAAAGCTTATCCAATTGACAAAGTACATCCAATGGCAGCGCTTCGCACAGCTATTTCTCAATTAGCACTTTATGACGAAGAAGCAGATGACATGTCTGAGGAAGCAAACAAAAGAAAGGCGATTCGCATTCAAGCAAAAATACCAGCAATCGTAACAGGCTTTAGCCGTATTCGGGAAGGAAAAGAACCAGTTGCTCCGAAAAAAGATTTGAGCTTCGCTGCGAACTTTTTGTACATGCTAAAGGGAGAAACACCGGACGACATTTCTGTTACTGCTTTCAATAAAGCACTCGTATTGCATGCTGATCACGAGTTGAATGCTTCTACCTTTACGTCCCGTGTGTGTGTTGCCACACTATCTGATGTATACTCCGGGATTACTGCCGCAATCGGAGCGTTGAAAGGGCCATTACACGGTGGCGCCAATGAACGCGTGATGAAAATGCTTACGGAAATTGGAGATGTTGATGGAGTTGAGCCATATCTCCGCAAAGCATTTGAAAATAAAGAAAAAATTATGGGATTCGGTCATCGTGTCTATAAAAAAGGTGATCCACGTGCGAAACATTTGCGTGAAATGTCCCGTCAACTCACTGAAATTACCGGGGAAACAAAATGGTACGAAATGTCTATCAAAATGGAAGAGATTGTCGTAAAAGAGAAAGGACTTCCACCAAACGTTGATTTTTACTCTGCTTCTGTGTATCATAGCCTAGGGATTGATCATGATTTATTCACGCCAATTTTTGCAACGAGCCGTACTTCTGGTTGGTTAGCACACATTTTAGAACAATATAGTGACAACCGCTTAATCCGCCCACGTGCTGAATATGTCGGTCCCGAAAAACAAACATACGTACCAATCAATGAAAGATAAATCATGATGAAAAAGCCGACATGGCTACCACTAATATGATGTTTATGTTCAAAAAGAACGGAGCAAGGAACTGATGGAGATTCTCTTCATTGGTTCCTCTCCTCATGCCAATCCCCTCGATCGAAACCAAACCTTCTTCCAAAAAAATGCTGCAATGCATGTAGAACAAATGATTCCCATTTCCTTTTTGAACATTAAATATGTTTTAAATACTTAGCAGGAGGTTATAAATATGTCTACTGGTGAAAAAATTACTACAACAAATGGTGTCTTGAACGTTCCGGATCAACCGATTATCCCTTTTATTGAAGGAGATGGAACGGGTCCTGATATTTGGGCAGCTGCCAGTCGTGTGTTGGATGCCGCAGTCGAAAAAGCATACAATGGGAAGAAAAAAATTCAGTGGAAAGAAATTCTCGTTGGTGAGAAAGCGTATAATGAAACAGGAGAATGGCTGCCAAACGAATCTTTAGAAGCAATTCGCGAGTATTTGATCGCGATTAAAGGTCCACTTACAACTCCAATCGGTGGAGGGATTCGTTCGTTAAACGTAGCACTTCGTCAAAAATTAGATCTATTCACTTGCCTTCGACCTGTACGTCACTTTACCGGAGTGCCTTCTCCAGTGAAGCGACCGGAAGACGTAAACATGGTTATTTTCCGTGAAAATACGGAAGATATTTATGCAGGAATTGAATATAAAGAAGGCACGGACGAAGTGAAAAAAGTCATCAAATTCCTGCAAGAGGAAATGGGTGTGAACAACATTCGCTTCCCGGAAACCTCCGGAATCGGAATTAAGCCGGTGTCAAAAGAAGGTACCGAACGTCTCGTTCGAGCAGCCATTCAATATGCCCTTCAAGAAGGTAGAAAAAGTGTGACGCTCGTTCATAAAGGAAACATTATGAAGTTTACTGAAGGAGCGTTTAAAAACTGGGGGTATGACCTAGCGGAACGGGAATTTGGAGATAAAGTATTTACATGGAATGAGTACGATGAAATCGTTGAAAAAGAAGGTCGCGATGCTGCAAATGCTGCACAAGCGAAAGCGGAAGAAGAAGGAAAACTCATCATTAAAGATGCGATTGCAGATATTTTCTTGCAACAAATTTTAACTCGTCCGAAAGAGTTCGACGTGGTGGCTACAATGAACTTGAACGGGGACTATATTTCCGACGCGCTTGCTGCGCAAGTTGGCGGAATTGGAATTGCTCCGGGAGCAAACATTAACTATGAAACGGGACATGCCATCTTTGAAGCAACTCACGGCACTGCACCAAAATATGCCGGTTTAGACAAAGTGAACCCATCTTCTGTCATTTTATCTGGAGAACTGATGCTTCGTCATCTCGGTTGGAATGAAGCAGCGGACTTAATCATTGCTTCCATGGACAAAACGATTGCAAGCAAAGTAGTGACTTATGACTTCGCTCGTTTGATGGAAGGTGCACAAGAAGTAAAATGCTCTGAATTTGCTGATGAACTCATTAAAAATATGTAATGATAGATGAAATCGGGGGGCTATAGAGTGACAATTACACGGCGGAAAATTTCTGTAATTGGTGGAGGTTTCACCGGTTCCACAACAGCGTTTATGTTGGCGCAAAAAGAGCTTGGGGATATCGTTCTAGTTGATATTCCAGACAACGAAAACCCAACAAAAGGGAAAGCATTGGATATGTTAGAGGCAACTCCCGTGATGGGTTCCGATGTACAAGTAATTGGAACGGCCAATTATGAAGATACGAAAGACTCTGATGTCGTCATCATTACAGCAGGCATTGCGAGAAAACCGGGAATGAGTCGAGATGATCTTGTAACAACCAATGCGAAAATTATGAAATCAGTCACGAAAGAAATAGTGAAACATTCGCCAAATTGTTATATCATCGTGCTAACAAATCCAGCGGATGCGATGACTTATACCGTTTATAAAGAATCCGGTTTTCCTAAACACCGCGTGATGGGACAGTCAGGTATATTAGATACCGCTCGTTTTCGAACCTTTGTCGCCCAAGAGTTACATGTGTCGGTAGAAGATGTCCAAGGGTTCGTCTTAGGTGGTCATGGGGACGATATGGTGCCACTGATCCGCTACTCCAATGTAGGAGGAGTACCGCTCTCAAAACTTCTTTCTGATGAACAAATAGAGGCAATCGTGGAACGTACGAGAAAAGGGGGCGGAGAGATTGTGCAATTGCTTGGAAATGGCAGTGCTTATTATGCCCCGGCAGCATCCCTTACAGAAATGACCGAAGCTATTTTAAAAAATAAAAGACGCATTCTTCCGTCTATCGCCTATTTAGAAGGAGAGTATCACTTCCATGATCTCTATCTAGGTGTTCCGACAATTTTAGGCGGTAAAGGGGTAGAAAAAGTCATTGAACTAGACTTGACCGATGAAGAAAAAAAGGCGCTTGAGAAATCAGCAGCGTCGGTTCGAGAAGTAATGAAAGCACTCCCGAAAGAATGATAACATCATCTAGAAAAGAGATTGTCCAAGAGGGCAATCTCTTTTTCGGTGCAAAAATTTCTTATTTACCTTCCATGATTTTGTGAAGAGATAATTGTGTAGTCATGTTATAGTTAATATGTACCCTTGATAACTTTCTTTAGGATGGTGGAAAGTCATGACACAAAAATTTTTGGTGGTTGAAGATGAAGAGTCTATTGCGACCCTCATTAAATACAACCTAGAACAAGCCGGCTATGAGGTAGAGGTAGCAGAGGATGGCGAAATAGCGATAGACAAATTTAAAAATAAACCGTTTGATTTTGTTATGTTAGACATCATGTTACCAAAAGTGGACGGCATTGAAGTGTGCCGGGAAATTCGACAACAGAGTCGTCACGTGCCCATTTTAATGTTGACCGCTAAAGACGACGAATTTGATAAAGTACTCGGACTGGAATTAGGTGCAGATGATTATATGACAAAACCGTTTAGCCCAAGAGAACTGATGGCACGTGTAAGAGCAATATTACGAAGAGTGAGTGAAGACCAACAACCAAAGGAAGAAGAAATCAAGAAAATAGAAATCGGCGCATTGACGATTTATCCCGAAAACTATGAAGCCTATTTAAATGGTGAACCGATTGACTTAACCCCGAAAGAATTTGAATTGCTTCTATACTTAGTGAACGGAAAAGGGAAAGTAATAACTCGGGATCAATTATTAAATGCGGTATGGAACTATGAATTTGTTGGGGACACTCGCATTGTCGACGTACACATTAGTCATTTACGCGATAAAATTGAACCAAACACAAAAAAACCGACGTACATTAAAACGGTGCGGGGACTCGGGTATAAATTTGAGGGACCTTCCGCATGAATCGCTTTCAGACACGCTTGTTCATCGGATTTTTACTTGTCACGCTATTTGTATTAACAACACTCGGATTAATAGTTGGGCAATTAGTGGCAAGCTATTACAAAGATACGTTAACAGAGCGTCTGGAGCGGGAATTGACACTTAGTGCCGCCGTGTTGGAAACATTAGAACGTAATGAATGGGAATCATTTTTAAAGGAATTATCCACTCGGCTGGATGTTCAAGTGCAAATGAATATCCAAGAAGAAGCGCTCATTGTTGATCCGGAAGAAGGGATTGTTTCGACATTTCCAGAAGAGCAAGAAGATTTACTATTGTTGGAGGAATCATTTTGGAATGACACAGGCTCATTACAATTTGCATTACCAGTGGAGCAGCAGTTAGAGGATTTCCATCGCTACATGTGGATTTTTATCTTTATTAGCTTTTCTCTAGCTTTTTTCATCATTGCAATGATGAGTTATCGCATCACGTTAGAATTAACTCGCCCGATTAGTCATGTGACAAACGTAGCGAATGAACTGGCAAAAGGAAATTTTAAAGTCCGGACCTACGATAGAAGAAAAGATGAAATTGGTCAATTAATGCGTTCCATGAATATGTTAGCGTACAATTTAGATCAAATTACAACCCATTCCCAAATTCAACAGGAACGTCTCGAAGCGCTAATTCAACACATGGGGAGCGGCTTAATCTTTATCAGTGAACGTGGGGACATTGCGGTGATTAACCAATATTGTAAAGATATTTTTAACACGGATACAGATCAGTGGCTGAACGAATTGTATCATCAAGTCATTCCGGAAAAGCCAGTGAACGATCTAATTCAACAAATTTTCTTTACAGAACAAAAAATACGTAAACAGATTCAGTTTCAGCAACGTATTCCCGATAAACATTATGAAGTGTATGGTGCACCGGTTGTAGGAGATAATCATGAGTTGCGAGGAGTGGTTCTTGTCTTACACGATATTACAGAGTTAAAACGATTAGAAAATATTCGCAGAGACTTTGTCGCCAATGTATCCCATGAATTAAAGACGCCCATGACTTCTTTAAAAGGCTTTACAGAAACATTACTAGACGGTGCCATGGACGATGAAAAAGCACGGAAGCAATTTTTACAAATTATTTGGAAAGAAAGTGATCGTCTTTCCCATCTCATTGATGATTTACTACATCTTTCCAAATTAGAAAGAGAAGATTTGGAGTTGGAGTGGCAAGAGATTCAAGTGACAGAAATTGCAAAAGAAGTCATTGAACTATTACGCTCAAAAGCAGAAGAAAAAAGTATTACTTTAACTACGACTTTCCAACCTGAGCTAACAATGATTGGTGATCCCCTTCGATTTCGACAAATACTCATTAATTTAGTCAGTAATGCGATCAATTACACTTCTCCCCATGGCCAAGTATGGGTGGAGGTGATGGAAAAAGAAAATCAAGTGGTCATGATCGTTAAGGATAACGGCATTGGCATTAGTGAAGAAGAAATCCCAAGAATTTTTGAACGTTTTTATCGAGTGGACAAAGCACGTAGTCGGAATTCTGGTGGAACGGGTTTAGGACTCGCAATTGTCAAACATATCGTGGAGGCTTTTGAAGGTGATATTCAAGTAGACAGTGAAAAAGGGAAAGGGACAATATTTATTGTGAAGCTTCCGCAACGTTAAATGAAGTGATGGATAGATAGAAAAGATTTAGACGCTTTATCATAAAGAGAGATGGAAGAGGAGGAGACGTTTTGTTGTCAATAAGACAAGTGATACTCGGTTTCGTTTCATTCATTGGTATTGTTATTTTGGCTTTATTTCTTCTTACGGGCTGGTATACAGTTTCAGAATCGGAACAAGCAGCACTCATCACCTTTGGTCGAGTGGATGAAACTGTTACCGAGCCGGGTTTGAAATTTAAACTTCCTTGGCCGATTCAAAAAGCAGAAGTGCTTCCCGCCTCTACGAATAGTTTAAGAGTCGGATATGAAACGACAGAAGATGGAGAAGTGGCGGAATATAACGATGAAGCAAAGATGATTACGGGAGATGAAAACATTTTATTCGTTGATTTAGTCGTTCAGTGGAGAATCACTGATCCGGAACAATATTTGTTTAATGCAGACGATCCTGAAAATATTTTATATCAAGCATCGTCAGCGTCTCTTCGTGGTGTCATCGGGAATTCGGAAGTAGATGACGTTTTAACGGACCAAAGAGCTGAAATTGAAGGAACTGTGCTGGAGTCCTTAACAGCATTACTGGAAGATTATCAGATTGGAATCACTGTGTTAGATGTAAAATTACAAAACGTAGAACTTCCAACCGATGAAGTGCGCAAAGCGTTTACAGCGGTCACGGACGCCCGGGAAGAACGATTAACGAAAATTAATGAAGCGAATAAATATCGCAATCAACAAATTAACGAAGCAGAAGGGGAAAAAGATGCGATTATTTCCCGAGCAGAAGGACAACGGGCGGAAAGAATTGAAAGAGCCCGGGGGGAAGCTGCACGGTTTAATGCGTTGTATGATGAATATATAAATAATCCAGATGTGACAAGACAACGCCTCGTATTAGAAACCCTCCAAGATGTTTTGCCGGATACGGAGCTATATATTATTGATAGTCAGCAAGACACCGTAAACTATTTACCAATTCGTCCATTGGAACGCCAAGCGGGAGAAGCTGCCGTACGGGATAAAGACAACAACAATAATCAAGAAAATGACCAAAGCGATGATAACGGAGGTGAGAATAGTGGCCGATGATAACGTATTAAATATGAATGACAGACGCTCCCGTCCCCCGTGGACAAAATGGATTCGAACAGGCCTTATTCTCGTTGTTCTATTATTTATCCTTCTTGTTGGAATCATGAATGTTTTTATCGTGAAACAAGGGGAATATAAAGTCGTTTCACAATTTGGGGAAGTGGTACGTATTATTGACTCCCCGGGCTTAAATGCAAAAGTGCCATTCATTCAGCAAGTATCCTCTTTGCCAAAATATCAAATGAGTTATGACATTACTTCCGCTGAAATTAATACCCTTGATAAAAAACGTGTATTAATTGACAATTATGCGGTGTGGAGAATTAGTAATCCTCATGACATGATTGCTAATGCTCGCACCGTTGAAAATGCGGAATCAATTATGGCAAACTTTATTAACTCTGTCATTCGTTCGGAACTCGGACGTTTAGAATTCGAACAAATTATTAACGAAGAAGATTCCGCACGAGGAGACATTAATGCAATGGTCACTGAGCGTGTGAACAGTCTACTGGCGGAAGGAAGTTACGGAATAGAAGTGACGGATATTCGCATGAAAAGAACGGATCTTCCAGAAGATAATGAACAAGCAGTGTACCGTCGCATGATTTCCGAAAGAGAATCGACTGCACAAGAATATTTATCAGAAGGAGATGCGGAAGCAAATCGAATTCGTGCCAACACGGATCGGGAAGTGACAGAAATGCTATCGCAAGCAGAAGCGGATGCTGAAGAAATTATCGGGGAAGGAGAAGCAGAAGCAGCAGCGATTTACAACAGTTCCTTCGGTCGGGATCCGGAGTTTTATGAGTTGTACAAAACGTTGCAAACATATCAACAAACCATTGGGGAAGATACTGTCATCGTGTTACCATCAGATTCCCCGTACGCTCGAATATTAATGGGATATGTTGACTAATCCAATACGATGTGTAAAAGGGTGACTTCTCTGTGACGATCAGAGGGGCTACCCTTTTTCACCAATCAGAAGATGAAAAAATAGGAAGAGAGGGGCTTTTTTGTGAAAAAGCTAGTGTTGATTGACGGGAACAGTATTGCTTATCGCGCTTTTTATGCGCTTCCTTTGCTTCATAATGAGAAAGGTGTCTATACAAATGCTGTATACGGATTTACAACGATGCTGTTAAAAGTGTTGGAAGAAGAGAAGCCAACGCATTTACTTGTAGCTTTTGATGCAGGTAAAACAACGTTTCGACATGACACGTATGAAGCATATAAATCAGGTCGTCAAAAAACTCCATCCGAATTATCCGAACAATTTCCACTGATTCGTGAGCTGTTAGATGTTTTTCAAATCGCTCACACAGAAGTGGATCATTATGAAGCAGATGATATTATCGGCACATTGTCGAAGCGAGCGGAAGAAGAAGGCTGGCAAGTCCATATTTATTCAGGAGATAAAGATTTGTTACAACTTGTTTCTGAAAAAACAAAAGTGATTTTAACAAAAAAAGGAATTACCACTGTAGAAACTTATGATGAACAAACAGTAATGGATAAATATGGAATTACACCTGCCCAAATTCCTGACATGAAAGGATTAATGGGAGATGCTTCCGATAATATTCCAGGAGTGCCGGGCATTGGTGAAAAAACGGCATTAAAATTGTTAAAAGAGTATCCAACCGTCGAAGAAGTGTTAGCATCCATTGACCAAATTTCTGGTAAAAAAATGAAGGAGCGATTAAAAGAACATCGGGAACAAGCTTTAATGAGTAAAAAATTAGCGATTATTTCCCGGGAAACACCAATGGATGTGACATTAGACGGTTTAAAAAGAGAACCTTATGATCCGAAGGCAGTGACCGATTTGTTGAAAGAACTAGATTTTCGTTCTCTTTTGAAACAATTTGATGAAGATGAAACAGGAGAAGAAAATTTAGAAGAAGTGACTTTTGAAACGGTAAAAGAAGTAACCGAAGAGATGCTCATGTCTCCATCTGCTTTGGTCGTCGAAGTGCCTGATGATAATTATCATGATAGTGACATTTGGGGAATTGCGGTAGTGAATCATCGGGGAAAATACTACATTCCAACAGACGTTGCATTACATTCTGATGTCTTCAAGCAGTGGGCGTCGGATGAAACGAAAGAGAAATACATTTTTGATGCAAAACGAGCTGTTGTTGCACTCGGTTGGAAAGGGGTCTCTTTAAAAGGAGTGACCCATGATATGCTCATCGCCTCCTATCTGATAGATCCTTCCGCTTCCTCTCATAGCGCTGCTGACATTGCGTTAAGGAAAAATAAAAAAATTGTTCAAACCGATGAATTTATATACGGAAAAGGAGCAAAAAGAGTTCGTCCTTCTGAAGAGGTGTTAGGGGAACATCTTGTTCGTAAAGGAGTTGCACTGTTCACGTTAAAAGACAGTTTGGAAGAAGAGTTACAAAAAAATCAACAAGATAAATTATTCCAAAAATTAGAAATGCCTTTATCTCTTATTCTTGGCAAAATGGAAATAACAGGAATTCGTGTAGATCCTGCTCAATTAAATAAAATGGGGGAAGAGTTACAAAAGACATTGTCTGATTTAGAGGAAGAAATTTATGAATTAGCGGGAACTACTTTCAATATTAATTCACCGAAACAATTGGGGTCGATTTTATTTGAAAAGTTAAATCTGCCTGTTATCAAAAAAACAAAAACAGGATATTCCACATCGGCAGACGTATTGGAAAAGTTGTCTGACCGTCATGAAATCATTCCAAAATTACTGCATTATCGACAAGTAATGAAATTGCAATCGACCTATATTGAAGGATTATTGAAAGTGATTCACCCTAAAACGAAAAAAATTCATACGATGTTTAATCAAGCGATCACGCAAACCGGCCGCCTCAGTTCGACGGAACCAAACTTACAAAATATACCAATTCGTTTGGAGGAAGGGAGAAAGATTCGCCAAGCCTTCACACCGTCAGAGCCTGATTGGTACATTCTTGCTGCAGACTATTCCCAAATTGAGTTAAGAGTACTCGCTCACATTGCCGAAGACGACAAGCTCATTCAAGCATTTCAAGACAACATGGATATCCATACGAAAACAGCAATGGATGTTTTCGGTGTAGAAAAAGAAGAAGTGACTAGCAATATGAGACGGAGCGCCAAAGCGGTCAACTTCGGGATTATTTACGGCATTTCCGACTATGGTCTTTCCCAAAGCCTAGGTATTACGAGAAAAGAAGCGGAACAGTTTATCAATAAATATTTAGATAGTTACCCAAAAGTAAAAGAATATATGGATACGATTAAAGAAGAAGCGCGACAAAAAGGGTATGTGACCACCTTGCTTCACCGTCGTCGCTATTTACCGGAAATTACGAGTAAAAACTTTAACCGCCGTAGTTTTGCAGAGCGAACGGCCATGAATACTCCAATTCAAGGAACCGCAGCCGATATTATTAAGCAAGCAATGGTCGATGTAAACGATGCATTGATTGAAAAAAATTTGAAGAGTCGTTTGCTTTTACAAGTACATGACGAATTAATTTTTGAAGTACCAGAAGAAGAATTGGAAGAAATGATCACCCTCGTTCCTTCCGTGATGGAAAAAACGATCCAACTCAAAGTGCCTTTACAAGTGGACGTTGCTTATGGAAAAACGTGGTATGATGCAAAATGATGAGGAGAGAAAGAAACGATGCCTGAATTACCGGAAGTGGAGACGATCCGAAAAACATTAGCAATGCAAACGATTGGAAAAGAAATTGAAGCGGTAGAAGTATATTGGCCCCGAATTATTCAAGAACCGGCAGACCCCGATGCGTTTTGTTTACAATTACAAAATCAAACGATTCATCACATTGGAAGGCGGGGAAAATTTCTCATTTTTTATTTGGATGACGTAGCACTCGTTTCTCATTTGCGGATGGAAGGAAAATATGAATGCGGTCCAATCGAAGAACGAGATAAACATACCCACGTACGCTTTTTCTTAAAGAGCGGAGAAGAATTGCGTTATAAAGATGTGAGAAAGTTCGGGACGATGCATTTGTTTCCTAAAGGTGAAGAACAGAAAGCATTACCGCTATCTCAGCTCGGGCCGGAACCGTATCAAGACCCTGCCTTCACACCAACCTATTTAAGAGAAATTTGTCAAAAGACTACTCGTCATATTAAAACCGTGTTACTCGACCAAAAAGCAATTGCTGGATTAGGGAATATTTACGTCGATGAAGCGCTGTATCAGGCAAAAATTCGCCCGGACCGAACCGCTGCTTCCCTATCCAATGAGGAAGTACGCATGTTACATGAAAAGATTGTAACGACGATTGAAAACGCGGTACAAAAAGGCGGAAGTACGGTTCGTTCCTATGTAAATGGTCGTGGAGAAGCAGGGAAATTTCAATTAGAGCTGCTTGTATATGGCAGAAAAGGTCAACCTTGTTATCAGTGTGGCAAAGAAATTGTCAGAACAGTAGTAGCGAACCGCGGTACTCATTATTGTCCCGTTTGTCAAAGTAAGTAACACCTATCACGCTCCTTCCATATATTATTCAGAGATATTGCTAGGGAAGGAGCACTTCCATGATAGAAATTTTCTCTTTAAGCATATTGACGTTTGTGGTGAGCGTAGACAGTTTTGGTGCTGGTTTAGCATATGGACTAAGAAAGTTGCAACTGCCTTTTCTTTTGCTTCTATTGATTAGTGTATGTTCCGGTACTTCTATTTTTATCGGTGGAATGATTGCCGGCACGATTGCCCTTTATTTCCCGCCGGTGATGACAGAGTCTTTAGGAGGAATTATTTTAATTTTGCTCGGTTGTTGGTCAATATACCAATCGCGTAAAAATAAACCGTTGAAAGAGGATAAAAAAGATGACTTGATTTCAACCATTGTCCTTGTGATGAACCATCCGGACGAAGCGGATTTAGACAAATCCGGAACAATTAGTGTCAAGGAGTCGATGTTACTTGGAGTTGCACTGTCATTGGATGCATTAGCAGCTGGTGTCAGCGCGCAATTTTTAGCACTTTCTACTTTATCTCTTTCTATCATGGTCGGAATCATGTGTGGGATTTTTCTACTTCTAGGAATGAAATTAGGTGTAAAGTTGGCCACATACAAAGTGATGCAAAAGCTTTCCTTCTTACCTGGCGCTTTATTTATAGCATTGGGGACATGGAATTTGCTTTAACGGGAGAAGGGTGTCCGTCATTTTGCTCTTCTCTTTGTTAAAGACAGACAAGCAAAAAAAGGAGGGATCACATGATTATTGGTCTTACAGGTGGGATTGCTAGTGGTAAAAGTTTTATTGCAAATGAATTAGAAAAAAAAGGTTTTCCCGTGATTGATGCGGATAAAGTAGCGCGAGAAGTGGTGGAGCCTGGAGAAGATGCATTTCATCAAATTGTAGAGACATTCGGTAAAGAAGTCGTTGGTGAGGATGGGACGTTGCTGCGAAAAAAATTAGGAAAAATGATTTTTGCAGATGAAGAAAAACGTCAAGCTTTAAACAATATTGTTCATCCAGCCATTCGGAAGAGAATGATACATAAAAAAGAACAGTTAGAAAAAGAAGGGGCGGAGGTAATTGTACTTGATATTCCGCTTCTTGTTGAAAACAAATCGTTTCATGTAGTAGATAAAGTTCTCCTCGTTTACGTAGACGAAGACGTGCAGAAAGAGCGGCTGATGGAAAGAGACAAACAGGGAGAAGAAGATGCGAACAACCGCATTGCTTCCCAGATGCCGTTAAAAGAAAAGAAAGCATTTGCGGATGCAATTATCGATAATAACGGAACGAAAGAAGAGTCGATTCGCCAATTAAATGAAATCTTAAAAAAATGGAATCTCGAATAAATAGACAAGTTTTGATAAAAATAAGGACAAAATATAAAATAATAGTACCGAATTGCGTAAATGTGATATACTATATAATAAGAAAACGGTGGTTAGTATATCACAAATAGCAGGGAGGCTTTCCTTATGGGAGTAAAAGTAGCAATAAACGGATTTGGTCGAATCGGCCGCATGGTATTTCGTAAAGCAATGTTGGATAACGCATTTGACGTAGTAGCAGTGAATGCCAGTTATCCTGCGGAGACGCTCGCTCATCTTGTGAAATATGATACCGTTCACGGTTTATTTGATAAAGAAGTGGAAGGAAAAGATAACGCACTTTATGTGGATGGCAAAAAAGTGCTTTTAACGAATGATAGAGATCCACGCAATCTTCCGTGGAGCGAACTAGGGATTGATATCGTTATAGAAGCAACCGGAAAGTTTAACGATAGAGAAAAAGCGAATTACCATATCGAAGCGGGAGCAAAGAAAGTGGTGCTTACTGCTCCAGGTAAAAATGAAGATGTCACCATTGTGATGGGAGTAAATGAAGAGGATTATCAACCGGAAAAGCATCACATTATTTCAAACGCATCGTGTACGACAAATTGCCTTGCTCCGGTTGCGAAAGTACTTGATGAGTCTTTCGGTATTGTCAAAGGTTTAATGACAACCGTGCATGCTTATACGAACGACCAAAAAAATATTGATAATCCGCACAAAGACTTGCGTCGTGCAAGAGCCTGTGGACAATCCATCATCCCAACTTCCACTGGTGCAGCAAAAGCATTATCGAAAGTGTTGCCACAATTGGAAGGAAAAATGAATGGCATGGCATTGAGAGTTCCGACTCCTAACGTATCCCTCGTTGACCTTGTCGTGACAACGGAGAAAAAAGTAAATGCAGAAGAAGTAAATGAAGCATTAAAAGAAGCATCTGAGACGGAACTCAAAGGAATTCTTGGCTTTAATGAAGAACCGCTTGTTTCCATCGACTACAACGGGAATGAACATTCTTCCGTTATTGACGGATTATCGACAATGGTAGTAGAAGACAACCAAGTAAAAGTACTTGCTTGGTATGACAACGAGTGGGGGTATTCTTGTCGCGTCGTCGATTTAGTACAACATGTGGCAAAGTCCATTCCAGTAACAAATGCATAAGGTGCTCACGAAGCTTGGTCTGTAACAAATGATGAAACCAATTTTTCATCACATAAATGAAAAAAAGTGTCGTATGAAATCGTGCGACACACTTTTTTCGTACAATCTGATCAGGAGTGTTCTCAGAAGGGTTAATAATTAGAGATAAATAGGTGATTTGGAGCGCTTTGATGCTTCATGCGCATGCGATCAATTTCACTTTAGAAAAGAAGATAAATCGTTCCATGAACGTTTCATGCGACACTTATTTTTGTAAAACAGCGATGAAAGTGTCGTATGAAGGCTAAAAAATGGAAGAAATTAGGATAAACACAGGCCCCAAATGTTTCATACGACCTGTTTTTATGAGAACGATACAATGAAGTGTTGTAAAAAAGGTTCATGCG
Source organism: Aliibacillus thermotolerans (assembly GCF_027853235.1). Lineage (GTDB taxonomy): Bacteria > Bacillota > Bacilli > Bacillales > Marinococcaceae > Aliibacillus > Aliibacillus thermotolerans. The sequence continues at coordinate 193,004 of NZ_WKJG01000039.1, forward strand.
ACTAATTATCGCATCAAATTTCTACCGAACGGTCTCATGACGTTTTCGGGTAGAATCAGCATTCGGATTTTTGGAGGCTGATGAAATGAGCGCTGTGCTTCCGGTGAAGAAACTTAAGGAAATATACCGCCAGAAACAATGACCAACATAGAAGAAGGGAAAAATGGTTTCAAGCAAATTTTAGTGCTTGGAACCATTTTTTTAGTTTGAAGAATACATGCCAAAGCGAGTTTTTCTAACAGTTTTAAAACGGCTCCATTAATGGTATGATAAATTACATAAAAGATGTCCGATTTTTTGTGGAATAGTGGAGATGATAGCGATGCGTTGTCCTGCCTGTCAATCACAAGTAACGCGAGTATTGGATTCAAGACCCAGTAATGAAGGAAGATCTATCCGTAGACGTCGTGAATGCGACAACTGTAAGCATCGATTTACCACCTTTGAAATCGTGGAAGAGATCCCTTTAATTGTTGTGAAAAAAGATGGGACGAGAGAAGAGTTCAGCCGAGAAAAAATATTGCGCGGCTTAATCCGTGCATGTGAAAAACGCCCGGTTGCCCTTGAAACGTTAGAAAATATCGTCAATGAAGTGGAAAAACAATTACGCAGTGAAGGAAAATCAGAAATCAAAAGTAAAGATGTCGGTGAATTAGTGATGGAACGTCTTTCAAAGGTAGACGATGTTGCTTACGTGCGCTTTGCCTCCGTCTATCGGCAATTTAAAGATATTAATGTGTTTATCAATGAGTTAAAAGAACTGATTAAAACAGACAATGGAGAACAATGAAAAGAGCTTTCGGGCAATTGCTCAAGCTCTTTTTCCGATTATGATTAGACCATCATCATTGAGGGGGAGCTGTTTGTGAAACCACATTGGACAGAATTGTTACCGATTGATCGTTTTTCTGTACGAGTGGAAACCCCATTAGGAGAACGAGATTATAAATCCTTAACTTTACTCTATCAACCGTTGATTGGCGCAACGGCTGTCTCTCTTTATTTATCCCTCTTAAATAAAGTAGAAAAAGACGCCTATGCTTCAAGGGAAGGAACACATCATGAATTAATGGTCATGTTACATACCAACTTGCAGGAGATTTATCAGGCACGACGCATTCTAGAAGGAATCGGATTGTTGCGTACGTTTGAACGAAAAGAAGACACTTCCACACTATTTATCTATCAATTACAATTACCACTATCACCGGCTAATTTTTTTCAAGACGATGTATTAAGCGTGTTTTTGTATAATAAATTAGGCAGGAACCAATATCTTGAGTTACGCAACCGCTTTTTAATAGAATCCATTGATCTCGAACAATTCCATGAAGTAACCGCTTCTTTCAACGACGTGTTTACATCCCTTCATCCGTCCGAAATGCGACAATTACATGGAATAACAGACGTACAAGGAGAATGGGCGTACGAACGAAGGGAAGCAACGATTCATTTTGATGAAGAAACATTTGACTTTTCTCTTTTGTTAGCCGCTCTTCCGGAATTTATTGATGAGAAAGCAGTGAAGGAGAAAAAAGTGAAAAACTCGATCCTTCGTCTTGCTTTTGTATATCAAATTTCGCCCTTAGAAATGAGTCGTCTGATCCAGCAATCTTACACAGAGAATGATCAAATAGATACGGAAGAATTGAAAAGACGAGCGCAAGATTGGTACCGATTTGAAATAGGAAATGAGCCTCCAGCCCTTGGTTTGCGGACCCAACCGAAAGAATTACGCACGATGGATGGAAAAAAACCAACTACGAGTGAAGAAGAGATGATGATTTATTTTGAACGGACTTCTCCGCTCACTTTTTTAGAAAGTGTCTCCAACGGCGCTCAAGCCCCTCCGTCGGATATAAAATTGGCAGAGGCGTTACTCTTTGACTATCAATTACCACCGGGCGTTGTCAATGTATTACTGGACTATGTCCTTCAAACGAATAATATGAAACTGGCTTCAAACTTGGTCCACAAAATCGCCGGTCATTGGTCGCGAAAAAAAATACAAACAGTGCAAGAAGCGATGGAACTGGCAAAAGAAGAATATCGCAAACGAAAAAAATACGACGAACAAAAACAAAACAATTCGCAAAAAACGGTCTCCTTCCGTCAGCAAGCCCCTTACGTACGAAAGGATAAATTACCGAAATGGCTCGAGGAGGAAAACAAGAAGGAAACCTCTTCCATGGAAGAAGATACGGACTTACAGAAAGAACGACAACAATTTGAAGAATTATTACGACGTCGGAAAGCAAGGATGCAATAGGAGGTGACAAAAAATGGATTCCATCGATGCATCGCTTCATCATTTTATGAATAAAAAAGAATGGCAAGAACGATTTGAAAAAGTAAAAAAAGAAGTGCTTATGGACAAGCGGATTCAATCGTTTTTAAAAGAACATTCTGCTTGGAATGAAGATACATTAGACCGTGACTTGATGAAACTATATGAGTATAAAAAGGAACGAGAAAACTGTGATTTCTGTCCGGGACTAAAACGTTGCCCTAATATGATGAAAGGATATCAACCAGTGATCGCAGTAGAAAATGACCAACTTCTGATTCGGTATCAATCTTGCACGTTAAAACGTCAAGAAGAAGAAAGAAAAAAGCAACAATCGTTAATGAAAAGTATGTATATCCCGAAAGAAATTTTAGAAGCAACCTTTGATTCCATTGATCAAGACCATAAAAGTCGACTCGCCGCCAGCAATAAGTGTCTCCAATTTGCGATGGAAGCAAATCCCGGAAAAGATGGCAAAGGCCTTTATTTATGTGGAAAATTCGGTGTCGGAAAGACATATATGATGGGGGCGATCGTGAATGAACTAGCTGCCCGTAACATTCCGTCAATGATTGTCTATGTCCCGGACTTTTTCAGAGAGTTGAAGCAGTCGGTAACAGACGGAACGGTGCAGGAAAAAATTGATTATGTCAAAAAAATGGATGTGCTTATTTTAGATGATATTGGAGCGGAAACGATTTCCGCATGGATTCGAGATGATGTGTTAGGAGTTATTCTTCAATATCGCATGATGGAAAAGCTCCCAACTTTGTATACATCCAATTATGATTATGATGAATTAGAAGAACATCTCTCCTACTCACAAAAAGGCGGGATTGAACGATTAAAAGCGAAAAGGATCATGGAACGCATTCGTCATTTAACTACGTTCGTTTTCGTTGATGGAAAAAACCGCCGGGAATCATTATAAAAAAATGATTCTTTTCGTGCAGTCGAGGATAAGTGTCTTGAAGCGTTAAACCCAATAGAATAGCAGGCATGACATGAACGTTCCCGTGAATCACTTGACACATGCATGTGAATATTTTGGTAGGTATCGCATGGGAAGTTATGATACGATAAAGATGACTAATTCGTATCCCATTTACATGTATAGGGGGATTTTACAGTGAGTATCGATCCAATTTTAGACAAAGCGCTCCGTGGAGAGCGATTAACAATGGAAGATGCGGTCCGTTTATATGAAAGTGACGAAATCGAAAAAATGGGGTGGGCTGCCAATGAAGTGATGAAAAAGTGGCATCCTGAACCTATTACGACTTTTGTGATCGGCCGAAATGTAAACTATACAAACGTGTGCGATACATATTGCACGTTTTGCGCATTTTATCGTCGCCCGGGATCGGATGAAGGGTATGTCCTTTCGAATGAAGAGATTTTCCAAAAAATACAAGAAACGGTGGATGTAGACGGAACCGAGATTTTAATGCAAGGTGGTACCAACCCGAACCTTCCGTTTAGTTATTACACGGATTTATTACGTGCGATTAAAGAGCGCTTTCCAAACATTACAATGCACTCTTTTTCACCTGCAGAAATTTATAAAATGGTAGAAGTATCCGGTTTATCACTCGAAGAAGTGTTAACCGAACTGCACGAAGCGGGGTTAGATTCGCTCCCGGGTGGCGGTGCGGAAATTTTAACCGAAGCGACGCGTAAAAAAGTAAGCCGGTTGAAATGTACCGCGGAGGAATGGTTAGAATGTATGAAGATGGCGAAAAAAGTTGGCATGCACGGTACCGCCACGATGGTGATTGGTTTAACGGAAACAATTGAAGAGCGGGCGGAACATTTACAACGTATTCGTGATACCCAAGACGAAGCGAACTGTTTTCTAGCATTCATTTCTTGGACTTTTCAACAGGAAAATACGAGTCTACGAGGAGAAATAATTTCTCCGGAAGGATACTTAAAAAATGTTGCCATTTCTCGTTTGTTTCTTGATAATATCCCGAACTTCCAGTCTTCTTGGGTAACCATGGGACCGGAAGTAGGGAAAAAATCGTTAGAATTTGGTTGTAACGATTTTGGAAGTACCATGATAGAAGAAAACGTCGTCTCAGCGGCTGGTACCACCCATAAAGTCAATACCAATCAAATTATTCAACTCATTCGGGAAGCTGGGAAAATACCAGCACAACGGGATACGAAATATAACATTCTTCGCCGTTTTGATGGGGATTCGAAGGTGCAAAAAGACTTTATTATGCAAAACTAATAAACAATGAGAGTTACCCATTTGTACCACTTTTTGGGTAACTCTCTTTTTTTTGGTCGTTCTGTCGGCATTTTTTTCTTCTTTATCCATACATATGTAGAGAGAGAAGATGAATGCGTGCGTAGTGACGTTCGGGTGAGGAGGAATGTAGGGTTGTTTTCTATCGATTTTGCTAATATGGAAGATACAAATAATGTGATGGATACGATATCCAATGACCAACACAAATGGGAGAGAAAAGGACTAGACACGGGAAAAGTGATGCAAAAAAAGGGGAAGTTTTTTTGGGATTTTCAAGGAACCGAAACAGAATGGAAGGAGGGAATCATCCCCTATTTAGCTTCCGTCCTTTCGGATTATATGACGGATCATCAAGAATTAAAATGGATTAAAAATTATATTGAAGACACTTTTTATTACAAAGATGAATCGGAAGCTATTACTGATATTGCCCAAACATTGCTTGAAGGAGAAAAGAAAGGAGTTTTACGCACGCCTCTTTTTGACAAAAGAAAACATTTCGTTTACAACGAACTTAAAAAAGAAATAGAAGAAAAAAAGCACATCCAATGGCAACCGCTTTTAACCTTTCGTCTCGGAACCTATCATCAATTGCTGATGGAAGCAGCTTCGAAAGCCATTGATGAATATAAGTGGGAACAAGAATATCAAACGATGGTGGAATCTTGTCGTCATCATTTAAAGCATGCAGAGGAGCAAATGAATATTCTCCATCTCCTATTGAAAGAGAAGCCCTTATTTGTGGACGAACATGGACATCCTATTGATGAGTGGACGAGGCTTCATCAGTTAGAGCATTCCCTTGTGTTCGAAAAAGAACTTCCTTTTGAATACATGGTTATCAGTCCCACCGTAAGTCTTTCTCCGCGTCGCCTGCATGTCTATTCCGATGAAGAAAATGGGACGGTGCAAACGTTAGAAATGATTTTCCAAGAAAAAATGACACTTCATCCTGTGAAAGAATGGCCATTATATGAAAAGTAAAAAACAGAAAAAAGCAGTTCGTTGCTTTTTTCTGTTTTTACCCGTTAAGAACGTGTTTCTTCGTATTCTTTTTCTGTTCCGGTGGTAAAGTCAACTTCTAACTCAAATTTTTCGAAGTTGTCTTCTAACTGAAAGCTTTCTAATACTTCTGCAATCACTTCTTCATTCGGTGTGTCCTCATCGAAAGTCAAACGATGAAAGATCGGCTCGAGCTCACTAAGTGCTTCTTCACCTTGTTTTTTCGCTTGATTTAAATCATCATCAATTTCCACTTCGATACGGTCACCGTCTTTTTCAAAATCCACTTCGTAAGAAACGGCATTTTCATAAATGACTTCTAAATAAAACTGGTCAAAAGGTACAGAGATGTCTGCAGTTCCATTACTATTTCTTTCCTCTTCTTCCGGTGTTGCTTGATCAATCGTTGCATCTGAAGAGGATTGGTTCATCTCTTCTTCCGTATCAGGTTCGTTTTCCCCGCAAGCGATAAGGACACTAAGTAAACATGCACTCATTGTAATTAATATGGCACGTGTCATCATGTCATCCCTCCTCTTTTCATTGTTCCCAAACGGACGCGATTTCACGCATTACTTTCCATAGAAGAATGGACTACGACAAAAACGTTGTTCAGTTTCGCGAGCACTTTCGAAAAGTGCTACATTTTGGTGTCACATTGAAAAATTTTACATAACGTTTCGGTATCGCTTATAATGATAATATTGACTATTTTCTGATAGTCTCTTTTTTAAAAATATTTGGTAGGAGGTTTGAAATGATGAAGGCAATTCTCGTAAAAGAGACAGGTGGACCAGATAAGGCAGAATACGTAGACGTAGATGTTCCTTCTCCGGGGAAAGGAGAAGTATTAATTCGATTAAAAAACGCAGCACTAAACCGTCGTGATTTCTTTATTACCCATGGTCTGTATCCAGGCATGAACCTTCCTGCGATTTTAGGTTCAGATGGTGCTGGGATTGTAGAAGAAGTAGGAGAAGGTGTTTCTAATGTGTCGGTTGGCGATGAAGTCATTATGAATCCCGGGCTTCAGTGGGGAGAAAATGAAGCTTATGGAAACAAAGACTTTCACATACTGGGCATGCCCACTGATGGAACATACGCACAATATGTAAAAATTACGAGTGAAAATGTGTACCAAAAGCCTTCTCATTTAAGCTGGGAAGAAGCAGCAGCCCTCCCGCTAGCAGGACTCACTGCTTACCGTGCCCTTTTTACAAGAGGGGAATTAAAAGAAGGAGAAAATGTTCTCGTTCCCGGTATTGGTAGCGGTGTGTCTCAATTTGTGATGCAAATGGCACTGGCGAAAGGTGCAAACGTGTACGTGACTTCCAGTAGTGAGGAGAAAATCGCACGTGCCAAAGAACTTGGAGCCAGTGGCGGAGTCAATTACCAAGAAAAAGATTGGACGAAGCAATTGAAAAAATTAATCAATGGCTTCGACTTAATTGTGGACGGAGTCGGTGGGGATAATTTTAACCAATTATTAAGTGTCGTCGCAAATGGCGGACGCATTGTAAATTACGGTGCGACGGCTGGTCCGGTACCAGAGCTCGTTCTTCCGAAAATGTTCTTTAAAAATATGGACATTCGTGGCACCACGATGGGAAGTCCGCGAGATTTTCAAAAGATGTTAGATTTGTTTGAAGAGCATTCTCTACACCCAGTAGTGGACAAAACGTTCGCATTAGAAGACGCGGCCGAAGCGTTAAAATATATGGAAAAAGGAAATAATTTCGGAAAAATTGTCCTTGAAATTCCGCAATAATCCCTCCTTTTTTTGTTAAACTGAGCGCTTGCTCAAAAGAAGCGTGTCCTAAACGAATCGTAGGGCACGCTTCATTTTTCACAATGAACCTTTGGGTATCATATATGACATCAGCAGAATCTGACGTCTAAACGTGTTATACTAATAAGAAAAGCATTGACTGAAGAGGAGTGAGTGAGAATGAATACATATACAGAACTTACAACCATTGCTCAATGGGAGGACGTATTGGAACAAACAAATACGCATCCGGCCTTTGTTTTTAAACATAGCACCAGTTGTCCAATTAGCGCCGAAGCTCATGAAGCATATCAAACATATGTAGCACAAAATAAGGAGATTCCTACCTATTTAGTAAAAGTCATCGAGACTCGTGACGTTTCCAATGCCATTGAAGCGGACACACGCATAAAACATGAATCACCTCAACTGCTACTACTTTCTAACAAAGAAGTCGTGTGGCATGCCTCTCACTACGACATTAAAGAAGATGCGATTTTAACAGCAAGTGAAACAGTAAAAAAGTGAGGTGGAGAACATGAAAGTAGAGATTAACGGTAACATATTGGAATTTAAAAAAGGAGATATTACAACGGTACAAGCGGATGCGATTGTCAATGCTGCCAACGGTACCCTGTTAGGTGGGGGAGGAGTGGACGGTGCGATTCACCGTGCTGCTGGAAAAGAGTTACTTCAGGAATGCAAACGGATTCGCGAAGAACAACTTCATGGCGAAGAACTCCCTTCTGGTGATGCGGTGATGACGAAAGGATATAACCTTCCGGCGGATTACGTCATTCATACCGTTGGGCCGGTGTGGGAAGGAGGAGAGCATAAAGAAGCAGAGAGACTTTCTAACTGCTATAAAAACTCTCTTGCTCTCATGCGGGAACACCAGTTACAACATATCGCTTTCCCATCCATATCTACCGGGGCTTACCGGTTCCCAATTGAACTAGCAGCCGCTGTTGCGATCGAAACTGTCGTGGAATATTTAAAGAAAGAGCGGGTTGGAAAAGTCACTTTTGTCTTATTTTCAGAAGAAGACAAAGAAATATATCAAACCACATACGAAAATATTTATGGCTAAACGAATATTGGTTGATTTTCTCATTCGTTCTTTCTATAATAACAACAGAATATTGTATAAATGCATGGATAAGGACATGGGAAACATCCCCTTTTTCTACAGAGAGGAAAGTGTCAGCTGAGAGCTTTCTGAAAAAGCGTGTTTCTTACCCCCTTGGAGCAGCAGTAGGGAACGAATGCTAGTAACTACTGCCGGAGTCGCCCCACGTTACGGTGGCAAACGAGATGCAAAGGCATGATTGTCTTTGTAACAAGGGTGGAACCGCGGAATCTATTCGCCCCTTCTTTATAAGAAGGGGTGTTTTTTATTGTTTATTTTACGAAGGAGGAATGTTCAATGAGTGGAGCAGTGGAAATTACTTTTCCAGATGGAAATAAAAAATCTTTTGAAGACGGAGTAACAGCTGAAGAAATCGCCGCTTCCATTAGTCCAGGATTAAAAAAACAAGCCATAGCTGCTAAAATTGACGGAAAACCGGTTGATTTGCGTACTCCTCTTCATGAAGGCGGTACGATTGAAATTTTGACGTTGAAAAATGAAGAAGGGTTGGAAATTTTACGGCATAGTACGGCTCACTTAATGGCCCAGGCGATCAAACGTTTATATAAAGATGTGAAGCTCGGTGTCGGCCCTGTGATTGAAAATGGATTTTATTATGACATCGATATGCCGCACCAACTCACTCCAGAAGATTTACCGAAAATCGAAAAAGAAATGCAAAAAATTATTGATGAAAATCTTGAAATCGTCCGAAAAGAAGTGAGCCGAGAAGAAGCAATCGAACGATATAAAGAAATCGGCGACGATTTGAAACTGGAATTAATTGATGATATTCCGGAAGACGAAACAGTATCTATTTACGAACAAGGAGAATTTTTTGATTTATGTCGAGGTGTACACGTGCCAAGTACCGGAAAATTAAAGAAGTTTAAACTATTAAGCATTTCCGGTGCGTATTGGCGCGGCGATAGTAACAACAAAATGTTACAACGGATTTACGGAACCGCTTTTCCAAAACAAGGCGAGCTCGAAGAATATTTAAAAATGCGGGAAGAAGCAAAAGAGCGGGATCATCGTAAAATCGGAAAGGAATTAGAGATTTTCACTCTCAATCAAAAAGTAGGACAAGGCCTTCCGATTTGGCTGCCAAAAGGGGCAACGATTCGCCGGACCATTGAACGATACATCGTCGATTTAGAAGAACGCCTTGGCTACGACCACGTTTATACACCGGTGTTAGGCAGTTCCGAGTTATATAAAACGTCCGGGCATTGGGACCATTATCAAGAAGATATGTTCCCACCGATGGAAATGGACAATGAAACGTTCGTGATTCGTCCGATGAACTGTCCGCACCATATGATGGTGTACAAAAACTCCATGCACAGCTACCGTGACTTACCTGTGCGAGTTGCAGAGCTTGGCCTGATGCACCGTTATGAAAAATCCGGCGCTTTAGCAGGGTTGCAACGGGTTCGCGCCATGACGTTAAACGATGCTCATATTTTCGCCCGTCCAGATCAATTAAAAGAAGAATTTGTACGAGTAGTGGAACTCATTCAAAGTGTGTATAAAGACTTTGGCTTTGAAGATTATTACTTCCGCTTATCTTACCGTGATCCGGAAGATAAAGAAAAATACGTAGATAACGATGCGATGTGGGAAAAAGCACAATCGATGTTAAAAGAAGCGATGGATGACATGGGGGTAGACTATGTGGAAGCTGAGGGAGAAGCTGCTTTTTACGGACCAAAATTAGACGTACAAGTAAAAACAGCGCTCGGTAAAGACGAAACATTGTCTACCGTCCAACTCGACTTCCATTTACCGGAGCGATTTGACCTAACGTATATTGGAAAAGATGGAAAAGAACATCGTCCGGTCGTCATCCACCGAGGCATTGTATCTACAATGGAACGTTTCGTCGCTTTCTTGTTAGAAGAACATAAAGGAGCATTGCCAGTATGGCTCGCACCGGTACAAGCAAAAATTATTCCAGTGTCATTAGAAGCACATATGGAATATGCTCGAAAAGTGGAAGACGAATTGAGAAAAGCCGGTGTGCGCGTAGAAGTAGACGTACGCGATGAAAAACTCGGCTACAAAATTCGCGAAGCCCAAACGAAAAAAATCCCGTACATGCTCGTTCTCGGAGACAAAGAAATCGAACAAGAAGCAGTGAACGTGCGCCGTTACGGCCAAAAAGATTCAGAAACAGTAGGACTCTCTTCCTTCGTTCAAATGATTACGGAGAAAATCAATACACGCTCATTAGAACTGTAATTGCATAGATCATTTGTTTTGAGGATGGAATGACGTGTGGGAAATGACTTAACAAAGACGATTCCTTATTTTAAGATGGAACGTGACGCTAGAAACGAGTCATAGCTCGTACTGCTGGAGAGAAGTTATAGCTCGTTTATGACGCGTTTTCATTGCTACTTTGATGGTGGAAACATGCCATAGAAATTTCATGAGCCCCTTTCGTCAGAAAAGCGTCTCATTTTGGAGCTAGTGAGATGATTCAATCAAACGGTCATCTGATGATTATCCGCGAGACGCTTGATGGAGGAGAAACATTCTTTAAAATAAGTTGACAAATGTATGTGTGACATGATAGTGTATGTAAGGTAAAGTAACATTCGAAACCAAAGCAAGTAGAAGCGCCCGCTTCTCACCTGATCGACGCGACAAGTTGTTGGCAGGTTTGTGGTGATATGGAATTTGTATTCGTTTGATCACGAGTGGGCGCAATCCGTGTGCCCACTTTTTTGTGTCAGATTCACCAACCGTATTGTGCGGGAGAGCTACAGATGTCTGCTTCGGGTTCGTAAATTTATTTGGAGGTGTCTTATTATCCGTAAAGACATGAAGGTTAACGAGGGAATCCGTGCGCGGGAAGTTCGTTTGATTGATGCGAATGGGGACCAACTAGGAGTAAAATCAAAGAACGAAGCGCTGGATTTGGCAAAAAAGGCAAATCTTGATTTGGTGTTAGTTGCTCCGAATGCAAAGCCTCCGGTGTGCCGTATTATGGACTACGGGAAATACCGCTATGAACAGCAAAAGAAAGAAAAAGAGGCTCGCAAAAAGCAAAAAGTAATTAACGTCAAAGAAGTGCGCCTTAGCCCGAACATCGAGGAGCATGACTTTAACACAAAGCTTCGTAGTGCTCGTAAATTCCTTAATAAAGGAGATAAAGTGAAAGCAGCGATTCGTTTTCGCGGTCGAATGATCACCCACTCTGACATCGGTAAAGATGTGTTAGAACGATTAGCGGATGAGTTAAAAGATATTGCGACGGTGGAGACGAAACCGAAGATGGAAGGAAGAAGCATGTTTTTAATGCTTGCCCCGAAATCAGAGAAAGAAAAAGAAGGAAAAAAGTAGACGGATAAAATGTAACGAGGAGGACTTTTTATGCCAAAAATGAAAACGCACCGCGGCGCAGCGAAACGTTTCAAAAAAACAGCGTCCGGTAAGTTAAAGCGCAGTCATGCGTACACAAGCCACTTGTTTGCTAACAAATCAACGAAACAAAAACGGAAACTTCGCAAGCAAGGAATGGTGGATAACTCAGACTTTAAACGTATTAAAGATTTAATGCCTTATAAAAACTAATGACCGTAATGTAATGCGAAGGAGGGATAGACGATGGCAAGAGTAAAAGGTGGTTATGTCACACGTCGTCGTCGGAAAAAAGTTTTAAAATTAGCGAAAGGGTATCGCGGATCGAAGCATAGCCTGTTTAAAACGGCCAATCAACAAGTGATGAAGTCACTTCAATATGCATATCGTGATCGCCGTCAAAGAAAACGTGATTTCCGTAAGCTATGGATCACAAGAATTAATGCTGCGGCGCGAATGAATGGTCTCTCTTACAGCCGTCTCATGCACGGTTTAAAACAGGCAAATATCCAAGTGAATCGCAAAATGCTCGCTGACCTTGCAGTGAATGATGAAAAAGCCTTTGCTGAACTTGCTGAAAAAGCAAAAGCGAGCTTGAAATAATGACGAAAAACGAACCGGACGGCTTATCACCGGTTCGTTTTTTCGTTATGTTTCATCGGCTTTCTCCGCTTTTCTCTGTCTAGCTTCAGTAACTAGGCCTCTTGGATGCAGGAACTTTGCTAAAATCGTGCCTGTTCTAGGCATAACGCAGAGGTCAACACGTCCTGCGCCTGTGATTACTCGGCGCAAAAGAAAACAGAGAAGTATTGCAGTGTAGATTTTGTGTGCAACGCAGAAGTCAGTACATCCTGTACAAGTCCAGTGCTTATCGCTCGTGTTCAGTTGCCTCCGCTTTTCGTTCATCAATAAATTCTTTGATGGGGGGTTTCCATTCGATGGTGGCTTCGGGGTAGTGTTGGTGTATTTCTTTTTCCAAAAAGATAAAATCTTTAATGTGGAGTCCTTTTAATTTGTCTTTTTGCTTTACCCATATGGAGACAGAGACGACGTCGAATGCTTGGTCTGTCGTACCTAAAAATTTTTCTCCTTCAAACATGACGCCTTTGTACGTAATAAAAAAGTTTTTGCGGACGTCTTTTGGGTCGTCAAAAAAATAAAACTGCTTTTTTTCATGAGCAAGTTCGAGTTTTCGTTTCGGATTTAAAATGTATTTTACGATTGTATATATTAAAATAATAAGTGCGACGAAAATTAGAACACGCAGTAGTAATGCCATGTGAACTTCCTCCTTACGTGAGTGGATAACGAACATGGTATTGTTACTTCTATTTTAAACGAAAATGAGAGAGAAGGGAAAAGATATTATCCAAATGGAACGGTTATTTTCAGTGCAACGAAAACTAGATGAGCGAATTGAACGAGAGCATCAATTAGAGAACAAAGATTTATTTTCGGATAAAGTGTTAGCTTTTATGACGGAAGTGGGAGAGCTGGCAAATGAAACACGTTGTTTCAAATTTTGGAGTCGGAAACCCCCTTCGGAAAAAGAGATAATATTAGAAGAATATGTAGATGGCATTCATTTCTTGTTGTCATTAGGACTGGAATGTGGTTTTGAAGAAATACCTCCTTTTCCAAATGAAGAAAGAGAAGAAACGCCTTTACAATTGCACTTTTTACATGTGTTTCAATGCGCTTCGCAATTTCACGAGTCCCCAAACAGAGAAACATACCATCATTTGTTTGCAGAATACTTAAAACTTGGAGAAGGAATTGGGTTTACAAAAGACGAAGTAGAACGGGCGTACTACGAAAAAAACGAAATCAATCATCAACGCCAAACGGAAGGATATTAATTTTTTTGTATTAGAAAAACATAACGGATATACTACAAAGTGGAAAGATCGTTATTTGAAGGAGGAAAAAATGATGGATGAGACAGTACAAATGTTAAAGGAACTGACTGATGCGAATGGGATTCCGGGAAATGAAAAAGAACCGCGCGAAGTGATGAAAAAGTATATTACGCCATATGCTGATGAAATCAGTTACGATAATCTCGGGAGTTTCATTGCGAAAAAAACTGGCAAAGCTGGCGGGCCAAAAATTATGATTACTGGGCACTTAGACGAAATTGGCTTCATGATAACTCGCATTGATGATAACGGATTTTTAAAATTTGAAACCGTTGGCGGCTGGTGGAGCCAAGTGATGCTGGCCCAACGCGTTACCGTCATGACGCGAAAAGGGAATATTGTCGGAGTGATCGGTTCAAAACCACCACATATTTTACCGCCGGAACAGCGGAAGAAGCCCGTAGAAGTAAAGGATATGTTTATTGATATTGGTGCTTCCAGTAAAGAAGAAGCGGAAAGTTTTGGCGTCCGTCCAGGGGATGCAGTGACACCAATCTGTGACTTTACGGTGATGAAGAATGAAAAAATTATGATGGCGAAAGCGTGGGACAATCGTATTGGATGTGCCATTGCCATTGAGGTGATGAAACGTTTAAAAGACGAAAACCATGACAACGTCGTCTACGGTGTAGGTGCGGTCCAAGAGGAAGTAGGACTTCGCGGGGCAAAAACGGCAGCACATAAGATAGAGCCGGATATTGGTTTTGCGGTGGATGTAGGTATCGCAGGGGATACGCCGGGTATTTCAGCGAATGATGCCACTGCGAAGATTGGAGAAGGACCACAAATTATGATTTATGACCGCTCCATGGTTTCTCACAAAGGTCTTCGTGATTTTGTGACAGATATTGCGGATGAACATGAGATTCCTTATCAATTTGAAGCGATGAGCGGTGGTGGAACGGACGCCGGGTCGATTCATTTATCCGGAGATGGGGCACCTTCATTGGCTATTACAGTCCCGACCCGCTACATCCATACCCATGCATCTATCCTGCACCGTGATGATTTTGAACATGCCGTACAACTCATTACAGAAGTAGTGAAAAGATTAGACGAAGAAACGGTTCGGAAAATTACATTTGAATAAATTTTAGGATAAAGCGGTCAGAACCCCCTATATGCAAGCGAGCGAGTTTTCAATAGGAATGAGTCCGTGGCACGAGGAAGCGTGGAAACAAAGCTAGCAGGTATTCGCTTTGTTTCCAGTTCAAACGGAAGCAACATGAATACTTACCTCGCAGGCTTTTCTTCCGTGCTTCCCATTTTTTTCGTAATTACATGTAACGTCTTGGACAAGCGACAAATCTTGTTGCCTCGCCTCAAACGGCATTTTGGAGACGATGTTGTTGTACGTCACGCTTGTAAACCGGAAGAAATTTCTTGGACTACTTTATCTTTGTCACTGTCATTTGCGTGTTGCCAAAACACTTCAAATAATACGCCAAGCCCTGGTAACATTTTTTCTTCTCCACTTTCAACAGCATCTTGAATGGTTGCTTCCAGTTGCTCTGGAGTGTGATTAGAGACGTTTTGTAAAATCGCTTCTCGTAATTGGAATGACATGTCATCTCCTCCTTATACATCATGTGAAAATTCAGGTCAGCCTGTTTGTTTCATATGATCCGTTTTACATTTTCAAGGGAGCACGGGTTGTTTGTAGTATGGGACATGTCGATCGAAAATATGTACAACATTTAAAGGATAGGGAATAAGATGAAACGGATTGAATCGGTAAAAAATTCATTTGTGAAGAAAATGAAACAGTTATATCAACGGAAGCATCGAGAGAAAGAAGGGCTTTTTCTGGCGGAAGGATTTCATCTCGTAGAAGAGGCATTCAACGCCAATATTCGTATTGACCAATTCATTGTTCAAGAAGGGACAAATCTGCCATCTCGTATTCCATTTTCGGGTTTTGAATTAACGATTGTCTCAAAAGAAGTGATGAAGGAGTTAAGTAGTACAGAAACGCCACAAGGGATCATTGCTGTTTGTCATTTGCCTGAGGAAGAAAAGATTACAATCGAAAAAGGAAAAAAATATTTGCTCGTAGATGGGGTGCAAGATCCCGGAAATGTTGGTACGCTTATTCGAACAGCTGATGCCGTAGGATTACAAGCAGTACTACTCGGAAGCGGAACGGTCGATCCGTATAATGAGAAAGTGATTCGTGCATCACAAGGATCATTATTTCATTTACCCGTCATAAAAGGAGACATTGGTGAATGGATGAAAACTTTACAAGCAAAAGGAATTCCTATTTTTGGCACAGCGATTGAAAAAGGGACATCTTACACCGCCATCGAACGTCAAAAAGAATTTGCTTTAATTGTTGGAAATGAAGGACGAGGGGTAAACAAAGAATGGTTAAATAAAAGTGACCAAATCATTTATGTCCCTATTTATGGTAACGCGGAATCATTAAATGTATCTGTTGCCACCGGAATTTTACTTTACCACTTAAACGACGTCCGCTAAGTATGCAAATCATCATTTGCAAACCGACAAAATATTTCTTATACTAGTTTACGTATACAATGAAATAAACGAAAAAAGCGAGGAAAGAGAGTAGTAAGTCTATCCGCGTTGCTATGCAGGGAGGAAATGTCATAGACTGGAAGCATTTCTATAGCAGACAGACTGAATTCGCTCTGGAGCTGACACTGTAACACAAGGTTTACTTGTAAAAGTGTTCCGGATCATCCGTTATGTAAATGAAGTGAACTGTGAAAACAGTTAACAAGGGTGGTACCGCGAACCTTCGTCCCTTATTTAGGGATGAAGGTTTTTTTATTGTGTGAGAGAGAAAGGGAGGTTTTTAAAGTATGATTGATCAACTGGAGCAAATAAAACGTGAAGCGTTAGCAGAAATAAAACAAGTGGATTCGCCAAAGGATTTGGATACTGTCCGTGTGAAATATTTAGGGAAAAAAGGTTCCATTACGACGGTACTTCGCGGAATGGGCAAATTGTCTGCGGAGGAAAGACCGAAAGTTGGGCAAAAGGCAAATGAAGTTCGCGAAGAAATCCAAGCTTCTTTAGACAAAATGTTCGCGGAACTGGAGGAGCGAGCATTAGCGGAACAGTTAGAAAAGGAACGCATTGATGTCACTTTGCCAGGACGAAAAGTACATATGGGAGCGCGCCATCCGTTAACGGCAGTGGTAGAAGAAATTGAAGATATTTTTATCGGACTCGGTTTCCAAGTAACGGAAGGTCCGGAAGTAGAGACGGATTACTACAACTTTGAAGCGTTAAATTTACCGCCGGAACATCCGGCGCGGGAAATGCAAGATTCCTTCTATGTAACCGAAGATATTTTGCTCCGCACCCACACGTCACCGGTACAAGCCCGGACGATGGAAAAACATGAAGGAAAAGGTCCGGTGAAAATTGTCTGCCCGGGAAAAGTGTATCGCCGAGACGATGATGATGCGACGCACTCTCATCAATTCATGCAAATTGAAGGATTGTACGTAGATGAAAACGTGCGAATGAGTGATTTAAAAGGGACGCTTGAAACTTTTGTGAAAGAATATTTTGGGGCAGATAGAAGCATCCGCTTGCGCCCAAGCTTTTTCCCATTTACAGAACCATCAGTGGAAGTAGACGTTTCTTGCGGCTCTTGCGGAGGAGATGGCTGCCGCGTTTGTAAACAGACGGGATGGATTGAAGTATTAGGAGCGGGAATGGTACATCCACGCGTGTTAGAAATGAGCGGTTTTGACTCGAAAAAATATAGCGGTTTCGCGTTTGGGATGGGAGTCGAACGTTTTGCTTTACTGAAATACGGAATTGATGACATTCGTCATTTTTATACGAACGATCTTCGTTTCTTAGAGCAATTTACTTGGGAATAAGGAGGGGTCTTCATGCTCGTATCATACAATTGGTTAAAGAATTACGTAGAGATTGATGATTTAACAGTGGAAGAATTAAGTGAAAAATTGACCCGGGGTGGAGTGGAAGTGGATGCGATTCATCCTCGGGGAGAAAAGATTTCTCATCTTGTCGTCGGCTTGGTGGAAAAAGTAACCCCACATCCAAATGCAGATAAATTACGCGTTTGTCAAGTGAATATCGGGGAAACCGTGTCCCAAATTGTATGCGGGGCACCGAACGTAGCGGAAGGACAAAAAGTAGTCGTTGCAAAACCAGGAGCAGTGCTTCCGGGAGACGTACAAATAAAAGCGACGACAATTCGAGGAGAAACGTCAGAAGGAATGATCTGTTCTCTCGATGAGTTAGGAATTGAACAAAAATTAATTTCAAAAGAGTGGCAAGACGGAATTTATGTATTGCCAGAAGAAATAGAAGTCGGAACGGATGCAGCAAAAGTGCTCGGCTTAGATGACACGGTGCTAGAATTAGACTTAACGCCAAACCGTGCCGACTGTTTAAGTATGATTGGAGTTGCTTACGAAGTAGCAGCACTTCTAGGTAGAGAAGTTCGTCTTCCAGAGCGCACATTTACAGAAACGAATGAAAAAACGTCCGACTACATACGTGTCGAAATTCAACAAAAGGAAGACAACCCGTTTTACTACGCTCGCGTCATAAAAAATGTGACGATTGGTCCGTCTCCTCAGTGGATGCAAAACTATCTCACTGCTGCTGGAATTCGACCAATTAATAACGTCGTAGACATCACAAACTTTGTTCTAATGGAGTACGGTCAACCGTTGCACGCATTCGATTACGATCGGTTCGGTTCTAAAGAAGTCGTTGTTCGCCGCGCCCATGACGAAGAGAAAATCACGACTTTAGACGGCGAAGAACGGGTGTTGTCGCCGGAGCATTTAGCGATTACGAACGGAAAAGAACCAGTCGCTTTAGCAGGAGTCATGGGTGGCGCTTTTTCTGAAGTACAAGAAGATACGACAACCGTATTGTTAGAAGCGGCTTATTTTTCTCCGATTCGCGTACGCCGTGCCTCTCATGCTTTCGGTCTTCGCAGTGAAGCGAGTCAACGGTATGAAAAAGGAATTGATCCATTCCGAGTGGAAGAAGCGGCGGAAAGAGCCCTTTCCTTACTGGAAAAATATGCAGGGGGAGAAGTGTTACAAGGAGTTGTAGCCCAAGATTATCGTGTACAAGAAAAGCGCACGGTAACATCGACGACAGACCGATTGAATCAAATTTTAGGTACGAACATTGCGACGTCTGAAATTCTTTCCATCTTTGAACGCCTTCGTTTTGAAGTGACGGAAGAAGACGAAGCGTTTACTATTCACGTACCGACGCGTCGTTTAGATATTTCCATTGAAGAAGATATCGCAGAAGAAGTTGCCCGGTTGTATGGTTATAATAAAATCCCAACGACACTTCCAATAAGTAAGACGACTCCGGGAGCCCTCACTGCAGAACAAAAGGCCCGTCGCCAAGTTCGTCGTTATTTAGAAGCGAGTGGCTTTAGCGAAGCATTGACGTATTCCCTCACGAGCCCGGAAAAAACGACTCGTTTTCTATTAGAAGAAGTGCCTGAAACCGTTCGTTTGTCGATGCCAATGAGTGAGGAACGAAGCGTGTTGCGCACGAGTTTAATTCCACACTTACTCGATGCAATTCAGCATAACTTAAACCGTCAAGTACGCGATGTCGCTTTATTTGAAATCGGGGATATATTTATCGCACAAAAAGAAAATGACCTACCAACGGAGAAAATGCTACTCGGCCTTGCGATGACCGGAACGTGGGAGTCTCATCGTTGGCAAGGAGAGGAAAAGAAAGTCGATTTTTATGTCATCAAAGGGGTGTTAGAAGGTCTATTTGCGAGCCTCGGTATTTCAGAAGAAGTGACGTATTCTCCTTCTGAACGTCCAGATATGCATCCGGGAAGAAGTGCAGACATTCATTGGAATGGAGAATTCATTGGAATTGTTGGTCAAATCCACCCACTAACAGCAAAAGAATGGGACGTGAAAGAAACGTATGTTGCTCAAATTTATCTTGGGCATTTATTAGAAAAAGAAAAAGAAGTTCGTCTATATGAACCGCTCCCTCGCTATCCATCCATTACTCGGGACATCGCTTTAGTTGTGGACAAAGATATTTCCGCAGGGGATGTAAAAGCAGTCATTGCGAGCGCTGGTGGTGAGCTATTAAAACAGATTACTTTATTTGACGTGTATGAGGGAGAACATTTAGAAGAAGGAAAAAAATCCCTCGCTTTCTCACTCGTCTACTTGGATCCAAATCGCACGTTAACCGACGAAGAAGTGACAACCGTGCATGAAAGTGTATTACAAGAATTAGAAACAAAACTTCATGCCACATTGCGGGATAAATAAAGGTCCGAAGAGGTTGTCTTAAAGTCTTGAAAAATAAATCGAGAGTTTCTTTCAACAATCATTTAGCGCTGAAACGGTGCCATACATCGTGCATGGATTGCTTTCACAATGGTGTTTGGATTGAAACGGTGCCATGATCCGTTCATCGCTTGTTTCCACAAACTATTTTTGAATGAAACGGTGGCATGAGCGATCCATGGCTTGCTTCCACAAGCAATACTTTGATGAAACGATGGCATGACCCATCCACGACTTACTTCCATCAACAATTTGGTGTTGGAAACATGCCTATTCGGTCAAGAGGCGTTTCCAGAAGCAATTTTTGATGAAGGGGTAACAAAAAATGTCCAAAAAGTCACCAATCATGACTTTTTGGACAGCTCCATGAAATAAATGACCCACTGCATCTTGGAGATGATGCTGTGGGTCATTTCCAGTGCGCCCAGCATGGGTTATAACTTGGTGGTGAAAGTCCACTACAGGCTTGGCAGTAGGAACTGTTAGCTGAAGGCAAGGGTGTCCGTGGTGACGCGGAATCTGAAGGAAGCTGGAGGCAAATTCCCGAACTGACGAACAGGAACTGCATACAAGGCTGACTTGGAATGGATGAGTTTGCTGAACAAAACAAAGTCCAATACTGCCCGAGTTCCATACAGTAAATGCAGCAGTTACATGGGAGGAAGGTTATAACTCTTACCTGGGGAGGTCTCACAAGGGTTATTCAATTAACAATTGCCTTAGTGATAAGG
>NZ_WKJG01000040.1 GCF_027853235.1 Aliibacillus thermotolerans
TAAAATCAAACGCTATTTTACAGCGAATGGCAGATGAATTACATCCAGCAACGGAGATATCAGATGTTTCCATGTCTGAATGCTATTATGAGGAAATCGAATACCAGGCAAAATCATGGTCGAAGTCCAGAAAAGTAATCGTACAATCTGTTCGTCCTGCAGGTGAATTGTTTTTTACACACTCATTTTTTGTCACAAACCTAGTAGATGCGTTCTCTCCAAAGGATATCGTTCGTGCTTACCAAAAAAGAGGCACGATGGAGAATTATATTAAGGAAGCTAAAAACGGTTTTTACATGGATAAAATGAACAGCCACTCCTTCCAAGTGAATGAAGCAAAAATGATGTTAAGTCTATTAGCGTACAACCTAACGAATTGGCTACGTACCCTTTGCTTCCCAGAAAAACAGACAAGTATGCAAATCGAAACCATTCGTACAAGAATTATTAAAGTTGCGAGTAAGTTAGTAAAATCGGGACGATCCCTCTACTTTAAATTGTCCTCTAGTTTTGTGTACCAAAAATTCTTTTGGGAAGTACTTCAGCGAATTCAACGTCTAAGGCTAGAATAATTCAATTGAATAGCTGTTTTTTTAAAAGGATGAAAGACCAAGGGGGTAGTATGCCCAAAATCAGGATTTTACTACAATTCACCTTTATCATTTATCATGTTTATCGAAATTAACAGCTCTTACTTGTTTAGATAACAAAAAATCATTGGATTTGGTATCAAATTAAATCTTCATTGGAAGTATGAATAATTCAGGTGAAATGTAACACTATTTTTGTAACTTTATTCGCTTCTTCCTCATTACGTTCGATTTCTACCTCCATTTTAATTGTATCAAAAGCAATACGTTTCTTTTCCATTACCTTCTTTAATAATCCCCCACTACACCCCACAAGTGACGAAACGAGTAGCTGTACTGGTCGAAAGCCAAGTTCCGAATTACTCGAAATATCAAGTTTACCATATTCAAATTCTGCTTCTAACGCTCCTGAGTCCTTAAAATTAAACTTCATTTTATTCGCCTCTCTTATTTTTTAATAATGCCCTCATGAGATAGCTAAAAGTCAATACTTATCCTTTAGGCAGACTAAACCAAAAGGTATGCACATTCTCTTCTGAAATAACACCTATCTTTCCTCGGTGATGTTCAATAATCTCTTTTGAAATAGCAAGCCCTAAACCAGAACCGCCATATTCTCGTGATCTCGAATGGTCAACACGATAAAACCGTTCAAAAATTCGTTCCTGCTCATCAATCGAAAGAGATTTTCCGGGTCCAGCTATACTAAGCCTATACTCTGATTGAGAATCTATTCCCTTGATTGTTATTGACCCACTACCCTCATAGTAGCGAATGGCATTATCAAGTAAATTACTAATGACTTGTGAGATTGCACCACTATTTAGTTTAATAATACTCGGTGCAACGTCTACTTGCATGTTAATGTCTTCCTGTTCTATTGCCCAGCGAAACATTTCTATCGATTGTTCCACTATCTTTTCAATTTGAACAAGTGATTTTTCTGAAAAACTCTGGGTTGATACGTGATCCCATTCTTTCAGTTGTTCCATCTGCTCTACCAAATGAATAAGCCGCTTTGATTCATTGAATAAAGATTGGTATAGCTTTTCGTCTCCTTGAATCACTCCACTTTGTAATGCACGGAGATACCCTTTTAAGTTGGATAGAGGAGTACGAAACTCATGGGATAAATCAGAAACTAGTTTTTGTCGATGAAGTTCATTATCCTCAAGCTGTTTAATTAAATCATTAAAATGACTAATTAATTCGCCTATTTCACCATCTGATTTAGCTTGAATAGGATTAGGATATTCACCCTGTTTCATCCTTTTAGTAGAGGAAATTAGTTCTTTTAATGGATGAATCAACTTTTTGGTTAAATAGAAATGAATAAGACTACCAATAATAATGGTAGAAATACTGAATATCCACAAGTATTGAAATAATGTCGTCTCGAATTGAGCTTGTTTTTGATTACTCATTGAAGTTAATCCATCCGCAAGAACACATGCAGTATTATAAATTGCCCAACTACTTAAACCTACAAATGCAGCAATCACTAATATGTTAATAAACGTTAATCGAAAAAGAAATTGTTTGGGAACAAGCACCTTTCTTATTTTATTCCGTAACAAATTTATACCCCATTCCTCGGACCGTAATAATTCGTTTAGGTACAGCTGGATTTTCTTCGATTTTTTTCCTTAGTTTCTTTATATGTGCATCTATTGTCCGGTCTAGTATTAATTTGTCCGCATAAGGATATAGTTGATTCAAAAGGCTTTCTCTAGAGATAACCGTATTCGGATTCTCCATAAAATAATATAATAGATTGAACTCATGCTTCGTTAGTTTTACTTCTTGATCCAAAAGTAAAACTTCCCCTTTTCGAGGTTTAATACATAATCCATCATAAGTAATCTTCTGGCAAAATTGCCCTGTTCGCCGTAGTACAGCTTCAATATGAGCTAGAAGTTCCTCTGGTTCAAATGGTTTCACTATATAATCATCTGCCCCAATCTTTAACCCATTAATTTTATCCTCTATACGTGATTTAGCAGATAGCATAATGATCGATACTTCATTTCTCTCTTGTTCCCGAACCCACGTACAAAATTCTTCTCCACTAAGTTTAGGGAGCATTAGATCTAGTATGATAAGACAAGGATGTTTCGATAGAAATACTTCCTTTGCTTCCTCTCCATCTACAGCCTCCACAACATCATAGCCTGATTTTTTCAAATAAATGCTGATTAAATCACGTATCATTTTATCGTCTTCAACAACTAATATGGTTTGTTTCATTCTCTCACCTCTTTGCCCATCATATGTAATTTACTCCATCTTCTCAAATTCCTGCACCATCATATCGTAATTCATTGCACCATATGCCTTGTAACTAATCAATCCGTTGGAATCAACCATATAAGTAGTTGGAATTGGTTGGATTGCATAGAGATTTGCTACGTCTAAATTGGGATCCATTAAAACTGGAAAAGTTAGTTTATATTCGTCAGCAAAGTTCTCTATATCTTCTACACTAGATTCCGAATTGGTTAGATTAACTGCTAAAATAACAATATCCTTATCTTGATGGAACTTTTCCATATCAGGCATTTCTGCTCGACATGGTGGACACCATGTTGCCCAAAAATTAATCATTACACGGTGTCCACGAAAGTCCGATAATTTTACACTGTCCCCACTTAACGTATCTAGTTGAAAATCTGGTGCCTTGTTCCCAACTTCCAAACCAATAACAGGCTTCTGATTTTCTTCTACTCCTTCATCTGTAGCTTCAGCCTCTACTTCTTGTAGCTCCTCTACATTTTCAAAATGGACCGCAGACTTTTTGTTTGAGTCGAGGAAATCATAGACTGCCCAGCCTACCATACCTATCACTACAACTAAAAGAATCCATTTTTTCATCACAAACACCTCCTAAGTTTACCCTAATCTTGATAACCAAGTATCTTGTACTAAATCTAGTAAGAATCCTGAAATACGTGGCATTAATCCGAAGAATAGAACGAATCCCATCAAAATCATCATGATGGCACCTATCTTCATTATGATGTTGCTATGCCGTACTATCCATTTCGTTTTCCCAATAAAGAATGTTAAGACCAGAAATGGTAATGCAAATCCAAATACATACATAATCGTATAAAACATTCCTTGACCGGGATTACTAGCAGCTAAGAGTAGAATGGAACCGAAAATTGGTCCGATGCAAGGTGTCCATCCAGCAGCAAACCCAAGCCCAATAAAGAATGTCCCAACATATCCAGCTGGTTTTTTCGTATAATGAAACCGCCGTTCCTTCATTAGAGACGGTATTTGGATCCAACCCGCTATAAATAACCCCATTATAATAATAAAAACTCCTGCTATCCGCTGAATGAGTAGTCCAGAATCACCAACCAAGAGTTTTTGCGCCCATTGTCCTAAAAACGAAGCACTGGCACCTAAACTAAGGAATACTAGGGAAACTGCTAAAAGGAAGAAGAACGAATGAGCGAATAACTGGCGAACTATTTTTCTATTCTTATTACCTTGTAATTCCTTTACACTAATGCCCGTTATATACGACATATAGGCTGGGAAAATTGGCAAAACACATGGCGATAAAAATGATAAAGCACCAGCTCCTATTGCTAATAGCATTCCTACCAGTAGCATCGTATCAGTCTCAATAATACCCATTATGTAGCCCCCCTTCTTATTTTATAAGTTAAAATACCGACGCTCATTACTAAAAACAATCCAACAAACCATGGTGCCATGATATAACCAAAGACCGTCACAAAAGGCTGAACAAATCCTAAAATAAGCATACCAATCGACCAAACTATAACAATGACCGTCAACATCTTCAAAGTAGTAAAACGCTCCCGTAACAAAAAGAATATAGCGATTAAAATGGATAATAAAATTAAATATCCCAATGCATAGAAATTATCCACTACAACGAATTGAATAAACTCATATACAAACGAACTAATAAGAAATAGATGGACAAAAGAATCCAATAAGGGAATTACTTGCATGTTTTTTTGTTTCGATTTATATAGAAGCATTAATGCTATTGATACAATAGCAAAATAAAATGATTTTGAGTCACTCGGATAAGCCAAAATGGATAAAGGATCCGATATAAAAGTGGAAAGGTTTATTAAGATTTTCCCAATCCAAATAAAGATTACAAAATTGAATAATTGCGATATTATTTCCTCTACCTGTAATTTCTTTTGCTCTCTAGTTAAGTCACTTAACAGATAGAAGGATAGAAAGCCTACTGCGAAACTTAGAGCAATTATACCAATTGCTGTTAACTTACTTGCTATAGCCATCGTATTTCCTCACTTTCAAACTCCGTCTAATGTACCTTACCCTTCCAATGTGAAAATTTGATGAAAGTTACATTTAACATTTCATAAAAATAAAAAAAGGAGTTTTGTCAAAATGACAAACCCCATTTAATACTAGACTATCCCTACATATTTTTACTTTGCGGAAGAAGTTTTGATTCTCCCGTACGTTCCCATTCTTCTACAGTCTCATATGCTCTTTTAGGAGAATAGCCTTTTCCAACGAGAACTCCCATGAGAATAAACTCTTGAAGGATATGTGTAGCATTTATTCCTCTCTTAACGTCTTCTAATCCTTCTTTCACTAAAAACTCTGTATACTGTACCCATTCATCTGGAGTTCTACCGAAATAAGTTGGATTGGCCGAATTACCGCCTTCTTCCGCAGCCATTGCATCTGCTTTCGTTTGGTGAATCGTTCCAAATGGATGTTCTGGAGGTGCATAAATGGTATATAACTTTAATGGCTTATTTCCAGTGTTTGTTAAATTATGCCATTTACCAGCAGGAACCATGATAGCATAATCTTCAGAAACCCTTCTTTCATAGTTCAAATTATTTTCGGTGTCACCCATTTGAACAAGCCCCTGACCTTCTTCAATACGTAGAAATTGATCTACATCTGGATGGACTTCCAAACCAATGTCTTCTCCAACACCAATACTCATCAATGTAACCTGCAAATGATTTCCGGTCCATATTGCCGTGCGAAAGTTGCGATTCCTTTCCGCAGCTTCCTCTATATTTATTACGAATGGCTGTTTCCCTTGATCTTTAAATGCCATATTTTTTGCTCTATCTTCTATTTGCGTTGGTTGATACATGCTCCCCATATTTGTTTCTTGTGGGTAACCCCAATATATAGGATGTTGGCGAACATGGTGCATTGGAACACTTACATAGTAATTTGGATACATATATGGTGAATAATACATCTTCTCACTCCTCCATTATTGTCATATGTATCCTATGTATCATTCTTTTTAGTTTAATAAACAAAAGATAATTCTCCGTTTATTAAAGTATTGCCTAATATTTATTGGACAACAAAGTCCCTTTTCTCCTTCTATTAATTTCAGTGTATTATAAGGGTGAAAGGAGAATAAATATGAAAGAGATAAAAAAGGTTGCTATTTACTGTCGTGTAAGTACCGAAGAACAAGCAACTGAAGGCTACAGTATTGCTGCCCAACTACAAACTTTACGTCATTATTCACAACTATATGGCTGGGAGGTAGCAGAAGAATATGTTGACGAGGGAATTAGTGGAAAGAATATTAAAGGACGTCCTGCCATGCGCAAACTTGTTGCAGATGTTGAAAAGAATAAGTTCCAAGCAGTTCTTGTATGGAAAATATCTCGGCTTTCACGTAATATGTTGGACACCCTTAATCTGCTAGATAAATTTGAGTATTATGGGGTAAAGTTCATTTCTTACTCTGAAAACTTTGATACCGGAACCCCTATTGGTCGTTTGGTTGTACAGCTTATGGCTTCTATCGCAGAAATGGAACGTAATACATTAGCGGAAAACGTTAAACTTGGCATGAAACAAAGGGCTTTGGAAGGACTTTGGAATGGCGGGGTGGTGTTTGGCTATGATCATACTGACAAGAAAATGCTTGTTATCAATCAAAAGGAAGCATCAGTAGTCAGGTTAATCTATACACTGTACGCAGATGGGAAAGGCCTGAAAGCAATTGCTAATCACTTAAACAAAGCCGGACATAGAACTAAACGTAATCGGCATTTTTATATCAACGGTGTCGCTCAAATTTTAGACAACCCTGTATACATTGGAAAAATTCGATGGTTACAGTTCGAAAACTGGGATACACAACGAAGAAGAGGGAAAAACCCTAATCCAATTCGCGTTGACGGGAAGCATGAACCCATTATTTCCGACGAGTTATGGAGTATCGTTCAAGCAAGAAGAAAAAGTAGATCATTTAAACAACGCCAATCCAATGAGCCTTTCCTACTTAGTGGTCTTTTGAGATGTCCTGATTGCGGTCAGGGGATGGTTCCCTCAATTACTACTCGGAAAAATAAAGACGGGGAAAAACGAAAGTATCGCTATTATGTTTGTGGTGATTTCCATAACAAAGGATCGGCTGCTTGTAAGTCAAACTCAATTAAGGCGTACGATGCAGAAAATCTAGTTATTAAGAGAATTGAAGCATTTCTTTCTAAGAAGAGATTATACAAAACGCTCCAAGATATAAATTCAAACTCTGTTGGTTTCCTTAGTCAGCTCAATAAGGAATTTGAAAGTATAGAAGAACGATTAACAGAAATAGAGTCATTACAAGATCGTTATATGGAAGCATTTGAAAAGAACACCCTACCAACTAGTATCCTACAAGATAGATTACAGAAAGTTAGTAATGAAAAGGAGGAGTTAGAACAAAGAAAGAACGAGATAACTATACAATTAGGTTCTAATGATTCAAAGGTAATTCAACCAGAGCTAATTGAGACGCTATTGGAACGATTTCTCTCGACTTATAAGAAGACTTCACGGGAGAATAAAAAACAATTACTCCAACATCTAATTAATCATATAACGATTAAACAACTAAAAGACAAGTCGCGAACAGTAAAAGAAATTGAACTTGACTTTGATTTTACCGAAATCAATATATCAAAAACTTTTACTCTAATTCACTTGTTATATCGTGAAACGGATAATGAACACACGTTTTCAATACCCGCTTCCGATAAAGAATTACCACCTTATCTCCAACAATTTTTGTCTCTATTTATGATACGGTTCGTTCCGTTGAATTTTAAAAGCACGATAAATTTGTTCCAGTAATATCAATTTCATGAATTGATGCGGAAACGTCATTTTGGAGAAAGAGAGTTTGACGTTTGCCCGCTTGAATACTTCGTCACTAAGTCCGTTGGAGCCTCCGATGACAAAGGTGACGTTGCTTTTACCATATACACTGAGGTTTTCTAATTCTTCTGCTAATTTTTCGGAAGACCATTCTTTCCCGTCAATCGCAAGGGCAATCACGTATTGTTCGTCTTTTATCTTATTTAATATCCGTTGTCCTTCTTTTTCTTTTACCAATTCTAATTCTTTTTCACTTAACTGTTCCGGGGCTTGTTCGTCGGCCACTTCGCTGAAAGTGAGTGAGCAGTAGGGACGCAGTCTTTTTTCAAACTCACTGATACCTTGTTTTAAAAATTTTTCCTTTATTTTACCGACGCTTACAATTTGAATGCGCATCATTTTCCCTCTTTCGTTAATTTTGGAATTGGTCAAGTGTATGGAAGAAATCTTGAACAAATTCGTAAAATAACTTCTCCGTTGGCAAAAGTTCGCGTTCATTTGGTACAATAATACCAACTGTGCGAGTAACTTCTGGTTCCGCAATTGGTATTTTTTTGGTTCGTCGGGGGACATTATCGATAAGTGTAATCTCGGGGACTAGGGAAATTCCGAGCCCGGCAGAAACGAGGCCTTTGATGGCGTCAATATCTTCTCCTTCAAAGGCGACGGTTGGTTGGAAGCCTTGGTGAAGACATGCTTCCATAATAATATCTCTTAATATATATCCTTTCGGAAACAGAATAAAGGAATCATCCCGTAATTCACTTAATTGTAAAACTTTTTTGTCAGCGAGGGGATGATTTGCAGGCAGTAAAGCGACGATTTTTTCTGTAAAAAGAATCGTTCCTTTCAACTTTTTTTCTTTATGCGGAACCGGTCCTAACAGCGCCATATCGATATTTCCTTTAATCACGTCATTGATTAAGTGATGGTAGGAGTTTTGCTTTAGTTTAAATTGGACCTGTTCGTGTTTTTCGCGAAAAGCAGAAAGGACAGTAGGTAAAATATAAGAAGCAAGACTACTCGGGAATCCAATATGAATCGTGCCTTTATCAGGGTCCGTGTACTCGGCAATTTCACGAAGCGCATTATCAATTACGCGCATCGCTTGTTCCATATGGATAAGAAACATCTCACCAATTGGAGTAAGTTTGACACTTCGTCCTTCGCGTATAAATAAATCAACACCAAGTTCAGCTTCTAAATTAAAAATTTGCCGACTGACCGCTGATTGGGCAACGTGCAATGCATGAGCCGCTTCCGTCACATGTTCCCTTTTCGCTACTTCAATAAAATATTTGATTTGCCTCAGCTCCATTTTATCTCCTCCGTAGCATATAAAAAGTTCTCTTATCTCATTTTAGCATTAATGTTATCTTTTTTTCATATTGTTTAGATGAATCGGTAAATATAAAATGATAATATGCTTATTTTCGGGAAATACAAGAATAAGATTGTCTTTTTTTCGCATCCTTTCTCACAAAGGAGTTTGATATGAAGTGATGACAATGACAGAAACAGTGAAACAAAACCAAATGAATGCGGAAGAGTATGTTCGTGACATATATGATAAAGTATTGGAAAGAAATCCTCATGAAAGTGAATTCAATCAAGCGGTAAAAGAAATTTTTGATTCGCTTGTGCCGGTATTTGCAAAAGAACCAAAATATATTGAACATAATATTTTAGAACAAATTGTTGAGCCAGAACGGGTGATTTCTTTTCGCGTACCTTGGGTGGACGATAACGGTAAGATCCAAGTAAACCGGGGATATCGGGTACAGTTTAATAGCGCTTTGGGGCCATACAAAGGCGGTATTCGTTTTCATCCATCGGTTAATTTAAGTATTATTAAGTTTTTAGGCTTTGAGCAAATTTTTAAAAATTCGCTCACCGGACAACCAATCGGAGGTGGAAAAGGTGGAGCGGACTTTGATCCAAAAGGGAAATCTGATGGGGAGATTATGCGTTTCACTCAAAGCTTTATGACGGAATTGTGGCGTCACATTGGTCCGGACGTAGACGTTCCTGCAGGAGACATCGGAGTAGGTGCTCGGGAAATTGGTTATATGTTCGGTCAATATAAACGTTTGCGTGGTGCTTATGAAGCGGGAGTTATTACAGGTAAAAATCCGATGGTCGGTGGAAGTATCGGACGAAAAGAAGCAACTGGATACGGGCTTGTCTATTTCGTGAATGAAATGTTAAAAGACCACGGTCTCTCTTTGGAAGGTCAAAAAGTAATCGTTTCTGGTTCGGGAAATGTCTCTACTTACGCGATGGAAAAAGCAATCCAGTTAGGTGCCACCGTTGTTGCTTGCAGTGACTCCGACGGATACGTGTATGATGAAAATGGTATCGATGTAGAAACAGTGAAAGAGTTAAAAGAAAAAGGAAATGAGCGAATTTCCGAATACGTGAACAGACATCCAAGTGCAACGTACCATGAAGGATGTACAGGAATCTGGACAATTCCTTGCGACATTGCATTTCCATGTGCTACCCAAAATGAAATTGATGAAGAAGCTGCGAAAACACTGGTTGAAAACGGCGTGAAAGCAGTGGGAGAAGGCGCAAACATGCCATCGACATTAGAAGCGATTGATTTGTTCGTTGAAAGTGATGTGCATTATGCTCCGGCGAAAGCAGCCAATGCAGGAGGCGTCGCCGTTTCTTCCTTTGAAATGTCACAAAACAGCATGAGACTATCTTGGACATTTGAAGAAGTGGATGAAAAACTGCAAGAAACAATGAAAAATATTTATACTTCTTGTGTAGAGGCAGCAAATGAATATGGTGACCCGGATAACCTCGTCTTAGGAGCAAACATTGCCGGTTTCGTGAAAGTAGCCGATGCGATGATTGCACAAGGTGTCATTTAATGCCAAACATATCCCTGTGCCAAGTGAAAAGGGCACAGGGTTAATTTTTGTTTTTGTTACAACTCGATTTGAGCATTCATCTAACCATGAGTATAAGCAACTTCAACGTTTAGAAGTGCTATCGACTACGTTCTAGATAAGCAATTTTTTCTCGTTTTCCGCAAGGTCATCGGCAAGTGGTTATCGATATCTCGAAAAAGGTTTTGTGTATGTATGAGGAAAATACCCACCATAAAAATGAGCCCACTGTTTGCCGATTTCATCACGGAGGGTAAAATCACCGAACATCCCTTTGATTTCTACTGAAAACATGAGATTTCCCTCTTTGTCCAGCAATTTACCCTTCACATTGATGATACTTTTCCAATCTTTCTGTCTGTATTCGCCAAGCTTATCTCCTTTTTCATCTTCTATCGTTACGATCGATCCAGTAACGTTCCATCTTTCGAAAAGAGTCCATAAGTAATCGGAAGAAGCATAATAAGCGTGTCTTGCAGGATGAAACTAAGTGGATAAAAGATAATAGGCGTTCGGACAGGCTTTACCTTACCAATGAAATGTCCATCTTTTTTAAACAGTAGCAAACGAGGGAAAATACCGATATCTTTTTTTAAAAACAAGGTGATCAAGTGCTTGGATGGATATTTTTTTCTCTGGAATATGGATATTTACAACTTTTAAATATTTCTTTCTACTCGATAATGCAAGGATACCTATGAATAAGCCAACCATGCCAATCGACACCACATTCATCCACTCTTCTGCTTTTTGCGGAAAATCGATGAGCATGGCTCCAATAGCGATCATGAAAATCATCACTGATATCACTGTTGCTGCTTTCATTCTTCGTTTGTACATCGAAGCAATCATCAAACCACTCCAACTCATGCTACAATATTTCTATACACTTGATTGTGATAGAAAATCCATTATCATTCAGTCTATCAGTGGAGGGGTATTTTTTGGAGCAAAGACTAAAAGAATTAATCGAATATACCGAAACAAAGCTAGGGCTAGAACAATATCATTTGCACACTTATCAATTGAAAAGAAAAGCAACCATTTTTAAAGAAACAATTTATACATTAGGGATGGAGTGGTTACCTCCTCATAAAAAAGAAAGAGAAGAAGATGGTTTGAACCCAAAAGGCACGGCTTCTGTGGAGATCGATGTACATACTCGTCAATTGGAAAGTGTCATTTTTGTTGGTGAAAAATCTTTTGCAAATGGTATGACGTTCCAACGCAAAGATAAAGAGGAAGTGATTCAATGGTTGGAACGGGAAACGGGACTCGTCTATGAGAAGCAGTTTGAAATCTTGAAAGAGAAAGAACAGGAGTTTTTATTTCAAGCTTGTATCGATGGAGTGAATGTTTCTCCTTCTGGCTCTATGGAAGTGAAGTTCGACGAAAAAGGGAATCTTACTTTCTTCTCTATCGGTGGCTATTTTCCGTCTAAAAAGAACGTAAAAGAAGAAACATTTACTTTAAAGGTAAATGAATTAGAACCTTTCATCATGGAACAGTTAAAACTTATTGAATTTCCTTTCGATGAACATCACCAGCTTGTCCCTGTGTACGGCATAGAAGAAATCTACGTTACCAATGATGCTTTAGAGACGATCCCTTTCGAGTTATTTGTGGAAAGAAGATATTACGACCAAATCGATGAACGATTGAAGTGGGAGACACCGATTTTGGAACCTTTTGAAGGTGCACCGATTGATTGGCAAGAGGAAGTAAGTATGGAGCAGGTGAAAACCCATGAACCTCATCCAGATACGCTTCCAATCACAATAGCCGAACGAAACCAAGTGATTCAATCGGTGGAAACGTTTATGAGAAAGCAATTTCCATCTGATTCCGGTAAATGGGTACTGAAAACCATCCATCGTGAGAACGGATATATCCTTGCCACTTTAAAACACACCACACCAAATAACCGAATATTTCAGAGAAAATTAAATGTTTTTCTTGATTCAGTGAGCTTACAAGTTGTTAATTACTTAGATAATGAACTTTTACTTGCGACATACGAAGATTTTGAAGCGCCTGGGAAAATCACGATTCAAAAAGAGGAAGCATACGAGAAAATAAGAGAAGAAATAGAACTGACACCAGTGTATGTGTATGATGCAACGTCACAACAATATATTTTATGTGGGAAAATTGACTGTCCTTATGGAGTCCATGCAGCAACTGGAGAAGTATTTATATTAGATGATTTAAAATAAAAATATTTGATTGGACGTGGAAGAAGAGGCTGTCTAATAAGTTCTGAAAAATAAATCGAGCGTTCCTTTCAACAATCATTTAGCGCTGAAACGGTGCCATACATCGTGTATGGATTGCTTTCACAATGGTGTTTGGATTGAAACGGTGCCATGATCCATTCATAGCTTGTTTCCACAAACTATTTTTGAATGAAACGGTGGCATGACTATCCATGACTTACTTCCATCAACAATTTGGTGTTGGAAACATGCCATGATTCGGCCAAGGGGCGTTTCCAGAAGCAATTTTTGATGAAGCGGTAACAAAAAAATGTCCAAAAAGTCACCAATCATGACTTTTTGGACAGCTCCTTTTTTTCCTACAAGGATTAACATCTTAACGACAATTAATATTCCTTTTCCTACAATGTTGGTATGATAGAGGAGATGATAAAGAAAGGGGCAAATGTTTTGGAAAAAATCAATCATTATATTGACGCATTGTATGACAAACAAGATCCATTACTGGAGGAAGTACTTGATTCTATACGAGAAAATGACATGCCTTTCATTTCCGTGTCTCCTTCTACTGGGAAGTTGCTCACATTGCTTGTGAAGATGACGGGAGCGAAAAATATATTAGAAATCGGCGCCCTTGGTGGATATAGTGGGATTCATTTAGCAAGAGGAATGGCTGAAAATGGGAAGTTAACTTCCCTTGAATTAAAGGAAGCCTATGCTCAGTTAGCAAAAAGAAATATGGAGAAAGCCGGTTTCGGTGAGCAAGTGACTTATATGACAGGGCCTGCCCTTGATAGTTTAGAACAATTAGTGAAGAAAGAGAAACGATTTGACTTTTTCTTTATCGATGCAGATAAAGGAAATTATGAGAATTATTTAAATTATTGTATCGAACTTGCTGCTCCGAAAGCAGTGATCACGATGGATAATGTGCTTGCTCGGGGGAGCGTGGCGGATGAAGAGAGAGAGCCGAGGCGCTATACGAAACAGATGAAAGCATTGAATGAAATGGTGGCGCGCCATCCGAAACTGGAGTCTGTCATTGTTCCCATTGGAGACGGAATGACGGTTGCCATCGTTCATCCGTAAGAAATTTTTGTTTCGGTGAGAGATTCGCTATGATAGAAGAGGAGTAGTTGTGAGAAAGGTGTGGAACGATGCAGACGTATTGGAAAAAGATGTTAACTCTCGCGAAGGAGTGGGCGCAAGAAGCAGGAGAAGAGCTGTTACAAAAAGCAGAAGGGCCTCTTCAAATGACGAGCAAAACATCGGCTATTGATTTAGTGACGGAAATGGACGTATGGACGGAAAACTTTTTAAAAGAAAACATTCAAACCCATTTTCCTGACCATTCCATTATTACCGAAGAAAGTGGAGAAATCATTGGCAGTGCTCCTTATGAATGGGTGATTGACCCAATTGATGGGACGGTGAATTATGCGAAAGGGATTCCTTTTTACGGCATTTCCATCGGAATTCGTTATCAAAAAGATACGGTGGTGGGTCTTGTTCATGCTCCGAAATTAAGAGAAACGTATGAAGCAATCAAAGGAGAAGGAGCGTTTTTAAACGGAGAAAAAATCACCGTGTCAACGACCGATAAATTAGATCGCGCTGTCCTCGCAACAGGTTTTCCGTACGATAAAGGGGTGGATGAGGATAACAATCTTCCTCATTTTCAAGTAATTCTCCCGAAAATTGGTGGAATTCGCAGGTTAGGAAGTGCTGCCCTTGATTTATGCCAAGTCGCTACAGGTCGTTTAGATGGTTATTGGGAATTAAAACTCAATGATTGGGACGTAGAAGCGGGTCTTTTAATCGTAGAAGAAGCGGGAGGAAAGACGTCGGTCAAAAGGGAAGAAAAAGGATTATTTATTATCGGAGCAAATGAGGCGATGTTTTCCGAACTAGAGCGTCTCATTGAGCGCTAATGTTTCACGTGAAACATTTTGTGAAAACAATAAAGACAGGCTCTTTTCCGCAATGGGTAGGAACCTGTCTTTTTTTCACAACATGGGGGTAGGATCCATTTCCATAAACAAAGCAATCCCTATAATAACTAATAGAATAATGACTCCGGATAAAACGAGACCGATAATACTACATATATTGCCGGCAATAGCCAATCCTCGGCCAGATTGAAATGTTTGTTTCATCTCTCTTAAGGCAATGAATCCGAAAATAAGCCCTAAAATCCCGAAAACAGGGGTAATCAGTGGGAAAAAGAAAATCATTACAATCGATAAAATGCCTAGGATCAGTGAAGCGATGGCTTTTCCATTGGTAGTTTGAGTAACAACGAAGTTTTCATCACTATTCTCCATTGATCCATCATCGGATGGATGATTTTCTTGTTGCAACGAATCGGAGTTTTTTTCGATATGCTGTTCATCTCTATCCATTTTATTCACCTCTTTCTCCCACTATACTAGGAATTCACGGCTTACTTCAATAAAAAAGCGAAAAATTTTGAAGAGAGAGGAGTAAGGACAAGTGAGTATTTTAAAAAATGACTGGGCCCCGTTACTCGAACAGGAATTTAAAAAAGAGTATTATCTTCGCTTGCGAGAATTTTTAAAGAAAGAATATACGGAACGGACGATCTACCCGGATATGTATGATATTTTCAACGCGCTTCATTATACGACCTATGAAAATACGAAAGTAGTCATTCTCGGTCAAGATCCTTACCATGGACCGAATCAAGCCCATGGCCTTAGCTTTTCTGTTCGTCCTGAAGTGAGTATTCCGCCTTCTTTGCAAAACATTTATAAAGAATTGTATGATGATCTTGGTTGTCCCATTCCTAATCACGGTTGTTTAACGGACTGGGCGAAACAAGGAGTGTTATTGTTAAATGCTGTGTTAACGGTGCGAGCAGGAATGGCGAACTCTCACCGCGGAATGGGATGGGAGAAATTTACCAATGAGGTCATTCGTCGGGTAAATGAAAAAGAAGATCCGGTCGTATTTATTTTATGGGGAAGAAATGCGCAAGAAAAAGAAGCGCTCATTACTGCGTCGCATCACTACATGATTAAATCTCCTCATCCGAGTCCTTTTGCGGCACATCGAGGGTTTTTTGGCAGTCGACCGTTTTCCCGTGCCAATCAGTTTTTAAAAGAAGCGGGTCGAGAAGAAGTCAATTGGTGTATTCGAAACATATAAAGGAGGATGAGAAATGACGACGATTGAAACAGCAACGGCAACCCTTTCTAATGGAGTGAAAATGCCTTTTGTTGGTCTTGGTGTGTATCAAGCAAAAGCTGGTGAAGAAGTGAAACGAGCGGTGAAAACTGCGCTTGCAGCGGGATATCGCAGTATTGACACTGCTTCTTTCTATGCGAATGAAGAAAGTGTAGGAGAAGCGATGAAAGAAAGTGGGATTCCTCGAGAAGAGCTGTTTATTACGACGAAAGTGTGGAACAATGAACAAGGATATGATAACACGTTACAAGCCTTTGAGCGTTCTCGGAAAAAACTAGGCCTTGATGTCATCGATTTATATTTAATTCACTGGCCACGCCCAGATACATATGAAGAAACGTGGCGCGCATTAGAGACGTTGTATAAAGAAGGGAAAGTGCGGGCAATCGGGGTGAGTAATTTTACCATCGAACATTTAGAGACGATAATAAACAATTTCGACATCAAACCGATGGTGAATCAAGTGGAATTTCATCCGCGTCTATTTCAAGAAGAATTGCTTTCTTTTTGTCAAGAACAAAACATTCAGTTAGAAGCATGGCGTCCCCTTGGAAAAGGGGAAATACTAAATAATGAAGTGATTTGCAACATTGCGAATAAACATAATAAAACGCCAGCGCAAGTACTTATTCGATGGTGTCTTGAACATCGTGTCGTTACAATTCCGAAGTCTGTGACACCAGAACGAATTTGCTCCAATGGAGAAGTATTTGATTTTTCTTTAGATGAAGAAGATATGAGAAAAATTGCCTCTTTGAACGACGGAACTCGGTACGGATATCATCCGAATGAATTTCCTTATGACACGACACGTTAAACAGAAAGAAGGAAAAGGATTGAGACGGGAACATTTTGTCTGTATAGTAATTGCGCTATTCGTGGGCGTGCTTTTTTCTTTCATTGGAGTTCCAGCTGGTTTTTTAATCGGCGGGCTTGTAGTCGGAATAAGTTACGGCTTATTTTTACGACCGCTGTCTTTTAGCGGGATGCCGTTTCGCTTTGCGTTAGGCTATGTTGGAGTCAATGTTGGGTTTATGATGGAACCGGAATTGTTTCGGCTCCTATTACATTATTTTCTACCTCTTCTTATTTCGTTAACAATCACCTTACTTGCCGGGGTTGGAATTGGATGGCTATTATATCGTTGGACCGATTTGGATCCGCTCACCGCGTATTTTTCCACGGTCCCAGGAGGAGCATCGGAAGTAATTGCTTTTAGTGGAGAGTACGGGGCTGATAATCGCATTGTGGCAGCGTTTCATACCGCGCGAATCACTTTATTTGTCATGCTTGTCCCGTTCCTTGCAAGCGTCTTTTATCCTGGGGATATGACGAAAGTGCAAGGAGAACCATTGTTTGAATCCATATCGATTGGAACGTTGATCGGTTTTTTCGTGGCGATACTGCTCGCCATCATTTTATTTTCCCTCTGGAAACTCCCGGCCGGCACGTTATTTTACGGTGTCTTTGCCGGTTTTGTCATGAGTGAGTGGATACTGACAAACGCTCCATCTATCCCTACGTATATCGCAGGAATTGGACAAGCATTGATTGGTGTCATGGTCGGGGTACGTTTTGATCGCTCCACTTTTCTAAAATTAAAAGAAATTGGCGTTGTAAGCGCATTGTTACTTGCCGTTTACTTTTTATTTAGCTTAGTCAATGCGGCGATTTTTCACTGGCTCACAGATCTACCTTATATGACGAGTTTATTAAGCACCGCTCCAGCCGGGGCTGCTGAAATGAGTTCCACTGCCATGGCATTGCACCTTGAGCCGACGCTTGTGTCCAGTCTTCACATCATTCGTGTCATCGCTTTGTTTTTGTTCTTACCGATTGTCATTCATCTGTTAAGACGTTTTTCTGCACCGAAATGATGTTAACGTTTTGTGACGGACGAAGTAGAGTAGTTTGGTTCTGATAGTGGGCGGGAATATTTCTTACTACAAATGGAGGTGAGGCAATGGGATATATTTTAATCGACGATCATCAAATCCCGGCCGAAAAGTTTGCGAGTGAAATGGAAGCAAAAAAGAACACAAATGAAAAAGAATTAGTCGTCAAAGATGATGATGGTGATTTTTGGGTCATTTATAAAGAAGATTATGAAAAAGTAGAGCCCTTTGGTTACTCAATAATAAAATAAAGCATCTGCCTAGACTGGGAATATTTCTAGTCTAGGCGTTTTTGATGAAGTACAATCTTTGCAAAAAATGAAAGGAAGAAATAAGAATAGCTATGTTATACTAACGAAGAGAAAGGATGAGGTGTATGTATATTTCTGCAGAAACGATTGTAGAAAAAATGGAAGAAGCACTGCTTCAATTGGCTAACGAATTAGAAGCTGGAAATAAAGAAAAAGTAAAATCCCATGCGCTCGTTTTACAGTCTTACTGTGACGTATTGCTTCAAGTCGATGAAGAAGAAGGAAAGAAAAGGAATCAAGTGAATGACCGTCCCCAACCAACGAAGAAAGCCATCTCTTCAAAACGAACGATTCAAGGGGATATTCCTTCTACTGAAGGGAATTTGCTTGAATTTTAAGGTAGTGTCAAAAGATCTATGAAAAACAAAGAGTTTAACAGTTAATACCATTTATGTTGGTGGAAACCTCCGCCATCGCTCTTGACAAACACGCCAATGGTTTAGCGAGAGGGTTAACAAGGGCGAAGGGGACAAAAGAAGGCATAGCAAAATAAGCCCTTGGTATTTCCATTTTAAACCATTGGCAAGTTCGGTTTGTCAAGCGTTCGCTTCGCCGAGGCTGAAAAGGGCTCAGCTAAATTTTAACGAGGGGGATAAAAAGGATGTGGAGAGTGTTTGTCATGATCGGAGCTTTAGGTGCTGCGCTTGCAGTAGGACTGGGAGCTTTTGGTGCCCATGGATTGGAAGGAACATTGTCCGATAAGATGATGTCCAATTATCAAACGGGAGTACAATACCAAATGTTTCACACCCTTGGTATTTTAATTGTGGGAACCTTAGCAGCCTACACTGGTGATTCTTCTGCTTTGACTTGGTCCGGTTGGCTTTTATTATTTGGTATCGTGATTTTTTCCGGTAGCCTATATGTGATGGCTTTGACGGGAATGACATGGCTAGGAGCGATCACACCGATTGGAGGCGTCTCCTTTATTATCGGTTGGGTCTTGCTTGTGGTTGCTGTTTCAAAAATAAAGAAGTGATAGAAACACCCAGCTAAAAGCGTACGCAAATTAGCTGGGTGTTTGTCATCATTCCACTTTGCCAAGGATGATTGCAATCGACAATCCAGTGATAAAAGTAAGAATACTCATCACGAGGAGGATGAGATTTTCCGGTATCCCAGGAAATATGACGAATAATGAACCAAAAAGTAAACCGCTCATCAAGGCATAAATGGCATTCCGATGGGTTTTTAGCAGACGATGCAACAGTTTACTCATGCTGACGATTCCAACGACAACTCCGATGGCAACGGTCATGATAATGGGAAAGTGTAAAGTCGATATCGCTCGAATGATTGTTTCATAAAATCCAAGGAGCACCAAAATAAACGAACCACTAATACCGGGAAGAATCATCGCTGCACTAGCAAGAATTCCTGCAATGAAAAGAAAAATATAATCGTTTACCGCAAGATTCGTAAGGACCGCACTCGTTTCTTCTCCTCGGATGATGCCGGTTAAAATAATTGCCACTGCTGCGAAAATAGCAAGTCCATAATGATGGAATTGGAATTGTTGTTTATAGTCGGCTTCCTTTAAAAGAAAAGGAATCGTGCCGGCAATTAAGCCAGTAAAAAAGAAGAAAGTGGGTTCTGGATAAGTCGCAAGGAGCCACTTTAACAAATTACTCAAACTAAAGATAGCAATGCCGATGCCAACGACAAGAGGAAGCAGAAAAGCAAGTTGCCGTTTCCACTGATGCGTAAAAAATAACGAAATCGCTTCAATGAGACGAGGGTAAATGCCGAGAATAAGGGCAATCGTTCCACCACTTACTCCAGGGATAATGTCACTAGCCCCTATCGCCAATCCACGAAAAAAATTTTTCCATTCCACGAAAACATTCTCCTTTAGACGAAATAAATGTCTGAAATAATCATACCATCTTTTTATACCATGAATTTGAATGAAGCGCTAGATATTACAGAGCGGTTTACGGTTTGTCTCATGTATATGTAAGTGAAAAGAAAAAAGACACTTGTTGTGCCATTTACTCACAACAAGTGCCTAAACTAGTTACATTTTTGTTACGACAATGTCATTATTTTTGACTGTCACTTTTACATGTTTTAGATTTTCTTCTTCCAGCATTAAATCAGCAATGCCGTCTTCTACATGCTCTTCGATGACGCGGCGGAGTGGGCGTGCACCAAAGGCTGGGTCATATCCTTTATCCGCAAGTTTTTCTTTTGCTTTTTCGTCTACTTCAATCGTCATTCCTTGTTCTTTCGCAGTTTCGATAATTTCTGCAAGCATTAAGTCAACGATTTGAATTAAATGCTCTTTCTTCAATTCATTAAATGCAATAATGCCGTCAAAACGGTTTAAAAATTCCGGTCGGAAATAATCAGATAGGGATTCAATGATGTTTTCTTCTACCGTACCGTCTTTTCCAAATCCAACGGTTACTTTTTTGACGCTTGAACCGGCGTTGGAAGTCATAATGAGCACGGTATCTTTAAAACTCACTGTTCGGCCTTGGCTATCTGTTAAGCGTCCATCTTCCATTATTTGCAGGAACATATGCTGTACGTCCGGGTGAGCTTTTTCAATTTCGTCTAAGAGAACGATGCTGTATGGTTTCCGGCGGACTTTTTCTGTCAGTTGTCCTGCTTCTTCGTGACCGACATATCCCGGTGGAGAACCGATTAATTTAGAGACGGAATGTTTTTCCATATATTCACTCATATCAAGACGAATCATCGCGTCACGGTCTCCAAACAATTCATCTGCGAGGGATTTAGCCAACTCAGTTTTTCCGACTCCGGTTGGTCCAACGAATAGGAAGGAACCGATTGGACGATTGCCACGACGAAGACCACTGCGATTACGGCGAATGGCCCGAGTGATTTTATCTACCGCTTCATCTTGGCCAATGACGCGTTTTTGTAGTCTTTCAGGTAAATCTTTCATTTTTTGTTGTTCGTCTTTCTGTAAGCGACGTACTGGAATGCCTGTTTTGTTTTCAACGATCAGTTGAATCGTTTCCACATCTACGGTTGGTTTATTTTTTGTTTGGCGATTGTGCTTTTCATTTAGCTGTTTCTGTAGTTTGATTTCTTCGTCTCGAAGTTCAGCAGCACGTTCATAGTTTTCTTTTTCTTTCGCTTTTTCTTTTTCAACGGCAATTTGCTCAAGCCGGCTTTGGATGTTATCTTCATCATCGGCACTGTGAGTAAGGTTTATTTTTGATCCCGCTTCGTCCATTAAGTCAATCGCTTTGTCCGGTAAATAACGATCTTGGATATAGCGGTGAGATAAACGAGCGCATGCTTCCAGCGCTTCATCCGTGTATGAAACTTGATGATATTTTTCGTAATTATCTCTCAGTCCTTTTAAAATTTGGATGGTGTCTTCTACGCTCGGTTCTTCAACGATGACAGGTTGGAAGCGACGTTCTAATGCTGCATCTTTTTCAATTTTCCGGTACTCAGCAAGCGTTGTCGCACCGATCACTTGAATTTCCCCGCGAGCAAGGGCTGGTTTCATAATGTTTCCGGCATCCGATGATCCTTCTGCCGATCCCGCTCCAACGATTTGGTGGATTTCGTCAATGAAGACAATGATGTTTTTCCGTTCTTGCAATTCTTGTAATAGTTGTTTCATTCGCTCTTCGAATTGACCTCGAATACCAGTGTTTGCAACAAGAGAGGATACGTCTAACAAGTAAATGTCTTTGTTCTTTAACTTATTCGGCACTTTGTTTTCGTGGATGCGTAAGGCAAGACCTTCCGCAATTGCTGTTTTTCCAACTCCTGGTTCTCCGATTAAAACCGGATTGTTTTTATTGCGGCGATTTAATATTTCGATGACTCGTTCCACTTCTTTATCTCGACCAATGACCGGGTCAATGAGACCTGCTTTTGCTGCGTCCGACAGATTTTTCCCAAGGTTATCAAGCAATCCGCCGCCACGTCCACCAGTTTGTGTTTGTTGTTGCAGCTTATTGAAGGAATTCATTTGATTTGCACCCATCATATCTTTAAACATTTGATCGAAAGCAGAGAAGGGATGACCGGGACCAAATCCAGCCGGTTGTTTCAATTCTTTTCTTACATCTTGATAACATGATTCACATACGTTCATTTTCATTTTTTTACCGTTAATATTCATATTTAATTCAATCCGTGCAGGGTTTGATTGGCATTTTTCACAAGTTTTCATGTACTCATCCTCCTTTATATTATGTTTTGACAATATGATTTCACCACTAGTGTTACTAAAACGGAGAAGAAAAATTCAGTTTGAACGTATCGAAGGATATAAGGCAAATCAAAGAAAATGATTGAAAAAGTAAAGTTTGACTTTGACTATATTTGACCTTTGTGATTTTATTATACACTGACCTTTTTTGACTTTCAAGGGGAAAACTTCTTTTTTTAAAAAACATCTTTGGGAAAAGAAATAAGCCATCTGAAAAGTAACTGTCAGATGGCAAAGATTCATTAACGAGGAGGATATTCGGATAAAAAGTTATTGGACGATGGAATAACCGGATAGTCATATTCCATCTGTTCATCAAACACGACGAAATCGAGATAAACCATTAAGAGTAAGTACCAACGACCTTCTTGTTCATCCCGAAGAACAATGTGATCGCGTCCTGCTTCATCCAGAATTCCAGTAAATATTTGGGATGGCCATTCCGGATTGTTTTCAAAAGTCATATACACATGCACTCGTTTTCCTAAATTAAGACGAAGAATATTTTCGATATAAGATTGTTCCATTGGAAGCATTCCTTGTTGTTGCCGAGATGCATCGGGAGCAGGAGAAGGGTAGGATAAGGGCGTTGGGTAACCATACCAATAATAAGGATACATGTTGAGCCTCCTTTTCATCAAAATTGGGTGAAGAGAACCCGACTTCGAAGCGACAGCGAAAGTAGGGGAGGAATCGTCCTTTCCTCTCACTTTCTTAATAAATATTAGGGCAATCACTATACACCGGAGAAAAGAAACAATGGGCTTTATAACGTCCCACGTTCGGTTGGCCAAACCAAGTTGGAGGACAAGGCCCCTCCGGACGATAAAACCAAAGGGAATGTTGTGCAGGATGGAATCTTTCCCCGTTCACGAGACGCCTTGCTAACCTTTTTTCTTGTTCCCGAGCTCGTTGGTAAAAGTAGCTTTTTTGTACTGCTTCAAAACCACCAGGAGATTGATAAACCATTTGTGGAATGGTTCGAATCGCAACAAAGTCCAAGCAATTCGCTCGAACTCTGTTCACCATCACATTTCCGGCAAGAAGCATTCCTAAAACCCCTTCTCCTTCTGCTTCCGCGCGCATCAGACGTGCCAGTAAACTTATATCTGATTCTGTGGCTTGAACAACAGCCATAACATCCCCTCATTTCTTCGGCACTATTTCAGCATATGATGACGGCGAAAAGATATGATTGGAAAATGAAAATTAGCCTGATGTAGAATAGGGAAGGGCTTTATGGGTGCATTTGTATCAGGAAATA
Organism: Aliibacillus thermotolerans; assembly: GCF_027853235.1. Classification (GTDB taxonomy): domain Bacteria; phylum Bacillota; class Bacilli; order Bacillales; family Marinococcaceae; genus Aliibacillus; species Aliibacillus thermotolerans. The sequence goes on from NZ_WKJG01000040.1 coordinate 23,743, forward strand.
TTGGAAGGTCATCTCGAAGTTTCCGTGATACCCCTTTCGTATCATATCGGGCATATCGTAAGGCATCATCTCAATGAGTGAATCGATGTTCTTTTTTGCCGCATATTTTTCTACTATAGTAGAATGAATTGAGCTTAACTTTCGATTTAAGTTAATGATCTCATGATTGTAATCCTTTTCGATTCTAGATAAATGGGAAAATACAAAGCTTTTAATTGTGTCAACTGGGATATGTTTTATAATGATTGAAAGTTTAGATTGAATGTTCTCATTCAATTGTTCTACCGTAATTCTGATTTCCTCATGTTTTCTTTTACAGATATAGTAACTGCTTTCTCCCAGTTTTGAAGTTTTAAAAGTCATGTCTTTTTTGCAAAATATACATTGTGGAGTAATGTATCCTCTGTCCTTTGCATTGGTTATGGCTTGAAATACTTCATCTTTCAATTTTTTTAGCACTTCTTGAATTTTTAGATGTTCTTCTAGTGAGATAATCGGTTCTACATGATGGAGAACTTCAAAACCGTACGAAGTCTTCATATGTGCCGAATAAAAAGGATTTTCTAGATATTTTAATAAATCCTCGTACCTTTTGTTTTTTAATATCTTTTTGTATTTCATTATAATATTGAACAAATCATCTGCTTCATTGGTTTCAGCCACTTCATAGAAAAAAGATTTTAAGTCATTAACCACTTCTGGATTCGGGATATACTTAACCCTGAATTATTCATACTTCCTATGAAGATTTAATTTGATACCAAATCCAATGATTTTTTGTTATCTAAACAAGTAAGAGCTGTTAATTTCGATAAATATGATAAATGATAAAGGTGAATGGCAGTAAAATCCTGATTTTGGGCATACTACCCCCTTGGTCTTTCATCCTTTTAAAAAAACAGCTATTCAATTGAATTATTCTAGCTTAAGACGTTGAATTCGCTGAAGTACTTCCCAAAAGAATTTTTGGTACACAAAACTAGAGGACAATTTAAAGTAGAGGGATCGTCCCGATTTTACTAATTTACTCGCAACTTTAATAATTCTTGTACGAATGGTCTCGATTTGCATACTTGTCTGTTTTTCTGGAAAGCAAAGGGTACGTAGCCAATTCGTTAGGTTGTACGATAATAGACTTAACATCATTTTGACTTCATTTACCTGGAAAGAATGGCTGTTCATTTTATCCAGATAAAAACCGTTTTTAGCTTCCTTGATATAGTTCTCCATCGTCCCTCTTTTTTGATAAGAACGAACGATAGTTTCTGGAGTGAATGCATCTTTTAAATTCGTTACAAAAAAGGAATGGGTAAAAAACAGTTCACCCGCAGGACGAACAGATTGTACGATGACTTTTCTTGACTTCGACCATGATTTTGCCTGGTATTCGATTTCCTCATAATAGCATTCAGACATGGAAACATCTGATATCTCCGTTGCTGGATGTAATTCATCTGCCATTCGCTGTAAAATAGCGTTTGATTTTA
>NZ_WKJG01000041.1 GCF_027853235.1 Aliibacillus thermotolerans
ACCCTATATATCCAGTTATCAAAGAACGTCATAGGTTGATTTTATCAAAATGTCGGACAATTGAACAGGCAAAGCCTGTCCTTGTCCGAAGCCAATTCATCTCCCACTTTCACTGGTGCTAAAAGCATCTTCACGTTTAGAAGTGAGAGACTTCTTGGCTGTAAAGTTAAAAAGTGGCTGAGACATAACTAGCCAAAAAGTATGAAATTGGGACATAACTAAATCATTCCAATCAAAATACGAACCTTACGCCGGAGTCCCCGTATTCTGCCTACGATAGAACCACTCTAATCTAAGAAGGAAAATCCGAGCTTATGGAAAGTTCGGATTTTTTTATAATTAATATACTTTTGTCCCAGTCTTGTAGGGTGTTTTCCCTTCTGCTATGATTGGAATATGTTGTTTTTGGCGGTACACTAATACAAGAAGTACAAATGAACCTCAATCACCCGAACGCTGATTCTATGTCTATAAAATGAAGTACGCGGATTACACGGCAAGCACCCAATCGAAGCTTCCCGTCATGAGACCATTCAGTAGGAATTTTGTGTGATATTTCGTCGTATGAATCTTTTATACGACACTTCATTGCATCGATTTCATCATAAAAGGTCGTATGAAACGTGTTGCGACCTGTTTTCATCCTAATTCCTTCCAACTTTAACTTTCATACGACCATTTGATCGGTGTTTGACAAAATGAAGCGTCGCATGAAACGTTTATGGAACGATTCATCTTCTTTTTTAACGCGTCACTCGCAGCATGAAGCAGAAAAACGCTCCGAATCACCTATTTATTTCCAATTCTAACCCTCTTACAACCACTCCTGTTGAGATTGCACGAAAAAAGTGTCGCATCACCAGTTCATACGACACTTTTTTCATCATTTTCACTTTTAAATGTTCTTTGTACACAAAAAGAGAAACTCACCAAGTTTTTGGCGATGACTGAAGTTTTATCCCAGCCACTTTTTAATATAAGTGTTGCCCCAGTTCGTTTGCCACTTTTTCTAAAGTAGAGACGTCCGTTACATCGAATACAATCCATTGACGACTTTTCACTACTAAATAGCCTAATTTTTTCCTTCCCTTTGTGATTGGAAAAACTAATTTACTTTGTAAGTCCTCTTTTTTTACTCCTGGTTTCGAGTTGCTGACTGCTAGTAAGCATTCTTCCCCTTTGATGAAAAAAATTTCGGCCCAGTCTATGTAGTCCACTTTTTGGGTGAGTGAGGTAACTGTTTTTTTTAGAAAATCTGCTTTTTTTTCTTTGTTTTTATACACTGTTGCAAGTATGTGGATGGATGCTAAGTCAGTTGCGATAGACAATGGAATCCCCCTTCTCAAAATTGTAAGCTATCATTATTTTAACAAAAGGCGTTAGGGGATAGCTCTGGTAAGTTTAAACAACTTGTTTTGATGCTTCTTGTACTCATAAAAAATGGCCGTCACCACATGGATGGTGAGGCCATTTTAAAAAAGTAAGTTATACAAGATTTTTTTCTTTGGCAGCCGCTTCCACGGCTTTTTCTATGATTGCTAACCCTTTTTCTAAACCTTGATCATCGATGTTAATCGGTGGGAACAGCTTAAACACTTCGTCGTCCGTGCCGGCTGTTTCCATAATTAATCCGAGTTCAAAACACTTTTCCGTCACCAGGTTAGAAAATCCTTCCACGTCGCTTGCAATTCCTTGCATAAAACCGCGACCTCGACGCGTTCCTTTTATTTTTGGATATTTTTTCACAATGTTTTCAAGAAACTCTTCGATTCGTTTGGATTTTTCTTGCACATTTTTCGAAAGAGTGTCATCTTTCCAATAATTTAACGCCTCCGTAGCAGTTACAAAAGCCAAGTTGTTTCCGCGGAACGTTCCATTGTGTTCACCTGGAGAAAAGACATCATACTTCGGATCGATTAAAGTAAGTGCAAGCGGTGTTCCGTATCCACCGATTGATTTTGATAAGCAAATAATATCTGGCTTAATACCAGCAGGTTCAAAGCTAAAGAATGTGCCGGTACGTCCGACCCCAGCTTGAATATCGTCAATGATTAACAAGATATCTCGATCGCGGCAAATTTTTTCAATTCCTTGGAGCCATTCGTTACTTGCAACATTCAGTCCACCTTCCCCTTGCACTGTTTCAAGGATAAATGCTGCCGGCAACTCTGCTCCACTTCCGCTGTCATCGAGAACTTTCTCAATATATTGCAAGCTACTGCTCGGATCTCCGGTATAATCATCAAAAGGCATCGTTATCGTATGAGAAAGTGGAATTCCGGCTCCTTTTCGTTTCGCTTTGTTACCGGTTACAGCTAAAGCACCGATCGTCATCCCGTGAAAACCTTTTGTAAAACTGACGATGTTTGTGCGTCCAGTCGCTTTACGGGCAATTTTCAGTGCACTTTCCACTGTATTTGTTCCTGTTGGACCAGGGAACATCACTTTATAATTCATGTTTCGTGGTTGTAAAATAATTTCGTGAAATTTTTTAAGAAATTCTCCTTTAGCTTTTGTCGCCATGTCCAGAGAATGAGTTACGCCATCTGCTTCTATATATTCAATGAGTTTCTTTTTCATGTTGTCATCGTTATGACCGTAATTGAGCGCACCCGCTCCGGAAAAGAAATCAATATATTCTTTATTATCCATGTCGGTTAAAATATACCCTTTCGCTTTTTGGAAAACGGTAGGAAAACCGCGTACGTAACTCCGAACTTCAGATTCGTGTGTATTAAAAACTTGTAAATCATTTGCATTCATTTAGTTCAATCTCCCTTCAAAATTTACAGCAAGATACTACCTCATACTACGCGACAAATGAAAAGTTATTCTTTCGAAAAAGGCCCGATACGAAATGATAATTCTGCTTCATGCTCTTCCCCTGGAAAGAGATCTTCTGAGAAACATTCAGACACTTCACATGCAGTGTCATATGTTCGGGCAAGTTTTCTAAAGAGTGCTTGAGATGCTTCGTTCGATGGAGTAACAGTTGCTTCTAAATAATTCACTCCGCTAGAGCGACGAGTGCGTTCCACGAGATGGTTTAACAGGCGAGTAGCAAGGCCTTTACCTCGTTGGGAAGGATCTACTCCAATTTGCCATACAAACACTGTATCTTGTTTTTCCGGGAGGATGAAACCTGTCACGAATCCAACAAGTTCTCCTTTTTCTTTTGCTACGACGCAAGTTTCTGAGAAAAATTCAGCCATCATGATGTATTTGTATGATGAATTTAAATCTAAGGTTGAATTTTTCACTAACTCCCACATAGCAGCCCCGTCTTCTGCCGTTGGTTTTTCAAACGTTAAGCTATCAACGGTTTGCACCGGACTGCCACCTTCGTTTTCCATCTTCTTATTCCCTTCCTTTGGATCATTTAGACCGTTAATGTTGAATTCCTCCTATTCATTCATAAATTCATTATAAAGTTTCATTTTATCATGTTGTAAAAAAAGAAAACATACATAAGAGCTACACTATTTAATCATAGGGGGAGATGGAATAAAACTCAAACGCGGTTGATTGGAATTATTTCTCTTTAGTTCGATTGAGGAGGGATAGGTTGAAATGAGAGTTGGTGCAGTTTCATAATGCTTGCATATGATAGGTTATCCACAGTTTTTGAAAAAGTACAAGGGAAAAATTGTCATTTACCTTGCGAGTGGAAGGGCAGTAATGTGAAAGTGCGTGAAAAATGTACAAATAGGGTATATTCTATAAATAACTAACATTGATTACTTTGATGAGGGGGAAAGGAAATGGTGGCGAATGACACGAAATCACTCATTGCAACAGTCATTGATGATTTTAAAAACAGAGAAGGATTTTTAGGAATTGATTCAGCGGAAGATCGAAAAAAAGTTCTTACATCTGCAGGAGAAATTTTAAAAACAACAGATAAAATTATTAAGACATACATCCGTGTTTCCCGTGATAATGGGGTTATTGAACGAATCCCGGCTTATCGCGTACAACATAACAATATCAGTGGTTTTTATAAAGGCGGAATCCGCTTCAGTGAAGAGGTGAATGAAAAAGAAGTAGAAAACTTAGCGATTTTAATGACTTTAAAAAATGCTTTGCATCAATTACCTTTTGGCGGGGCAAAAGGTGGTGTCCATATTAATCCGCGCAATTATTCGGCAAGAGAACTTAACTTAATAAGTAAAAAATATGTGCAACGGTTAGCAAGAAATATTGGCCCGACGGAAGATATCCCTGCCCCGGACTTAGGAACCGATGCCCGTATTATTGATTGGATGGTCGGTGAATTTAAAACGATTCATCCTGGTGAACCGTATATGGGGTCGTTTACAGGAAAAAGCGTGGAGAATGGCGGGGCAGAAGGAAGAAGAGAAGCAACAGGAATTGGTACTTTTTTAAGTTATTATTACATGGTTCAATATTGGTATACGAAAAGCCAAGAGTTGTTATCCAATGTGTCGGACGATCGCTTGAAAACGATACAATCATTGAACAAGATTTATCGTAAATTTGAAGAAGGAGAGCCTGTTCATGTTGCCATTCAAGGGTTCGGAAATGTCGGAAGTGTAGCTGCACTAGAAGCCTACAATTGCCCACAAAAACATCTTGTCGTCGCCGTAGCCGATCAGTTTACTACACTCGTTCATCCGTCGGGACTCAATATAGACAAATTAAATTCATTTGCCCAGCAACATAAACGTTTACCTAATACGGAAGAAGAATTAGCTGAACTCAACGTTGAAGCAAAGATCAAACCTTCAGAAGCTATTTTAACGGAAGAGACAGATATTCTTATTTTAGCTGCCATTGAAAATCAAATTGCGCCTCACAACATGAAAGAAGTCAAAGCAGATCTTTTTGTAGAAGGTGCAAATGCCCCGATCTCTGTGGAAGCGGACGAATTTTTACAACAACAAGGAAAAGTTATTATTCCTGATATTTTAGCGAATGCGGGAGGGGTCCACGTTTCTTATTTAGAGTGGAAACAAAGTCGAGTGACAGAATTATACACAAAAGAAGAGATAATAGAAGAAATGTCCCAACAAATGAAGACGACGCTCAAAAAAGTATTCGATGAATATTTCTCCACTACCGACACGACGATGCGCTATACTTGCTATAAATTGGCGGTTGAAAGACTAGTGACATTGCTTTATCGCCATGGAAAATTGTTTTAAGAAACGAAAAAGGTGGTCACAAACCACCTTTTTCATCTAATACTTCATTTAAAGGAGTTCTACTTGTCATGATAGAGGTATTTGAAAATCTATCGCCAGTTACGCAAGCATTTTTAGCTACCTTGTTTACATGGGGGATGACTGCCATTGGTGCCTCGCTCGTTTTTGCCACCAAAAAAATAAACCAACGCTTATTAGATAGTATGCTTGGGTTTGCAGGTGGTGTCATGATTGCAGCGAGCTATTGGTCTCTCCTTAGCCCGGCGATTGACATGTCTGAAAACCATCCGATTGGAAGTTGGTTTCCCGCTGCATTTGGGTTTCTGTTTGGAGGCATTTTTATTTTCATTATGAATAAGATCGTTCCTCATCTACATCCGAACGCCAAATTAAACGATGCGGAAGGTATTAAGCCGAAACGTTTATCTCGCAGCACCTTGCTCGTATTTGCTGTGACTTTACATAATATTCCGGAAGGACTGGCGGTGGGAATTGCTTTTGGCGCTTTGGCCACCGGAAATACCGAAGCGACGTTGGCTGGTGCAATTGCTTTAGCGCTAGGAATAGGCATCCAAAACTTTCCTGAAGGAGTAGCAGTGTCTATGCCTCTCCGGGGAGAGGGGATGTCAAGAGGGAAAAGCTTTATGTATGGACAATTTTCCGGAATGGTAGAGCCGTTTGCTGCCGTACTTGGGGCGATGGCAGTTGCTTTTTTTGAACCGATTTTATCTTATGCGCTCAGTTTTGCTGCAGGTGCGATGATTTTTGTCGTAGCTGAGGAAGTGATTCCCGGTTCTCAAGAAAAAGGGAATAAAGATCTAGCTTCCATCAGTCTCATGGTTGGATTTACAATCATGATGATTTTGGATGTTGCGTTAGGATAAAAGGCAACTCTTATTCTCATTTCTGTTAAAATAGTAAAATGAAAAAGGAAGAGGTGAAATATGCGCATTTCGAAAATTACGGTTCAAAAGAAAAAGAAAGATCGTTATCACTTGTTTGTGGAAGACGAAGGGACGGAGCAATATATAGGAAGTGTTGGGGAAGAAGTTTTACTGAAGTGGAATATTCATAAAGGAAAAATGCTTTCTTCTACCGATTTAAAAAGAATTTTGGAAGAAGAAGAAAAAGCAAAAGTGTTTCAAGTGGCGCTAACTTATCTCCAATATCAAATGAGAACCGAACAAGAAGTGCGAAATTATCTTTTTAAAAAAGAGTATGAAGATACATGGATTGACGAAGCCATCACAAAATTAAAAAAGCTTCGTTACATTGATGACGTAGAATATGCTCGTTTATTCGTTTCTTCCCGCATGCGGTTGAGCGATAAAGGACCTCGTTTTATCCGTGAAGAATTAAAACAAAAAGGGATTCCTGAGGAAATCATAGAAGAAGCTATTTTACAATACGATGAAGAGGAACAAGTGAAAGTTGCCAGCAAATTTTTGCGGAAAAAAGGGAAACAGAAATCGAACGAATCATACCAAATGATGAAAAATCGTTTGCTAGCGTCCCTTGAACGGAAAGGTTTTTCCAAGTCTATTGCAATCAAAGCGTGGGAACAAAGCAAACTCTTTTTCACAAAAGACGAGGAATGGTCGGCGCTTTATAAAGAAGGAAAGAAAGCGTTAAACAAGTGGCAAAGAAAATACGATGGTTTTGAACTAAAACAGAAAATAAAACAGACGCTTTACCGAAAAGGTTTTCAGTTAGAAGATATTGAACGTTACATAGAACAAGTGGAGAAGGAGGTAGAGGAAAATGGAGAAAAGATATAGTCAAATGACAGAGCAAGAATTAATGGAAGAAATTCGTTACTTAAATGAAAAAGCGAAAAAAGCTGAACAGATGGGCATGCCTAATGAAATGGCTGTCTATGAAAGAAAACGAGTAATGGCAGAATCGTATTTGCTTGATCCAGACGATTTTATGTCCGGACAGCGGTACCGTATCAAACATGACGGGGGAACATTTTTTGTAAAATATTTAAATGGTGTATTTGCATGGGGCTATCGAGATGACTCCGAGGAAAAAGAGGCCATCCCGATTGCACTGCTCGAACTCTATGATTATTAAAAAATTAGCGCCGTTTTTCCTCTTGCTTTAACTTTTTTTCTAATGCTTCATCACTATAAATCCAACCCGTGTAAGAGGTTGTAATGTTTAGATCCTGGTCGAGGCGAACCACTGCAACAAACGGATAGTATCCTTTGCTACGATAGCGCAAATCAATAAAAGTGACTTCCCAACCTTCTGTCATTTCTTTCACTACCCAACGATATGTCGGTGAAAAAGAGAGAAACGCTTGCAAATTCTCATCTTTACGTGCTGCATTAATCACTGGATGAGAAGGAATCGGTTCAAATGGATAACTTTCTAAATATCTTAACTTGCCATTTCTCATTTCGGTCACGTGGAGCCTCTCTTTTGTGCGGATGACTAAATGCCATTTGTACCAGCTAAAAGTAGGAGAAATAAAAAAGTGTGTCGCATGTGGATGAAACTGTCTTGCATGTTGAATCACTTTATTACGGGCAGAAATTCGCCAAATATAGTAAAATATGAGGCCGATGTACAAATATAAAAAGAGAGGACCTGGAGGCGCTCCGTATCTCCATAAAATAAATGCAATAATATGAGAGAAAAAAATGAGTGGATCAAATATATTAATGACGCCTAATGCAATCCACCGTTTACTAATGGGGGATAATGCCTGCGTGCCATACGCATTAAATATATCGACAAATACATGTAAAAAGACAGCGAGAAAAGTCCAAAGCCATAAATGAAGAAAAGAAACTGCAGGTGAAAGCGCATAAATCGCTCCGGCAACAACGAACGGCCAAAGTAGTACCGCTGGAATAGAGTGAGTCGGTCCACGGTGATAACGAATATATACTGCGTTGTTTTTTAATTTTAAAATGGTATCAAAGTCAGGCGCTTGCGATCCGATGATGACGGCAGCCATCACTGTTTGCATCGCAGCTGGATTTTCAGATACAGCGGGATCAAGGGTGGCTAACCCTCCGAGTCCTATTCCCATAACGATATGTGTGGCAGTGTCCATCGGTTGAAGCCCTCCTTTGCTCATACCAAAATATAATGATCGAAAACATGTTAACGAAATGATTGGGAGGTAACAAATGAGTAAAATTACTGTTTTCATGGAATACAAAGTGAAAAACGAATGCGTACAAGAGTATGAAAAGCTGATGAAAGAGTTTGCAAGAGCACTTTCCACATACGATGCCAATCACTTCCAATGGTTTCAAGCAGCTGATCAAGAAGGGTTATATGTGGAAATGTTTGATGTGCCTACACTCTCCCACTATCATACCTTAAAAAAGTGGCGTCGTTCAAAGGAACATTTACTTTTTAAGAAATTAGATGAGCATGTTGTAGGTGGGCTGGAAAAAGTGAACTGTTGGGCATTTTTACGGAAGGATGTGAAATGAAAATAACTGGAAACATAAGGGGACGATGATCATCAATGAACGATTATTTACGGCACATGGATATTACATCTTTTCAACGAGATTTACTTCATTGGTATGAGGAGAATAAACGGGATTTACCATGGAGGAAAACGCAAGATCCTTATCGTGTGTGGGTATCAGAGGTGATGCTTCAACAAACGAAAGTCGATACAGTTATTCCTTATTATCACCGTTTTCTCGAATCATTCCCTACTTTGAAAGAACTTGCCGAAGCCCGGGAAGAAGAAGTAATGAAAGCGTGGGAAGGTCTTGGATATTATTCAAGAGCTCGTCATCTGCATCAAGCGGTAAAAGAGGTAGTAGAGAACTATGGCGGCGAAGTGCCTCATGAAAAAAAGGCGTTTTCTTCCTTAAAAGGAGTAGGTCCGTACACGGCCGGAGCGGTTTTAAGTATCGCGTTTGAACAACCAGAGCCTGCCATTGATGGCAACGTGATGCGCGTGTTTTCTCGTTTATTACTCATTACAGAAGACATTACGAAAGCAAAGACAAGAAAGATTTTTGAAGAAGTGATTCCACCGTTTTTAGAAGAAGTTCTTCCGTCTGAAATGAATCAGGCCTTGATGGAATTAGGTGCGATCGTTTGTTTTCCAACTTCTCCTCACTGCTTGTTATGTCCAGTAGAGCGATATTGTATGGCAAGAGAAGAAGGAGTACAAGAAGAACTACCAGTCAAAGCAAAAAAACGTGCCCCCAAGGTCAAAAAGATGGCAGCGGTCATATTAAAAAATGAAGAAGGGAAGACGTTATTTCACCAGCGACCAGATGATGGTTTGTTAGCGACATTGTGGGAATATCCAAATACTGAAATAAAAGAGGCAGGGCAGACAAAAGAGACATTGACAGAATTTTTGTCTTCTGAATACGAAATCGAAGCGATCATTGGCGAGAAAGTACAAGAAGTGAAGCACGTTTTTACTCACCTCATATGGGAAATTGAAGTGTATGAAGGAATCGTCAAAAGACAAAAGACATGTCAAAACGAGCGACTCTCCTGGCTTACGCTAAGAGAAGCTACTCAATATGCATTTCCTGTTTCCCATCAAAAGATTTTAAAAGAACAAAAAAGAAAGGAAGAAAGTGCCGATGGACTTAGGACTTCAAAATAAAAAAGTACTCGTAACCGGTGCGTCTCGGGGAATTGGAAAAGGAATTTCCCTTCTTTTTGCGAAAGAAGGGGCAGAGGTTAGCATCGTGGCAAGAAATAAAGAAGGATTGGAAAAAACGGCACAAGAGCATCCTTCATTGTATCCAATTGCTGGGGATTTGACCGACGAAAAAGAGCGGGAGAGAGTGTTCAAAGATCATATGGAACAGTTTGGAACGATTGACATTCTCATTAATAATGTAGGGGGAAGTGTAGGAACGACGGTAGATGAAACACCGCTTTCACAGTTTCAACAAGCGATGGAGTGGAATTATTTTTCGGCGGTTCATTTTAGTCAATTAGCTCTTCCCGTGATGAAAAAACAAGAGTCGGGAGCGATTGTCAATATTTCATCCATTTACGGAAGAGAGTCAGGGGGAAAAGCTCCTTATAATAATGCAAAATCTGCCCTGATTAGTTTTACGAAAGCATTGGCGGACGAAGTGATTTCCGAAGGGATTCGTGTGAACTCCGTTGCACCTGGATCGATTATTCATCCAGAAGGTAGTTGGCAGAAACGAGTGGATGAAGATCCAGAAAAAATGAAAAAATTTGTCCGCCGAGAAATACCAGGCGGACGTTTCGGTACGGTCGAAGAAGTCGCAAATGTTGTTGTATTTCTTGCTTCCGAGAAAGCGTCTTGGATAAGTGGTGCGACGATTCAAGTCGATGGTGGACAATCTCATATGAACATGTAGAAACATTAATATTTGTTTATATCACTATCATCATTTAATAAACCGATTTCTCTCAACTGTTGTTTCGTCTCAGGTGTTCCTAGCTCATATATCATATCAAACACTTGATTTAATCCACTTTGAAATTCGTTTCGATCTTCATCAGCAATCACATCGTCATAGTGGCGAAATGAAAATAAATTTCGAAGTTCCATGTCATGCTTTTGGGTTTCTGCTAATACGAACTCCAATTGATCCCGCTCTTCTGGCGTTGCTTCAATCTCATACTGAATCAAAGCGGGGTCTGGAATTTTCACGGTACTAATTGCATCCATACTTAATGGATGTAAGTTCACATAATATTTTTGTTTCTTCATAAGATCCCCCTCGTTTCGTTCTTTTTTAACGGAAAAGAGAAACAGAAAGCGAAAAACGTTTTTCTCCTATTGTGAGCAATTCATTTCTATTTATGCATTGAAGGAGGACAATGATGGATAAAAAAGTTGCACTAGTGACAGGAAGCAGCCGCGGTATTGGAAAACTCATTGCATTGAAATTAGCCAAAGAAGGATACAATCTCGTTGTAAACTATAACCGAAGCAAAAAAGCGGCGGAAGAGACAGCTGCAGAAATTGAAGCTTTAGGTGCGAAGGCACTCGTTGTCAAAGGAAATGTAGGGGACCCGAAAAAAATTAAAGAAATGTTCGAAAAAATAGCGAACGAATACGGACGCTTAGATGTGTTGGTAAACAATGCCGCCTCTGGTGTGCAAAAGCCTGCTATGGAATTAGAAGAAAAACATTGGGATTGGACGATGAACATCAACAGTAAAGCATTGCTTTTTTGTGCTCAAGAAGCCGCAAAGATAATGGAAAAAAATGGAGGAGGGAAAATTGTAAGCATTAGCTCTCTCGGTTCGATTCGATACTTGGAAAACTATACCGCAGTCGGTGTATCGAAAGCGGCTTTAGAAGCGTTGACAAGATATTTGGCAGTGGAGCTGGCGGAAAAAGGAATCGTTGTAAATGCTGTTTCTGGCGGAGTTGTCGATACCGATGCGTTAAAACATTTTCCGAATCGGGAAGAAATGCTGCGTGAAGCGATTGAAAGAACCCCGGCAGGAAGAATGGTAGAAAAAGAAGATATTGCCAACGGTGTGATGTTTTTACTTTCGAAAGAAGCTGAAATGATTCGAGGACAAACGATCATTATCGATGGCGGCATGTCTCTTTTAACATAATTTGTGTGAATTCATAAGGATAGTTCGTCACCTTTTGGGCATGTTAAAGATTGTGGAGGTGAATGATATGAAAAAACAACAACCTGAAGCTTCACAAACAAATACCCAAAAGGTGCGTAAACAAAACGCTGCTGCCGCTCAAAATCAAAGCAAACAGCAAGCGGAATTTGCAAGTGAAACAGACGCCCAAACCGTAAAGAAACAAAATCAACAATCTGAACAGAAAAAACAACAAAACCAGCAATAATGACACAAGCGGGCTCTTGGAAAGAAAAACTTTCTAAGAGCTCGCTTCTGTGTGAATACAATTGGTAATTTTTAAAAACTGCGGATAAATCATAAAGCTAATTGAATCTTCGGTGTTGGATAAAAAAAGTGTCTTCCTTTTCTTTTATACAGAAAAGAATGTATAATACATAGATATGGTTTAATTTAATTGAGTTCTGGAAGGATGGGAAAGGCATGGCATTCCCGGAAACAGGAACGACGATACAAATCCATAGTTATAAACATAACGGAACGCTTCATCGTGTGTGGGAAGAAACCCTTATTTTGCAAGGGACATCGAAAGAAATTATTGGTGGCAATGATCGAACGTTAGTGAAAGAAGCAAATGGAAGAACGTGGACGACAAAGGAACCCGCCATATGTTATTTCCACAATAAGAAATGGTTTAATGTCATTGGGATGGTTAGGGAAGATGGAATTCATTACTATTGTAATTTAGGTACGCCTTTTGTGTGGGATGGAGAAGCGCTTAAATATATCGATTACGATTTGGATGTTCGAGTGTATCCAGATATGACGTATCATATTTTAGATGAAGATGAATATGAACAACATAAGAAAGAAATGGACTATCCTGCGCAAATTGATGCGCAATTGCAGTACACTTTAGAAGAACTGCAAAGTTGGATACACCAAAGAAAAGGCCCTTTTTCTCCGTTATTTGTAGAACATTGGTATGAACGGTTTTTGTTTTATTGGTAGAGAGGTGTAACATGGGGAGCATTAGAAGATATTTACAATTTGTAAAGCCGTATCAAAAGGAAATCTTTTTAACGATCATCATCGGTATACTGAAGTTTGGTATCCCTTTGTTAACTCCTTTACTTTTAGCTTATGTCATTGATGAAATTATCTTAGCTGAAGGGATGCAACTAGAGAAACAAATTAGTACATTATTTTGGCTGGTTGGTGGAACGATTCTGTTTTTCCTACTTACTCGACCGCCCATTGAGTATTATCGCCAATATTTTGCCCAGTGGACCGGGAACAAAATTTTATATGATATTCGTGATCAACTGTTTACACATATTCAAAAATTAAGTCTTCGCTTTTATTCGAACAATAAAGCGGGAGAAATAATTTCTCGCGTCATTCATGATGTGGAACAGACGAAAAACTTTGTCATTACTGGGTTAATGAACATATGGTTAGATATGATTACCATTCTGATTGCCATCGCCATCATGTTTACGATGGACGTATGGTTGACATTGATTGCCATCGTATTATTCCCGCTCTATATTTTTGCGATTAAGTATTTTTACTCAAGACTCCGTCAGTTAACGAGAGTTCGTTCCCAAGCGTTAGCAGAGGTCCAAGGTCATCTTCATGAACGGGTACAAGGAATGAGTGTCATACGCAGCTTTGCCTTGGAAGATTATGAGCAAGAACAGTTTGATAAAAGAAATCGTAATTTTTTGGACAAAGCGATTGATCACACGAAATGGAATGCGAAAACTTTTGCAGCGGTGAATACGATTACCGATATTGCGCCGTTAATCGTTATTTTAGCAGCGGGATATTTTGTATTAACTTCTGATCTTGCCATAGGACAAATGGTTGCTTTCGTTTCTTATATGGAAAGATTGTACAATCCGCTCCGGAGACTGGTGAACTCGTCTACGACATTAACTCAGTCGATTGCTTCCATGGACCGTGTGTTTGAATTTATAGACGAAAAATATGACATTGTAGATAAAAAAGACGCCGTTCCTATTTCCAGAGCGGAAGGTCGCGTGGAGTTTGAAAATGTGAGCTTCGCTTATGAAGATGACGGTAGGTATGTGTTAAAAAATATTAACTTACACGTATCTCCTGGGGAAACGATTGCTCTTGTAGGGATGAGTGGTGGTGGAAAAAGTACACTCGTCAGTCTGATTCCTCGTTTTTATGATGTCACTTCGGGAACGATTCGACTAGACGGAAAGGACATTCGGGATTTACAGATTCGGACCCTTCGAGATCAAATTGGCATGGTCTTACAAGATAATATTTTATTTAGTGAATCGGTGAAGATGAATATTTTAATGGGAAATCCAGATGCGACGGATGAACAAGTAATTGCGGCAGCAAAAGCAGCCAACGCCGATCAATTTATCCGGGAACTACCCCAAGGTTATGATACGCCAGTTGGGGAGCGAGGAGTGAAGTTATCCGGTGGCCAAAAACAACGAATTGCAATTGCCCGCGTCTTTTTAAAAAATCCACCGATGTTAATTTTTGATGAAGCGACTTCCGCGCTTGATTTGGAAAGTGAACATCTCATTCAAGAAGCGATGGAGGAATTGGCAAAAAATAGAACTACTTTCATCGTGGCTCATCGTTTATCAACCATTACTCACGCGGATCGAATCGTCGTCATTGAAGATGGAGAAATCGTAGAAATTGGAAATCACCACGAACTGATGCAAAGAAACGGTCCTTATAAAAAATTATTTGATGTGCAGTATGTATAAGCTGTTGTTCATTTCTCTATCGGAATAGTATCGAAAGTTCCTTGAAACAAGGATGAGACATAACTAGCCAAAAAAGATTGGTTCCAAGCACTAAAATTTGCTTGGAACCATTTTTGTAGGGTGTTCATTGTTTCTGGCGGTATATTTCCTTAAGTTTACCGCCGGAAGTGCATTTCTCTGTGACTCTAACACAAGAAGTATAAATAGCCTTGCAAGCACCAATTGCAACTCCTCGTCATGAGACCATTCGGTAGGAATTTTGTGTGATAATTCGTCGTATGAATCTTTTATACGACCATTCATTGCATCGTTCTCGTAATAAAAGGTCGTATGAAACATGATGTGACCTGTTTTTATCCTGATTTATTCCATTTTCAGCTTTTATACAACCTTTTAACCGGTGTTTTACAAAATGAAGCGTCGCATGAAACGTTCATGGGACGATTCATCTTCTTTTTTTAGCGTCATTCGTCGCATGAAACATAAAAACGCTTCGAATCACCTAAATTTTTTCAATTTCACCCCTCTTACAACCACTCCTGTTCGGATTGTACGAAAAAAGTGTCGCATCACCAGTTCATACGACACTTTTTTCATCATTTTCATTTTTAATTGTTCTTTGTACACAAAAAGAGAAACTCACCAAGTTTTTGGCGATGACTGAAGTTTTGTCCCAGCCACACTTTGTGAACCAAAGCGCTATGAGGATGTCATGCAAAAATTTTATACGACATTTTTATTTCTATCTTTTGTCATACAGATTGCATGAATGATCAATGCGACCTGCTCTTTTATCATTCTGTCGGATAAAAAGAATTTATATGCCTTCTAGTTAGGATGTTAATAAGAATAGAATCGTTCACACAACATCTTTTCATCTATGTTGAGACCAAAGTGCTTCGTATTCACACTCTTTCTTCAATGTTCACTGGTTCATCCGATTGATGATAACGGAAAAAACTTTCCAATAATAAGTCAAGATGCTCTAATTCGTCGTTATATTCAACGATATGTGACACGACAGGTAAAATACGCAACCATTGTTCGCGGTCAATTTCATTATGATCATAAAGATCCATAAACAAGTCGGTCAGTGATTCCCGCCCTTCATCCACTTCTTCTGCCATTTCATCGGTAATTTGTAAGTTTACTTTCCCAATATAGCGCAAAAGAATGCGTTCGTGATAGTCGGTGAGGTGTTCCAGCTGGTGTCTTATAAGCTTTTTCATTCTATCGGGCATACTTTGCACTTCATTATCGTGACGGTCAAGCATTTTTAATATCATAAAAGCTTTTTTCAAAGTAACGATCATCTGTTTGTAAATGACAAGTTTTCGTGCTTTCCCTAACTTCGTTTTTGGGAAATAATTTCGCTCTTCTTTGTACAGGAGAAAATAATTGTCAAGTTTTACCAAAGCTTCATTCATGTGAGAAAGATCTTTTTTAAACGATTGAATGTCATAATCATGGCTCGTGATAAGACGAATCCAGCGAATCACTTCATCGGTTAAGTCCGTCATTTTATAATAGAGATTATTTTCATGTTTTGGTGGCAAAAACACTAAATTAACTACGAAGGCAGAAAAAACACCGAGCATAATTAAAGAAAAACGTTCGAGCGCAAACAAAATAAAGCCGTCTTGGGGGTTTCCCATGATAATAATGATGGTAACAATCGCAAGGGATATGGCGGATGTTTCAAGTTTTAATTTGAGAATAATAGCAATGGCTACCATCACTGCTACCCCGATGATCACAGGGTTGTGGCCGAGAGTAAGGCCAAATATGACGGCAATTGTCGCGCCAATCATATTTGCTTGGATTTGCTCTAAAATTGTTTGATATGTCTTAAAGATAGACGGTTGTATGGCAAAGGTGGCTGATAGGGCAGCATACAAGGTTGGTTCCAATCCAAGCCAACGAGCCGTGTATATCGATAATATAATGGCAAGCCCTGTTTTAAAAATTCTCGCCCCTAATTTCATTTTCGCATTGGCGTTCTCCTAAAGAAGCCAGTGCCTCCTTTCTATGTCGAATCTTTCTATCTTGAATATCTCGTATGATGATCACCCGTCATAGAAAGAATAAGCACTTTGATTCGTAGCTATCACTCTGACACTTCCTCCTCCATTTCTGAAAACGCTCGTTTTGCAGCAAGAAGCGTTTCATCAATATCTTTTTCCGTATGTGCGATGGTAAGAAACCATGCTTCGTATTTGGACGGCGCAAGATGAATTCCTTGTTGGAGCATCTTTTGAAAGAAGCGAGCAAACAATTTTCCGTCGCTTTGTTCGGCTTCTTCGTAATTACTTACTTTATGGGACGTAAAAAATAAAGTCAATGCCCCTTTTAAACGATTGATCGTTGCGGGAATCGAATGGGAGGAAATGATCTCTCGTAAGCCGTCTTCTAACTTTTTGCCAAGCAGATCTAAATGTTCGTAAACCCCGTCTTGTTGTAACACTTCTAAGCAAGCAATTCCGGCATTCATGGAAGCCGGATTTCCCGCCATCGTTCCTGCTTGATAAGCTGGTCCAAGTGGTGCGACTTTTTCCATAATATCCACGCGACCACCGTATGCACCAATCGGAAGTCCACCGCCGATAATTTTTCCCATCGCCGTCATATCAGGAGTAACACCGAGCAAGTTTTGAGCTCCGCCGTACATAAAACGAAAGGCAGTAATCACTTCATCGTAAATGACAAGGGAACCGTTCGCATGGGCCAGTTCATTCACACTTTCTAAAAAGCCAGCTTTTGGTTCGACGATCCCAAAGTTACCGACAATAGGTTCCACAAGTACAGCGGCAACGTCTTCTCCCCACGTTTCAAGGGCTTGTTTTAATGATTCACTGTCATTAAAAGGGACGGTAATCACTTCACTGGCGATATTTTTCGTCACTCCAGCAGAATCAGGGGAACCAAGGGTTGCAGGGCCTGAACCAGCTGCCACTAATACAAGGTCTGAATGACCATGATAACAGCCGCTAAATTTGATAATTTTGTCTCGACCAGTATAAGCACGAGCCACTCGAATCGTTGTCATGACCGCTTCGGTTCCAGAATTGACAAAGCGAACTTTTTCTAAAGAAGGAATCGCTTCTTTTAACATTTTCGCAAATTGATTTTCAAGTTTCGTCGGTGTACCAAACAACACCCCGTTTTCAGCAGCTTTTTGGATAGCCTGTGTAATGTGAGGGTGAGCATGACCGGTAATAATGGGTCCATATGCACCAAGATAGTCAATGTATTTATTCCCATCGACGTCATAAAAGTATGCGCCTTCTCCTTTTTCCATAAAAATAGGCGCTCCTCCACCGACAGCGCGATATGATCGAGATGGGCTGTTTACCCCTCCTACAATATGTTCTTCAGCTTCTTTATATAACCTCTCAGATGTTGCTGTATTCATGGTCAAGCCTCCTCTATATCAAATCCATGTCTATTGTATCACGGAACAACGAAAGAGCTAGAAATAAAGTGTGACACATTTTTCCAGAAGATGTGTACTTGCCGTTGAATATTCATTCACTATTCACTATAATTAAAATATTATCAAATATGGTATCGCTTGCAAAAAACGGTTTCAAGGGGGGCTGTTAGTTGGATAAGAGCCTACCACAACATCGTCATACAACTTTTACGGAGGACGGATTAATTTACATGGAAGGCAGTAGAACAATTTTAATCCCAACATCTTCGGTTGGCATTTTAAGAAAAGAATTATACGAAAATATTGGAATGAACAGAGTAAAAGGATTTTTAATTCGCTATGGCGCTCATTTAGGACGAGAAGATGCAAAGATTATTAAGAAAAAATTTAAAAATGAGACAACTGTTACAAAAATAGAAAAAGGTCCTGTTTATCACCAATTGAGAGGACATACGAAAGCAACGATTACCCGTATGAAAGTGAAGAATTATCAAGATAAAATCTCTCTCTATCTGGAAGGAACTTGGGAAGATTCTTATGAAGGATTTGAGTATGTTGAACAATTTGGAATAGCGGATGCACCAGTATGTCACACGTTAGTCGGATATGCGAACGGTTACTTAACAGAAATTTGTAATCAAAAGGTTGTATTTAAAGAAATATCTTGTGTTGGAATAGGAGATAAGATTTGTAAATGGGTGTGCCGAACCGTCGATTATTTGACAGATGAAATGAGCGAAGAATTGAAGTTTTTTAAAGAAGAACCGATCGTAAAAGAATTGGAACTGACATATGAAAAATTACTTGAAGAAAGAAACCATTTAAAAAACGTCTCTACTATAAACAATAAGTTGACAGAGGAAATTTTAAAAGGAAAAGATTTACCTGCGATAATGAATCTCGTGTACGAGCTAACGGATACAGCGATATTGGTAGAAAGTGCAGAATTTAAACCAATTGCTTCAGGAGGTTTGTCACAAAATGAATGGAAAGAAATAAATGAGTCATTTAAAGAGTATATTCACTGTCAAAAATTAAAAAGGAAGCCGTTTTATCAAACAGAAATCATTTCATTAGAGAATCACACACGCCTCACATCTCCTGTTTACTTACAAGGGGAACTAAATGGATATTGTTCATTTATTTGCGATTTGGAAGATAAAGAACCTCATTTATTACAAATGATTATCGAGCGTATTTCCACAATTTGTTCATTGTATTTATTAAACAAACGAACTGAATTAGAAGCAGAAGAACGAGTCAAGGGAAGATTTTTAGAACAAATGATTCACGGCGAATATACAAAAGAAGAAATTGTTAGAAGAAGTCACTTTGTAGGGGTAGATCTTTTTCAAGATTATTATATGGTTGTTGTTTGTATAGAAACGTTATTTGACTCTTATAAAAAAGATTTAACTTTTTTGGAAGAAGTGATGAATGAAACTTCTCTCTACTTTCAAAAACAAGGAAAAAGTATTTTAACGGGGCAACAAGGAAATCATTTAGTCATGCTATTATTGAAACAAGAAGTGGAAGAAGAGGGGATTCAAAAGGTTTGTGAACATTATTTAGAGACGTTCTCAAAAAAATATCCTTCGGTTTCATTTCGAGCGGGAATAAGCATGTCTTCTGATGAAATTGAAAAGGCCTCTGAAAGTTACCAAGAAGCTCTTACTTCAGTAAGAATGACTTCGAAAACAAACAATTTAATGACATTTGAGTCATTGGGAATTCTTGGACCATTAATTAATTCCAATAATAAAAAAGAAGTAGAACGAATGGCTTTATATACATTAAGGCCATTAGGAGAAAAACTCGAAGACCATAAAAACTTGGAATTAATCAAAACTTTATATTCGTACTTATTAAATGGTGGCAATTTAGAGAGAACCGCTTCTGATTTATCTTTATCTTTAAGTGGACTTCGATATCGCATTGGGAAAATTGAAAAAGTAATGGAACAAGATATTAAACATCCAGAAGTTTCTTACAAATTACTATTGTCTATCCAAGCGTTAATCTCCATTGGAACATTAGATTTAGAAAAGTATTAGTAATAAAAACCTCCTTTCACACGGAGGCTTTTATTTTTTAATTGGGCGTATATACGGACAGACCTTGCTTTCCTTTTTATAAACCGACATAAAGTGTTTGATAATAAATAATATTCAAGCAATTCATGCTGTTGTTTATGTAAGCGTTTCCAAATACAATGAACTTACAAAATGACAAATAACTAAGTAAATAGGAGGATTCATATGTTTACAGGAAAAGAATATTTAGAAAGTTTACGCGATGGAAGAGAAGTATACTTATGCGGAGAAAAGGTCGATGATGTGACGACGCATCCTGC
Organism: Aliibacillus thermotolerans; assembly: GCF_027853235.1. Lineage (GTDB taxonomy): Bacteria > Bacillota > Bacilli > Bacillales > Marinococcaceae > Aliibacillus > Aliibacillus thermotolerans. The sequence continues at coordinate 20,257 of NZ_WKJG01000041.1, forward strand.
TTTTTGTAATGCGGCGCGTTCTTACGCAAGAATGTATGATATGCTACATGATAAAGAAGCAAGCAAAAAGTTAGTCACAGAAAACGAATTTGGAGAGAAGACACATTGGTTCTTTAAAACGCCAGAAAGTGCAGATGACTTATTGAAAACGAGGGATGCCATTGCCGAATGGGCGAAGTTAAACTACGGGTTTATGGGTCGCACTCCGGACTATAAAGCCTCATTTTTAGGTCACTTAAATGCTTATGCGAATTATTATGAAGGGTTCGAAGACAATGCGAGAGCATGGTACAAAAAAGCAGGGAAAGATGTAGCGTTTGTGAACCACACAATTATTAATCCGCAAGTGGATCGTTCCAAACCTCTCCATGAAAATAAAGATGTGTACGTACGGGCGGTGAAAGAAAGAGATGACGGAATTATTGTAAGCGGTGCCAAAATGGTAGGAACGGCTGCACCACTTACAAACTATAACTTTGTTGCAAATTATGGACCAACAGATTTAGGAGACGGTGATCAAAGTCATGCCCTTATTTTCCTCGTACCGATGAATGCACCTGGTGTAAAAATGATTAGTCGTCAATCATATGAATTAAATGCGGTTAGAAGTGGAACGCCTTATGACTTCCCACTTTCCAGTCGTTTTGATGAAAATGACGCGGTTATTGTCCTTGATAACGTATTTATCCCGTGGGAAGACGTGTTATCTTATAAAAATATCGAAGTATCCAACAATTTTGTTCCTCGCTCAGGCTTTGTAAATAGATTCTGTTTCCACGGTGCAACGAGATTGGCGGTGAAGTTAGACTTCATGGCTGGATTACTGCTAAAAGCGACAGAAGGAGCAGGTACGCTACAATTTAGAGGAGTACAAGCGAATGTTGGGGAAGTATTAGCGTTGCGCAACATGATTTGGAGCCTTACGACAGCAATGGCTACGAATCCTGAAAAAGGAATGGGCGGCGCAGCTGTTCCGAATGGTGCTTCTGCATTTGCTTATCGTGTCCTTGCTCCGAGTGTTTGGGTTCGCGTAAAAAATATTTTTGAACAAGTCGTTGCTGGTGGACTCATTCAACTACCTTCTAGCTCTAAAGACTTCTTGAATCCTGAACTAAGACCATTCCTTGATAAATATTATCGCGGAACAGGCATTGATGCAGAAGAACGTGTGAAATTATTAAAAATGATTTGGGACGCTATCGGTACCGAGTTTGGTGGCCGTCACGAATTGTATGAAGTAAACTACGCTGGAAACCATGAAAATATCCGGTTAGAGGCATTGAAACATGCTCAAGCAACCGGTGCAGCAGATGAATATATCGCATTTGCCGAATCAGCATTGAATGACTATGACATCAATGGTTGGACCAATGAAACGTGGATAAATGTTTCTGAAATAGACCAATTAGTGAAACAATAAATGTAGAAAGGAGAAGTTTGATGGATGAGCGCAAATTTCGATATGCGATGGGGAACTTCGCAACTGGTGTGAATATCATCACAACGGAAGTAGATGGAGATATTCACGGAATGACTGCAAATGCCTTTATGTCGGTTTCTTTGGATCCGAAACTAGTAGTGATTTCCATTGGAGAGAAAGCGAATATGCTAGAAAAAATAAGAAAAAATAAAAAGTACGCAGTCAACATTCTGTCTCAAAATCAAAAAGAGCTATCTATGCTTTTTGCTGGACAGCTGAAAGAAGAACGCGATGTTCCCTTTGACCGATTAGCAGATGTACCAGTGATTGCAGGAGCACCGACTCAAATTGCATGCGAAGTAGTGAGTGAACACGTAGAAGGAGATCATACTCTTTTTGTTGGAAAAGTAATAGACCTTCATTTTGAAGAATGTACGAACCCGTTACTTTTTTATCAAGGGAAGTACACTTCATTAGCAACGGGAGCGGTATTGTAATGTAATCAGTGGGACAATCATTTGGAACATGGTTGCCATGGCATAATTCAGAAAAGTGGGAATTTTCAATTTATAACAATCGATTTCTATTTGGAAACGATTGCATGAGTGGAGAACCAGATCGGACGGGACTGTTTCTGCACTGTCGTGGACTCTATACAAAAAAGTAGACGGAACGTTTGAAAGTAAACATTCTTCCAGTACGTCAAGTTGTACTGGAAGAATTTTTTATGTATAGTCAAACAGTTTGTTAATTTGATGAAATGAGATATATACTATTTAGAAGGAATCAATTGAGGAAAATGAAAAATAAAGTTACTCTTATTATATAGCAAAGAATAAAAAACGGGAGGATTTCATATGAGTGTAACAGTTGGAGAAAAAGCACCTGATTTTACTTTACCAGCAAGTAATGGGAAAAACATTAGCTTATCAGATTACAAAGGAAAAAAAGTCGTTTTATATTTCTATCCAAAAGATATGACTCCGGGTTGTACGACCCAAGCATGTGACTTTAGAGATTACATGAAAGAATTTGAAGAAGTGAACACGGTTATTCTCGGCGTAAGCCCGGACCCATTGGACAAACATGAAAAATTTATTGAAAAACACGGATTACCATTTCCGCTTTTATCCGATGAAGAAAAAGAAGTTGCTAAAATGTATGGCGTATGGCAACTAAAGAAAAATTTCGGAAAAGAATACATGGGAATTGTACGCTCTACCTTTCTCATTGATGAAGATGGAACTTTAGTGAAAGAGTGGAGAAAAGTTAGAGTGAAAAATCACGTAGCGGACACACTAGCATATATAAAAGAAAATGCATCTTAAGAGCTAATCGTTGACAATACCTTGTTCTATCAGCTAAAATAAATTATAAGAATTATCATGTAGTAATTGTTATATAGAAAGTGAGGTGCATGACGATGGCGAACGAACAATTACAGGAAGCAGTGAACGCATTAAAAAATACGAAGGTTCGTATGACTCCACAACGTCATGCCATTTTGGAATATTTGTATAATTCGATGAGCCATCCTACGGCAGATGAAATATATAAGGCCCTTGAAGGCAAATTCCCAAATATGAGCGTTGCGACAGTTTATAATAACCTTCGTGTCTTTAAAGAAGTAGGTATCGTAAAAGAACTAACTTACGGTGACTCATCAAGTCGATTCGATTGTGTAACAACGGATCATTATCACGTCATTTGTACAGAATGCGGAAAAATTGTTGATTTTCACTATCCTGGACTAGATGAAGTAGAGACTCTGGCAGAACATGTTACCGGTTTTGAAATCGAGAGCCACCGCATGGAAGTTTATGGTACGTGTCCGGAATGTAAAACCGAAAAACATTGATTATTGACTTCTAGTTATAGTGGGAGAATATGTAAACCCTCTTAAATGAATGAGCTGATATAATTTAAGGAATATTATGATGGGTAATAAAACTGCTCTCTTTATGAAGCGCACCTCTGTATGCTATGAAACATATGAGGTGCTTTTATTTTTTGAGCAGTTCTTCTTTATTATTTTTGATTTTCATTTTGGGGTTTTTCATCTTGAGATTGATACGATTTTCGGTTATATTTCGTATCAAACTCTTTTCCTTCTAATGCCGGATCTAGTGTGAGCGGTTCATCGCAATGCATACAAGCATCGACTCGTCCAAGTATTTTCGTGATCTTTCCACAAGTGGGACATTCCACCCGAACGGCTTTGGTTGAAATCATTCCGATCCAAAAATACACACCGCTGCTTGAAACGACAAAAAGAAAACCTAAAATCATTGTAATTGTCATTATAATAGGAGATGAGCGAAAAAAAATACCTATGTACATGACAAAAATCCCAATAAAAACTAGGGACAAAGCAAAAGTGCGGATTCGATTTATTTTATTTGATGTCTTAGTAGCCATATTATTCCCTCCTGAACTACATCGAGTATAACATATTCTCCACCTGCTATAATAGTTAACAACTTTTTAAAGTAATTGGTAGATCAAAATCTTTATTGTGTAGATAACAAACAAGGGTAAATCGTGGTATAATATGAAACCGTACATTTTTAATGGTTTTCATTTTCAATAGAATATAAATTTTTTTCAAAAAAACAGTTGACCAATATTTATTTAGGTGCTATAGTATTAAATGTCGCTACGGAGAGAAACAAAAAATCAAAAAAGTAGTTGACAGTTTTAAAAATATGAGTTAGATTGTAAAAGTCGCTTGTTTGAGCGATAATAACAAAGTGTCCTTTGAAAATTGAATGAAAGTCAAGCGTCTGTCAATTTCTTCTTTTCATTAGAGGAATGAAGTATTTTAAAAAGAGCAAGATCAACTTTCATGGAGAGTTTGATCCTGGCTCAGGACGAACG
>NZ_WKJG01000042.1 GCF_027853235.1 Aliibacillus thermotolerans
TGCATCTGTTCTAAGGCTTCTAAAGCTTCTTCACGGTCTTTCGCTTGATAGACGGCCTTAAAATCATCGAGAATGGCTGCGCGATCCTTTACACGTACTTTGCTGGAAATGTTTCGAGCGACATGTACACAGCACACTTGATGTTTCGCCTTTGGATAGACACGGTGAATGCTATCTGTCATCCCTGGCAATCCATCTTCGTCGCGAAATAGTTTTAATCTTCTAAATAAAAAGGATTGTCTATCCCCACCCATTCTCCCATAATAATAATCAACTACTTTTATTGGAAGGGATCGGGATGAAATGGAGCTAAGACAACTGGAATATTTTATGACGGTCTGTCAAGAGTTACATTTTACAAGAGCCGCGGAAAAGTTAAACATTGCGCAACCGACTTTGAGTCAACAAATTAAAATTTTAGAAGAAGAAGTTGGCGTTCCTTTGTTTGACCGAGTAGAAAAAAAAATCGTGTTGACAGAAGCGGGAAAAATTTTATTAAGCCATAGCAAAAGAGTATTTTACGAATTAGAACAAGCCCAAGCAGCACTAAAAGATTTAGATGGTTTAGAACGGGGCGAGCTTCGCGTCGGTTCGTTGTTAACGTGTATTGATTACCTTCTGTCCCCCGCTATTATTCACTTCAAAAAATTTCTTCCAAAATATTAAACTATCCATTTTAGGACTAATGACAGGCGATATCGAAAAACTTCTTATGGAAAATGAAATTGATGTAGGGGTGACGTTTTTACCGGTGGAACAGGATGAGATCGCCTCCATCCCACTTTTCACGGAAGAACTATCATTGGCTGTCCCAACAAGTCATCCTTTTTCCCGCGAAAAAATGATTGAACTTGAAAATACTTCTTTAATGACTTTTCCAAAAAATTACTTCCTTCGTCAACTGATTGATACACATTTACAAGAAATAGGGATTACCTCAGAACCGACTTTGGAAATGACGACGTTGGAGACATTGACCGAAATGGTTGCTGAAGGTATTGGCGTGAGCATTTTACCCTCCCCGTATCTTGACACTATCAAGAAAAATTCTATTGCAAAAGTAAAGCTCATCCATCCAACTCCAAAAAGAACCATCGGATTTGTGTACCGCAAAGACAGGTTTATGTGCACCGCAACGAGAGCTTTCATTGAACAAGTGAAACAAACAAGCAAGATAACATCCGATAGTTTCCTTGCGCAATCATCCCTATGAATGAAAAAGAGGCTGTCTAATAAGTCCTGAAAAATAAATCGAGCGTTCCTTTCAACAATCATTTAGCGCTGAAACGGTGCCATACATCGTGCATGGATTGCTTTCACAATGGTGTTTGGATTGAAACGGTGCCATGATCCATTCATGGCTTGTTTCCACAAACTATTTTTGAATGAAACGATGGCATGACTATCCATGACTTACTTCCATCAACAATTTGGTGTTGGAAACATGCCTATTCGGCCAAGGGGCGTTTCCAGAAGCAATTTTTGATGAAGCGGTAACAAAAAAATGTCCAAAAAGTCACCAATCATGACTTTTTGGACACCTCCTTTATTGCTGTTACCCATTTTTCACTTCTTCCATACTTGCACCAAAATTAATATGGTAAGGTTGACCGTCTACAACAAGCGCCGGAACGGATTTCACTCCAGCAGACTCCGCTTCCGCAATTCTTGATGGCTCTTCCCCAAAGTGAACAATTTCGACATCTACTTTTGATCGGTCTAAATAGCCCATCATCATCTTTTCTGCATCAACACACACTGGACAACCGGCATGATAAAAGATGGCTTTTTTCAACGACGATCCCTCCCAAAAAGATAGTCTACTTATACCTTAAAACGTCTGTTACTCGTTATCAATTAGCAATTCCCTATCGTTATCATAGTTTTTAGCTATTTTCACATACAAAAAAACCGCCTCTTCCTTCCTCCGTTTTTATCCATGGGATAGAGAGACGGTTCTGTTATTGTTAATATTTATACGACTGGCCACCGTCGATAGGGATGACCGCTGCGTTAATAAAGTTTGCTTGGTCGGAAAGCAAAAATGCGACTAAATAACCCACTTCTTCTGGTTTTCCAAATCGTTTCATCGGGTTCGGTTCCACAAATTGTTTCCCAACTTCCTCCCAATTATCTGGGTCCATTTGTTTTAGGGAGCCTTCTACCATCGGTGTCATTATTGCTCCTGGAGCGATCGCTTTAATACTAATTCCATATTGTCCGTACTCAATTCCAGAGTTCCGAGTGAGTCCAACAACACCGTGTTTCGTTGCGGCGTATCCCGATTGATTTCCAACCCCGCGAATACCGCCAACGGAAGCTGTGTTGACAACGGAACCGGAACCTTGTTTTTTCATGACAGCGAGCACATATTTCATGCCATAAAAGACACCGTTTAAGTTAATGGAAACGACTTTATCAAATTCCTCACTGCCGTAGTTTTCCGTTAAGTTTTGTTTTCCTTCAATTCCCGCATTGTTAAAGAATCCGTCAATCCGACCGTATTGTTGCACCGTTTGTTCGACATAATTTTTCACGTTTTCTTCTTTCGATACATCTGCTGTGACAAGAAGAATGTCCGCTTCGGGAACCTCTTCCAAAATACGATTTTTCGTTTCTTCTAATCCTTCCTGATTTAAATCGACTAAAGTAAGCCTTCCACCTTCTTTCGCAATTTGTAAGGCGGAAGCTTGTCCTAAGCCAGAACCTGCCCCGGTAATAATCACTACTTTATCATCAAAACGGTTACTCATGTCTGGTCCCTCCTACGGGCTTAAAATTGGCGTGTCGGTTGCACCACTATCACTCATTCCCTCATCTATTCTGCTTCAAACCAATCATTTCTTTCATGAAACGCTTTTGTACCATTCCTTCGCTTTGGCTACTTCGTTCATCGTGAGCTGATGCCCTTTGTTCTCCCAAAAAAGAGTGACGTCTACTCCTGCTTCTTCCAGTAACCGTTTCAACTCTTCCGATTCTTCCGGTGGACAAATTGGGTCGTTCATTCCAGCGGCAATAAACACCGATACTCCCGATAAATTTGGAAGGGTAATTCCTCGTCGTGGTACCATCGGGTGGTGTAACATAGCGCCTTTTAGCGCATTTTCATAATGAAATAATAGGCTGCCGGCAATATTCGCACCGTTTGAATATCCAATGGCAAATACATTGTCTCGGTCGAAGGCATACTTTTCCGCTGCTTCATCGAGAAAGTCATACAGTTCTTTCGTGCGAAAAATTAAATCTTCTTCATCAAAGACTCCTTCTGCGTGTCGTTTGAAAAAGCGCGGCATTCCGTTTTCTAATACATTTCCCCTCACGCTGAGAATATTGGCTTCCCGGTCAATTTCTTTTCCAAGGGGAACGAGGTCTTGTTCCGTCCCTCCTGTTCCATGCAGCAACAAAAGAGTCGGTTTCGTAGCGTCTGTTCCTTGTTGAAAAATATGTTTCATTCTCTTACTCCTTTGTCATTCATACTCTTTTTCAAACACTTTCGTACTTCTCACCGTTTCTAACGGGCGGACTAATTTTTCAATTTTTTCCCGTCTATGTTCAAAGTACGGCGGTAAAGACAACTTCTCTCCAAGGGTTTCATACGGCTCATCTTCCATAAAGCCCGGTCCGTCCGTTGCTAATTCAAATAAAATTCCTGGAGCGATATTGGCGTACAGTGACCCGAAATAATACCGCTCGACATAGCCGGAGTTCGGAACTTGAAAAGTGGCGTAATGTTTCATCCACGCTTCAATTTCTCGTTTATCTTCCACGCGAAAAGCGGCGTGATGGACTGTGCCGTAACCTTGACGTGCCCGCGGCAAAACGGTATTGTACTCCACAATGACTTGAGCTCCGTTTCCTCCTTCGCCCATTTCAAACAGATGAAACGAGCCTTCTTGTGCGATTTCTTTCATGAAGTACACTTGTTCTAACACTGCTTTCAAGTAGTTAAACTGGGATACCCGTACAAACACCGGGCCTAAGCCAGTAATTGCATATTCTAACGGAATCGGTCCTTTTTGCCACGGAATACCTGCGGCAACCCCTTCATTATTTTCATCCGAAATTAATTGATATTGTTGGTCATCAAAGTCAACGAACGGAAGCACTTTTTTCTCGAACTGCTCTTTGATGCCATCGTGCCGTACGTTTAAACGATCAAATCGCTTCACCCAATATTCCAGCGCCTTGTCATCCGGAACGCGAAAAGACGTTTTCGAAATTTCGTCTGTCCCGTGTACTCCTTTTGGAATTCCCGGGAAATCGAAAAAAGTCATGTCTGTGCCAGGGCTGCCGACATCATCGGTAAAAAAGAGATGGTACGTTTGAATATCATCTTGATTGACCGTTTTCTTTACTAACCGTAGCCCTAACACGTACGTGAAAAATTCATAAATTTTCTCGGCGCTACTCGTAATCGCTGTGATGTGATGGATTCCTTTTAACTCGTTCAATGATTTCTCCTCCTACTTTATTTCGGTCGTTGTAACGAGAAAACATCTCCAATATGAGCGTAGTTCGTCCCTGCTAAGCGACTGACCGCTCCTAGTTTTTTCTCGTTAATTCGTCCTGATTGAGCGTCATAAATCTCTTTATCTACATGAAACTTGACTACTCTTCCGATAATAAAGTCGGAAGAGATTCTTTCTCCTTCCCTGAGTGGGACACACGTTTCTAACACACATTCGAAGCGGACTTTCGCTTCTTTAATTCCTGGCACGGATATTTCGTCGCTAGGAACGAGCGTGAAGTTTTCCTTTTCCACTTCGCTTTCATCGGGAGGAAGGGTTGCGGCGGTTTCATTTATTTTTTCAACGTTTGTGCCGTCTACAACATGGATGACAAATTCTTTCTTCGCTAAAATGTTTCTTGCGGTATCTTTTTGGACGCCATTCGTTCTTTGCACAGCAACGGAAAGCATCGGGGGATGGGAAGAAGCGACGTTAAAAAAGCTGAAAGGTGCTCCGTTTATCGTTCCGTCTTCCGCGACACTCGTCACAAATGCAATCGGTCTCGGAATGACCGTTCCAATAAGTAATTTATAATTCTCTCGTACCGTTTGATTTTTCGGATCAAAGGAAAGCAAAGAAAATCCCTCCTAATCTAATGTTCTTACTTCAATCGGAATGAGTGTTTGATTTAATCGTTTGCGATAACTTTCATATTGCGGTGGTAATTTCAATGGTTCTCCCATTGTTTCATAACTTTCATCATGAAGAAAGCCCGGTGGGTCGGTGGCAATTTCAAACAGAATGTCACCGTGCTCACGGAAATAAATCGCATCAAAATAATTCCGGTCTCGAACGTTTGTTACTCGAAAACCTTGCTTGCGAACATATGCTTGCCAATCTAAGTGATCGTCCTTATCTTTCGCTCGCCAAGCAATATGGTGAACGGTACCTACTCCCATTTGTCCTCGCTCTAATGGAATCCGTTTGACATCAATGATATTTCCAATGTGTCCATAAGCTTTGAGGCGGACGTCATCCCCTTCTTCTCCAATCTTCTCAAGTCCCATCGTCTTTTCTAATGAACGTATCGTTTCGTCTGGGTGCAAAGAATAAAGAACAGCACCTCCAAATCCTTTGATTGCCACATCCGGCATCACTTCACCAAAAGTCCATTCGTTTTGTTCCCCTTCTTCTCGCTCCACAAACTCGAGTTTTAATCCGTGCACATCTTCAAACTGTAGAAATTCTTCTCCGAATCGTTTGGACTTCTCATATTTTATCTTAAATTTATCTAATCGTTTTTCCCAAAAAGACATCGCCCCAGGGGGAATCACATATGTTGTCACCCCTACTTGACCGCCGCCAATTTTCCCACGATAAGCATTCGGCCAAGGGAAAAAGGTAATAATCGTTCCAGGATTTCCCCTATCATCTCCAAAATAAAAATGGTACGTTCCCGGATCGTCAAAATTCACTGTTTTCTTCACCAGTCGCAGTCCTAAAATTCCTGCATAAAAATCAACATTTTCCTGGGGATGTCCTACAATTGCAGTAATATGATGAATCCCTTCTGTTTTTTTCATGATTCATTCTCCTTCAATCACATAATATCTCGAATTAGAGATATTATCGTTTTTAAAACCAATTTGACTTTGGAAAGTCAAATTGGTTTTTCTTTTTTTATTATTCCGCTGGATTTTATTCTAATTCCACTCAAATTTTAATATCTTTTGCAACAAGAACTCCACCTGTTTCAAGGGCTGCGTTCCATGTAAGTCCAAACTCTTCGTACACTTCTACTCCCCATGGATTTGTCGCAAACGTTACTGGCTTTGTCACATCTTTGATCGTCAAGTCACCAGTCACTTCATAGTCGTCGCCATCTTTTTGAATATCGGTAGATTGAAATGTGATGGTTGGATATTTTTCTACATCAAAGAAATCTTCCGAGCGCAAATGATTGTCTCGGTCCTCACTGTGGGTGTTAATGCTTGCTACGTCAAATTCAAATGCAATGGACGCAGTAGTTAAATCCGTTAAATCATATGAATCAAATTGTCCTCTTACTTTAGATACCATCATATGTTTCACTTCAAATTGAATGCTTTTCTCCTCCAATGTATTTATCTCAATTTCGAGATATGATACAAAAAAAGTAAAACTTTCAATTCATTTATCTCGAATTAATAGTAAATTTACCATACACGTCATTAGCTGTCAACAATGAAACAGCACTTCGCTCTTTTAAAGTGAGACATGATGTGGTGAAACCTGCATGTATTTACATAAATGAAAGCGTGACGTGGAACCAACCATTCGCCAACTTTTGAAAAAACTATTCCTCTCCCTTATCGGTATCGACATGTACCGTTCCATCTTGGTTATACGTTGCTAACGTGACATCTGATATATCATTAAACGATACATTGTGGGCTTGTAGTTTCTCTTGTAACCACGAGAAATCTTTATTTAAATATTTCAGGTTCTTTTGTAAAACTTCTCCGTTCATGATTAGTGGAATTGGGATAAACGTAGGGGTTGGTTCCAGTTGAATATCCTGTGGTTGCAAAGCCCTTGCTTTTGCCTTAGGGATCACACTAATTTTTCCGGTATCTTCCATGACGGCAAGCTCTACATCTTGCGCATTCGCATATCCTTTTTGTCGAATTTTTCCGAGCAAGGAGGCGGTTGTCATTTGTTCTTTTCTTAATCCTTTTTCTTGAATATCTCCATTTTTAATTAAGACTGTTGGCTTTTCCACTAAATAATGACGTAAACGATTATCTAAAGATAAAAACGAAAATAACAGATAAACTAGGAAAAATACACCTGCATATAAAATTGTCTCCCATATCCGAAAGGAGGAAATCGGTTGACTAACAATCGTACTGACGACGACGACAAACAGCAAATCAAAACTGTTCATCTCAGCGACAGCTTTTTTACCGGCGATACGAAATAATAAATAAGAAAAAACGAAAATGAAAAGTGGCATTACCACATACTGTGCCATTTTTGACGCCTCCCATGTCATGTCATCTTCATTGGTTGCATTGGGGGATCGCTTATAAAAAACGATCCCGACCATGATTACTGTTCTTTATATTGCGGCTCTTCATTTTCAATAAATTGTTGACGTGCTTTTAAATTCATCATAATCTGTTCTTGTTGATTCGCGAGATTTTGAAACATTTGCTTTGCAGCTTGGTCATTTGTTTCCAACGCAAAGGAATGTAAGCTCGCTAGCGTACTCTCACAGCTTGCGATTGCTTGTTGAATTTGTGTCGCTACGGTCACCCCTCTCACCTCCCTCACTTCTAACGTGCGCACGAAAAGATTTTTTTACTCAAACAAACAATTATCAATAAATGGTTAGTGAAAGTACTCGTAAAACTCATGTTAGAATAGAATGAAGGAAAGTGTGAAGAGAAAGGAAGCGGAACAGATAGTTTTTACAAACGTCAGGTGTGGTAAACATGAAAAAAAGAACGCATTATTACAAATACATTTGGCCGATTGGAATCATCGTTATTGTCCTACTGTTCGTAAGTAGTATACCGTCATTTCATAGCGAAAATTCCGTTGTAACCGAAAAAACCGACGTCGTATCTTCTCCCTCCATGAATGAGGAAGCTACCGAAGAAATAGAAGCACCGGTACAGGAACAAACGGGCGGAGAGGAAGAACCGGAGACGGAAACACTCAGTCAAGAAATTCAAGCAGCGGTCGCTTCTATTGTGGAAAACGCCCGCAGTTTATTGATACAACCGAATTTGAAGATTGTGGCAGTTGGTGATTCTTTAACGCAAGGGGTAGGAGATGAATCAAAAAACGGAGGATACGTCGGTATTTTAGAAAAAATGATCAAAGAATCTCATGATGATGCTACGTTTGATATTGAAAACCACGGAAAGCGAGGAAGGCGAACTGATCATTTAATCAAACGGCTCGAAAATGATGAAGAAATGAACAAAGCCATTGCCGAAGCAGATGTAATTTTGCTAACAATCGGTGCAAACGACATTATGCAAATTGTCCGTAATCATTTTGACAATCTGACTTATGAAGTCTTTGCCAATGAAATTGATGATTATGAAGAACGATTGCAAACATTATTTGCGTCCATTCGGGAAAAAAACAACGAAGCCCCTTTGTATCTCATTGGGGTGTTTAATCCTTTCCATTTATATTTTGATTACATTCCAGAATTGAATCAAATTATTGACGATTGGAACGCTGTGGGACAGCGTGTCGTTAAAAGAGACGGAAATGGCGAATTTATTCCGATTGATGATATTTTTTTAGGCGCAGATGAAACGTACTTTGCGGAAGATAATTTTCACCCAAACCAGCAAGGCTACGCGTTCATTGGAAAGCGGGTTTTTCAGTATGTAGAACCGGTGATTACAACGGATCCCCCACCGTCCATAGAAGGAGAGAGAGAAGAAAACGATGACAACTGAGAAAACAAAACGAAACATTTGGAAATGGCTATTTTTTACGTTACTCGTCATCAACATTCTCGCCATCAGTTGGATTGTCACTCTTTATTATGGAGAACCTGAAACACCGATTTTCCAACTAGCGAATGAAGCAAAAGAAGCAGAGGAATTAGAATTTAAAATTGAAACGGATAAAAAAAATTTAAACCATTTCATTAACCGCTATTTAGAAGAATTAACGAAAGGAGATCCTATTTCCTATTCTGTTCTACTTGATAAAAAAGTACGTCTTGCCGGAAGCATTCATGCCTTTGGACAAGAAATACCAGCAACCGTCGTGCTTGAACCGATTGTACAAGAAAACGGGGATTTGTTGTTACAATTGGAGTCGATTAGTCTGGGAAGGTTGCAACTCCCCAATCGTCATGTCCTCGAATATATCGCATCGAACTACCATATGCCGGATTGGATTCAAGTAAACCCAGAGCGCGAAGATATTTACGTTGCCATCACCGATATTACAAAAGATAGAAAAGTACGAGTAAGAGCTGAAGCATTTGATTTAGAAAACAACCACATCTCTTTTAGTATCCACACCCGCTACGAAGTATTACCGTTCAACAACGAAAGTGTCTTGCGGTATTTAAAATAAAGTGGACACCATCCTGCCAAAGGAGGGTCCACTTTATTTTTGTTATCTTCGGAGATACATTTTACTGCCAATCATATAAGCGAATAACGATAAGACGACCGGTAGAACGACGGTATGGGCGCCGAATGGATTCGGCCAAAAATTGTGAATCAGACTATAAGAGACGACCCCGACAATGATGGATGCAAGGGCGCCGTATTTATTTCCCTTCGACCAATAAAGACCGAGCACAATGGGCCAAATAAAGGCGGATTCAAGACCGCCAAAAGCGAATAAATTGAGCCAAATTAATAAGTCCGGTGGCTGTAGGGCCATCGCAAATACGCCAATGCCAAGAACAGCCGTTAAACCGTAGCTCACTTTTTTTACTCGCTCTTTCGTCGCTTTTGGATCCACATAATTTAAATAGACGTCTTTGACGACCGTTGAGCTAATGAGGAGCAAAATAGAATCAACCGTCGACATAATGGCAGCCATTGGAGCGGCTAACACAATTCCTGCGAGCCAATTCGGGAGCACTTCCATCGTAAGCCTTGGCATCACGGTATCCGCTACTTCAATCCCTGGTAAAATAGGACGGGCAAGGACTCCGACAAAATGCATACCAAACATCATAAACGCAACGACAATCGTGCCAATAATTAGCGCGCGATGCATGCTGCGGGCGTCTTTATAAGACATTGCCCGTACGGCCACTTGCGGTAAACCAACTACTCCTACCCCTACTAAAATCCAAAAAGAAGAGACAAATAATGGCGTTAAATTACCATCGTGCCCAAAGGGAGTTACTAAGTTTGGGTTTTCATTCACAAGCTCCGTCATCATATTCGTTAAACCACCACCGGCGATAATGGTCCCCACTAATATAATGAGCGTTCCAACAAACATCACAATTCCTTGGAGAGTATCTGTCACCGCTACGGCGCGAAACCCACCAATAATGACGTAAACGAGTACCGCCATCGTAAAAATAAACAACGATGCTGTATACGAAAGACCGGTCACTGACTCAATCAATCGTGCGCCACCAACCCATTGTGCTGCCATGGCAGAGAAAAGAAAAATAATAATGCTGATTGCGCTGAATAAAACGACAGATTTACTTTCATATCTTCCTTTTAAATAATCGACCAAGGTTACTGCCTTATATTCCCGCGCTTTAATGGCAAATTTTTTCCCAAGTATCATTAATACAAAATATCCTGTTGCCACTTGGGTCATTGCAAGCAGTACCCAGCCAAGACCTTCACTGTATGCAGCTCCCGGACCACCAATAAAGCTGCTAGCACTACCATATGTAGCAATCATCGTCATGGCCAAAATAAGACCACCTAACTCACGACTACCAAGAAAATATTCTTCCAAAAAATTTCTTTTTGTTGTTATTTTTCGGGAAGACCAAAATCCTATCCCAAAAACAGCCACTAAAAATAATAACAATGGGATGACAACGCCCCAGTTCATTTTTCATCCCTCTCTTCCTTTGTAAAAGGCACTTCTTTAAAAAAGAATTTGACAACGATGATTACTAAGACAATCATTACGATGGAACCGACAACGCAACTATAAAAAAACCAGGCAGGCATACCGAATATGTATTGATAGTCCTCGACCGGAAAAGAACCAAATCCATAAGCAAAACCAAACCACCAAAGAAAATTAAATAAAACGAGCCCGACACCAATCCAAGCTTCTCGTTTTGCTACTTGAAAACGTGGATCCTGTTCTTCCTTCACTCTCACTCACCTCTATCGACACTTTTTGGACACATTTTACCATATTTAGAAATCGTTCGCGCAAAAAACAATAACTTTTTTCTCAAACAAACGTTTGATTGCCAATTCTTTTGTGCATAAAAATGAGGGTGAAGCACATAAGGCTCCACCCCGGTTTCATTTATTCAACTTCTGTCAGCAAGTTTGGACGTTTTCCCTCCATTGGGTTTGTCAGCTCATAAGCGTATCCGACATTTAACACCAAGTCTTCTCTTAATGCTGGCCCAATCACTTGCATTCCCACTGGTAAATTGTCCTTGGCAACTCCACACGGTATGGAAAGGGATGGTAATCCCGTTAAGTTGCTCGGACCGGTAAGACGAATCATTTCATCAAGCACATCTACTTCTTTTCCGTTGAGAGTGGTTTTGTTCGCACCAATTTCCGGTGGAAGAATCGGTAAAGTAGGCGCAATGATGACATCTACTTTTTCGAATGCTTGCTCAAAATCTTTTTTGATTTGACGACGTAGTTGTTGCGCTTCTAAAAAGTCCACCGCAGAAGGAAGTTCACCTAATTCAAAGAATAAACGCACATCATCTCCGTAATCATCAGCTCGTTTAGTTAAATTGCGATGATGGATAGTAGCTGCCTCACTAATAATCGTCACAAGTTCCGCATATTCCGCATATTGTAGCGAAGGAATCGATACCACTTCCACTTTTGCCCCTCGGTCTTCCAACATTTGCAACGCTTTTCGGACAAATGTTTCCACTTCTTTATCAATATGATGAAAGAAATAGTCTTCGTTCACTCCAATAACGAGCCCTTCAATATCTCCAGTCAGACGTTCGATATAATTTCCAGTCGTAGGAACGTTTAATGAAGTCGAATCAAGCGGATCGTATCCTTCCATTATTTCAAGTAATCCAGCAGCATCTTTGACCGTTTTTGTCATCGGTCCAATATGGTCAAGGGACCAAGATAAAGGGAAACAACCGTATTTACTGACACGCCCATATGTCGGTTTCAAGCCAACAATTCCACAAGCAGAAGCCGGAATACGAACAGAACCTGCTGTATCGGTACCGAGAGAAGCAACGGTCATATCTGCTGCCACGGCGGCACCAGACCCGCCGCTAGAACCTCCTGGCACCATTTTTGTGTTCCAAGGGTTATGACACGGACCGCAATGCGGGTTATTATTTGTCACCCCTGCCGCATATTCATGCATGCTTAATTTTCCGGTAAAAATTACTCCCGCATGACGCAGCTTTTGAATGACTGTTGCTTCATAATGGGGGATAAAATTTTGATTAATTTTTGACCCCATGGTGGTGACTTCCCCTTTAAAATATAAATTATCTTTTACCGCCATCGGTATGCCGTGATACATCCCTCGGTAATATCCCGCTTTGATCTCTTCATCCGCTACCCGAGCGGCCTTTTCTGCACGACCCCGCGTCATCATAATAAAAGCATTTATTTCTTTATCTAACTTCTCCGCATGATCCATCACAGCCTGAGTTAATTCCAACGAGGAAATCTCTCTATTTTTTAATAAAGGTGCCAATTCTTCGACTGATTTTGTCACGAGTTCTTTACTCAATATGATCACCTCCTGGAATGTTGCGAAGAGAAATATCATAATCGTTAAACGGTCCTTTTCTCATTTTGCGCCGTACTTGTCTCATCTGTTCCCACCGTTGTTCTAAAATAGGAATATGTTCTTCCTTTACATGAATGCCTTTTTTCTCTAATAGTTCTTGTACTGTCCATTGCATCATCGTACTTCTCCCCTTTCCATCTAGATATCTTTATCTGTATTAATAAGCTCCTCTCTTTATTAATGGAGAAAGCGCTTACAATTTAAAAAAGGACGAGGAATTGCATGTGAATACTGTCAATCCACCATATAACATCGTTTGATTGAAAAAGCGAAAGAGAGGAAGTACGCCAATCAAACAAGCACAGATTCACGCAAATGTCGTTCCTCGTCCGGATACTCATTTACTATGCAAGAATGAAGCCAACCCAAAAATCGCTATCCTATCGGAATCATTTTCTTGCCAATGTCCGATATTAATCACTTTTTTTCACAATGTTTTGAAATTTTATTGTATAATAATTGTGAAATAAACTTTCTAATAATGAGACATTTATTCTTATTTTGAGACAGAAAGGAGGCGTGCGATGATTCCATTTTCGGATTTTTCGAATGCAATAGAAACGGAAACAATATACAGCTTCGGGGAAGTTCATACTTTTTACAAGTTTTTTCACGAAGAATTAGAAGTCGCTCATATTGCTTCCCAATCCGAAGCGAACGTCCTTATTCTCGGGGAGACGGGTACTGGAAAAGAAATTATAGCCCGCTCCATTCATGAAGCAAGCAACCGAAAAGATGGGCCTTTCCTTCCTATTAATGCCGGTGCGATTCCAAAGGATTTAGTCGCCAGTGAATTGTTTGGCTTTACAGAAGGAGCTTTTACCGGAGCACGAAAAGGGGGAGCTGCCGGAAAATTTGAAGCAGCTCAAAATGGGACGTTATTTCTTGATGAAATTGGAGATATGCCATTGGAATTGCAAAGTGTGTTGCTTCGAGCCATTGAATCAAAAAAAATTACAAGAATTGGGGATACGAACGAAAGACAAGTGAACGCAAGAATCATCGCAGCAACAAACCATGACTTAGAAAAAGAAATGGAAGAAGGTGGGTCTTTTCGCGCGGATTTATTTTATCGCTTAAATGTCCTCTCCATCACCCTTCCACCGCTTAGAGACCGTCCCGAAGATATTCGCCTCCTTGCTCGTGATTTTTTGCAAAAGTTTCACGAACGCTACGAGAACGGTCCAACCGCAATGGAAGAAGAAGCGATTCTCACTCTTCTTTCCTATGATTGGCCGGGAAATATTCGAGAGTTAAAAAATGCATTAGAACGAGCATTTTTGCTCGCACGCGAGGAACGATCTCCCATTCGCTTAAAACACTTTCCTCCTTCCATTCGACGGACAAAAAACAAGAAAAAAACCGAGGATTTATCCTTAAAGAAGATGGAAAAAGAACGCATCCAGCTTGCGTTACAGCGTAGCGCATCTGTTCAAGAAGCGGCTCGATTGCTCGGAATTGCCCGAAGCACACTTTATCGAAAATTAAAAGAATACAACCTTGCGTGACAACCTTTTCCACATAATCATGATGAAAAAAGGCGGGAACAAACCCCGCCGTTTCTATGAATTATTGTATACTTGAGATATTTCTTTTTTCGCAAGTCGTGCATTTTCATCTTCCAAAAGACGAGGATCATCTTCTCCATCCCCATCAGCACTTGCTTCCACATGAAACGGTCGATCGGCTTGTAAACCGTGAGCAACCGCTTTTTCTATCGGCGTGCGTTTAGCTTTTTTCGTCATCTCCATCACCTCCCTCTTATCATGCGTCAAATTCCTTTTTCTCATCCGGCATGATTTTTTTATAAAAGGGTATGGTAATGGCAAAAGGAGGGTTTTGAAATGGATTTGATAGACAAATTATACGAGTTGTATAAAAATGAGCTCACGGGAAACGAAGAAGACGCATTCATCATCATTGAAGGAATTCTAGAAGACTTGAGCGATGACGATATTCAACAGTTGATTACGGACCTGTCTGCCCGGGACCGCTACGAAATGATGGCCTTATTTTTGTATGAACAGCTGCGTTTAAAAATAGCAGAAGAAGGAATTGGTACAACAACAAATCGAGAAAAATTTTATCACTAGTTCTGAAAAAGAGATGTAGAATGGTCATTGACTTTCTGCTTCATTTCAGTAGCATAAAATATGATTGAAAAATGAAAGGATGTGACCTATGTTTCTAAAAAAAGAAAAAAGCCACATCAGTTAGTGCTATGGGATATTTTAAAAGCACGAACAGATATTGAATCCACGGACATGCAATCTTACTTACGTATCGAGAAAGGCTATGAAGGAGAATGTTTATTTGACCAACGACTGAAACAACTCCCCGAACAGTTCCTCATTTTAAACGATTTACATTTCATTACTTATAGCCAAGCAACCCTTCAGATTGATTCCCTCGTCATTACCGGAAACGACATCCTTCTCTTTGAAGTGAAACATTACGAAGGTGATTTTTACATCGAAAATGACCATTGGTATGCTTTTGACGAACAAAAGATAACTAATCCTCTCCACCAACTGAAAAGGAGTGAATCCCTTCTTTCCAAAATGTTGCGTAACGAACAATTCCCCTTTCACGTGAAGCCGTACCTCGTATTCACTCATCCGGAATTTGCCATTGTTTCACGCTCCTAGAGACGAACCGATTCTCCTTCCTAATCAATTGCCTCGTTTTTTTCGCTATCTCCAGCATTCCACCAAGCAGTTACACCCATCGGCCTATCGATTAGCGAAACATCTTCTCTCCCTCACCAAAGACACATCCCCTTACCAACCGACAAACACATATGACTATGATGATTTGAAAAAAGGAGTATTTTGTCAAACATGCTCCTCTCCCCTTGCTTACCAGACGCGATATTTCCTCCACTGTCCGTTCTGTCAAACAACCAATCCAGTCGACATTGCCATCCTACAGGCTGTTAAAGAATTGCGCACGCTTTTTCCCGAAGAAAAAATTACCACTTTAAAGATCCATGACTGGACGGGAAAAATCGTTTCAAAACCACGCATCCGTCAAATTTTAAAAAATCATTTCATTAGACAAGGACACGGAAAATACTCCTATTACATGGAAAAGAAGATCACATTCAACAAAGAACTTAATACTGTTTTATCATCCAATATCTATGGAGTGCTTCCAGAGGATGATGACATGTAGAAATACGCCATGAGAGGCTTATAGCGCAAATTCAGCACAAAAACAAATGTGGAAGCATGTCATAAACGCATCATGGCACGTTTCCAGTACTTTGCCGAACGTGGAAGCATGTCATGAAGCAACTATGGCGTTGATTCAGTACAAAATAATTCTCAAAAACATGCCATGAAACGGCGATGACACGTTTCTGGGGCTATACTTGACGTGGAAACACTTCATGACCTATCTATAGTGCAAGTTCGGTACAATAATATTTATGGAAGCTACCCATGAATCGATGATGGCTACTGTTCAGTAGTAACACCCTCACACACCTACCTTTGCTTAGCGGTGGAGGCTATTCGAGCAAAGGGAAATCGACCGAGCTATCCTACCGGTGCCCCCAGTTCCATGAAACGCAGATCACGTCGTTTATGTATCATTCTTTCAACAAAAAAACGCCTGCAAATACAGGCGTTTTTTTCTTATTCTAATGTCACTTGTTCTTGAACTTCTCCGTCTTGGACGATGATTAAGTCCAATACCTCATCCGGATAGTGTTCGCGAATGATTTCTTCGTATTTGGTAAGAAGGTCATCCGACCATTCTTCTTCTGCTCCGATTTGAATATCAATATTGACCATACGTTCTTCTTCTCCATCCACCACTTGAACCATCACTTCTTCTACTTCTTCTTCCTCTTCAAGCAGGGTTTGCAGCTCCTCATCACTACCTAATTGAGGAGGTGGGGTTTGTTCCTCTTCTTCTTGCTGTTCTTCCTCTACAGATTCGTTTTCCGCATCATCGTCCGTGGAACAACCGACGACAATGAGCAATGAAGATAAAGCAATCATTGTTAACCATTTTTTCATGGACACCATGTGACAACTCCTTTTCTTCTTTGAAATCCAACCACTATTTTACCATAACAAAATAGACACCAGATGCTAAATAAGAATTATTTACCAATTCATTTATTCAGAAGGCTCCGTCGCGGATTTTCTGCGAAAGAACGTTTTTATCTTCGTCATGAATCCGTCGGTAAGTGAATATACGACCGGGATTAAAATGAGTGTGAACAATGTGGAAAAAAGCAATCCAAAGATAACGACAATTCCCATCGGTGCTTGTGCTTCTGCTCCTTCACCAATCCCTAAGGCGACTGGAATCATCGCAAGTACAGTCGTTAACACGGTCATCATAATAGGCCGCAACCTCGCGGGACCTGCTTCTTGAATGGCTTCATCACGGTCCATTCCTTTTCTCCGTTGTTGGTTAATGTAATCGACCATAATAATCGCGTTATTGACGACCACTCCCGCTAGCATGATGATTCCAATAAAAGCAGTAATGCTTAACGGTGTTTGCGTAAGGAATAATCCAATTAACACACCTATCAGCGTTGCCGGCATGGAGAACATAATAACAAATGGTTGGTAAAAAGATTCAAATTGAACCGCCATCACTGCATAAACGAGGAAAATAGCAGCGATTAAAGCGAGGGCTAAGTCGCCAAAGGCTTCTTGCATATCTTCTGCTTCCCCACCAAAACTTACGGAATATCCATCCGGTAAGTTCAATTGCTCAATCTCTCTTTGCACTTCCTGAGCTACTTCTCCGAGCGTTCGATCGGACGCAATGTCCGCTGTAATATTAATGCGACGCTGTTGGTCTTGCCGGTTAATTTCCGTTGGACCGGTTACTTCTTGTAATTCAGCAATCGCAGTTAGCGGAATGGTGGAACCAGTTGGCGTCGTAAGAGAGAGATTACGAAAATCAGACAGTTTTTCCCGAGCATGCTCTGGAATACTCACTTCCACATCAATTTCCTGACCGTCTTCTCTATATTCAGTCGCAACTTGCCCTTGAAAAGCAACCATAATTTGGCTCATTACATCTTGATACGTTAATCCATATTGCGCCGCTTGCAGTCGGTCCACATGCACGTTCATTTGAGGTGTTCCTTCCCCGGCAGTACTTTCAATATTTCTCGTCCCAGGCAACCGTTCGATCACAAACATTACTTCATCCGCTAACTGATCTAACACCTCTACATCCGGTCCGCTAACACCAACCGAAATTGGAGAAGCGCTTCCCATCGCAGCAGATGTCATACTCGCCACGGTAATGTCTGCACCTGGTATTCGTTTTACCTGCTCTGATAACTCATCTACCATTTCTGAAGTAGTAATTGCTCGTTCACTTGGGCTTTTCAATGACACATTGACCGAAGCAGAATTCGCACCACCGCCCATACCTAATGGCGAGCCACCACCTACAGTGGAATACGTAGATTGAATGGCATCTTCATAAGGTTCCAATAAGGTCCATACGCGCTGTACCGGTACTTGCGTCTCTTCCAAAGTTGAGGCGACAGGCGTTTCCACGGTGATCATAATTTCTCCTTCATCGGCCTCTGGTAAAAATTCCGCACCAACAAAAGGAACAAGTAGTAACGATAAAATCATTAAACCACCGGTAATGACCAACACGAAGATACGATGGTTCAACGCCCAACGCAGTATTCGCCGATAAAAATTATTCACAGATTGGCCAAAACGAGTAAAGCGATTTTCTTTATTCACCATCGCTTCTTCTTTAATAATTTGAGAAGCAAGCATTGGTACAATCGTTAAGGCCGCTAACAGAGAAGCCACTAACGCAAAACTCACTGTCAGTGCTAACGGTGTAAATAACTCAGAAGAAATCCCTTCAACAAAGACGAGCGGTAAAAATACAACCAATGTCGTCATCGTCGAAGCGAACACAGCACTACCAAGTTCTTCGGCACCAGCAATCGCCGCTTCTACTTTTGTTTTTCCGGCTTCAATATGTTTAAAAATACTTTCTAAAATCACGATGGAACTATCCACCATCATTCCAACCCCTAAAGCAAGTCCACCTATCGTTAAAATATTGAGTGTCTCTCCCGTAAAGTAGATCAGAGAAAACGTAGATATTACTGCAATAGGGATTGATATACCAATGACAATTGTTGCTCTGACACTGCGGAGAAAAATAAGTAGAACAACAATCGCAAAAACAGCCCCATAAATTAAGTTTTCTGTCACACTGTCAATCGATTGTTCGATAAAATCAGCCGAGTCAAACACGATGTGAAGATCTAACTCTTCTCCAAGGTCTTTATTTAAATCCGCAATAATATCTCGAGTAATTTGAGACACTTCCACCGTATTTGCATCGGACTGCTTCATAATAGAAAACATGTACGCCGGCGAACCATTAACATAAGTGAGTGACGATTCTTCTTCCACTGTATCGATGACATTGGCCACATCACGCACTCGCACGTTTTCTCCATTTCCAAGTGGAATCAGTGTGTTTTCAATATCTGCAATTTCTTCAAATTCCCCTTCAACCCGAAGTTGTAAATTTTGGTGACCACTTTCGATTTCTCCGGCAGAAGCGGAGCGGTTCTCTGATTGTAACACATTGATAACGTCTTGAGTGGACAGTCCGTAACGATTCAAATCTTCAATTCGAAGTTGTACTTCAATTTTACGGGATTGGATGCCATCAATGGTGACGGAAGCTACTCCACTACCTTGTTCCAATCGTGGTTGAATTCGTTCTTCCGCAATGTGTTGCACATTTTCGACCGATTCATCCGTTTCTAGTCCAATCCACATAATCGGTTGTTGGTTAGGATTGAACCGCAGCACGGATGGATCATTGGCTCCATCGGGAAGCGACGGCCGCACGCTATCAACCGACTCCCTTATCTCTAACATGGCCTGGTCTAAATCCGTTCCAAAGTCAAACTGAACAAGAACCAAAGAAGAACCTGAGATAGATTGGGATTGAATGTTATCTACGTTATCAATCGTCGTCAATGATTCTTCCAAAGGTTTCGTAATTGTCTCTTCGATGTCTTCCGGTGCCGTCCCGCTATAACTTGTCGCAACAACAGCAAGGGGCAATTCCATATCAGGATACAAATCAACAGATAAATTTCTTAGCGCAGTCAATGAAATCACAAGCACCATGGCAATAATCATCACGATACCGACGGGACGTTTCACCGACCACCTTGACATCTTCACGAATGCTCACCCCCTGTGTGACTCTCTCGATATGTCACAAGGGAGGCGTTACTTGGAGAATACGCTTCTTCCTCTTGTCCTTCTTCTTGGTCTTGATCTTCTTCGGAGGATGTTTCTTCACCTTCTTCGTCTCTATCCTCCACTGCTTCTTCCGCTGTTTCATCGGTTACGTCTTCGATGAGAGAGCCATCTTCAAGAAAATACTGTCCACGTGTGATGACGAGATCCCCTACATCAAGCTCTCCTTGCACAGCGGTAATATCTGATTCTTCTCGGATGACTTCCACTGGAACGAGTTTCGCTCTATCCCCGTCTTTCACAAAAACAGACGTCGTCCCTTCTACTTCTATCAGTGATTCTGTCGGGATAAGGAGGCTATCTTCCACATACGTTTCCGTAATGATTAACTCTCCGTAGATGCCGGCTTGAAGTGACTCATCTTCGTTGTCGATATGTACTTCAACCGCAAAAAACCCATTTTCATCTGCAGTGGATGCAATGTGGGTAATCGTTCCAGTTTTATTCATTTCTACAGACGGAAAATGTACTTCTACTTCATCCCCTTCTTCAAATAGCATCAGCTGATAAGGAGTAACCGTAGCGACAAGATTTAATGAGTTCAGTTGTCCAAGCGTAATGAGCGGTTCTTGTTGCGCATAAAATTCTCCTTCTTCTCCGGTGACATCGATTACTTTTCCGGAACTTGGAGCACGTACGACGGCGTCTTCCAGTCTTTCTTCTGCTTGCTCAACCGCAATATCCGCTTGTGATAATCCGGCTTTTGCATCTTCAATCCCTGCGGAAGCTTCATCAATGCCGGCTCCTGCTGCGTCAATGTTTGCTTGTAATTCTTTTTTGGAATCTTTCGCTTGCTCCCATGCGGATCTCGCTCTGTTGACTTCTGACTCTAATACATCAATATCAAACTGTTGTTTTACTTTTTCTAAATTTTCTTTTGCATCTGCGACATTGTCTTTTACGTCCTCTACAGCGGCTTCTGCTTGTTCTAATTCTTGCGCCGAAATTAAGCCGGCATCATAAAGTTCTTTGCTTCGTTCGTATTCACGTTCTGCCGTTTGTAAATTACGCTCTGCCGTTTCCACTGTTCGTTCGGCAGCGGAAATATTTAATGAGTAATTTTCTTTTGCTTGCTCTAAGTTTGTTTTTGCTTGTTCATACTGCTCTCTTGCTTGCGTAATCGCATGATCGGCATTTTCGAGCGCAACTTCTGATTGACGCTTCGAAGCAGCAGCTCTTTTTTCTCCCGCTTCAGAAATCGCTACTCCACTCCGGGCTCTTTCTCGCGCCGCTTTTTCTTGTTCCAATGCATGTTGCAAGTCGGTATCATCAAGTAATGCCAATACTTGACCGCGCTCTACTTCCTCCCCTTTTTCTACGCGAATGTCCACAATTTCTGCACTGTGGGAGGGAGTAAGGGCCACTTCCGCCAACATTTCTGTCGTCCCACTAATCTTTTGCTCCCCGTCTAAAGAACCTGATACTACTTCCGCCGTTTCCACAGGAACAGCTTCTTCATCGGTGGTATCCACTTCCTGAGACTGACAAGCAGGAAGACTAATAAGTATCATCGCTAAAAAAATAGACCATAATTTAGATCGACTTTTCACTTTTATCCTCCTTCATTTTTGCATCATTCCACTTGTTCTGTTCGTTCTTTTTCAATCATTTCTTTCAACTGGGACAAAATGCGATGAAATGCTTCCAAATCTTCATAAGGAATCTTTAAAAAATATTTTGACGTAATGTCTTTTCTCGTTTGTTCCATATGTTCCAGCACTTTTTTCCCCATGTCTCCGAGGAAAACTAATGTTTTTCGCCGTTGTTCCGGATCTAATTCCCGCACGATGTATTGTTCTGCTTCCATTTTGGAAAGTAATTGACTGGCCGAGCTAGAAGAAATGTGTAATAGCTTTGCCACATCCTTGACGTATAAACGTTCATATTGCCAAAGTAGTAATAGAACGAAACGATATTTTTCAGGAATGTCAACATAACGCCCACCGAATTCTTCATTCATCTTTAAAGATAAATCAAAGAGATCATCTCCAATGGCCTTTAACAGCCCTTCTTTGTCCAACGATATTCCTCCTCATTATATTCAACAATTAAACAATTAAATTTCATAACTATTTAAGATTATAAACAAATAATGAGAAGGTCAATATTTGACACAAATTGTTCACATAAATGTGACAAAAAAAAGTCCAGTAGGAGTCTACTGGACGTTCAGCTTCCTCTTTTTCTAAAGTGAGAATCCATTTCTCCCACCGTTTCCGGTAGAAGTTGGAATGATTCCATTTTTCAGCGATTCAATTTGTTGTGCCAACAGAAAATATTGATACTTGGCCATATCGTATTCAAACTGCGCTTGTTCTACTTGCAATTGTGCTAATTCATACTCTGCTTTCGGAAGAAGTCCTACTTCCCATTGACGACTCAAAAAGTATGTATCTTCTTCCGCATAATCTAATTCATAACGAGCATTCATTACGGCATCGTATTGCTGGGCTGCCTCTAAAAATAATTCATCAATCGCATTGGTTAAATCCATTTTTAATTGATTGATATTTTCTTTTTCAATTTGTACTTGAAGATCTGCTTGTTCTCTTTCATAAGATGAGGCGTCGCTATCTTCATATGCCTGCTCTTGGTTATATTCCGCAAGCGCCAAAGCTTCTTTTGCTTGCTTCATCTGGTAAGAATTCTCAATTAATTCTTCTGTATCTATCTCTTGTTCAATGATAGTAAGCTCCTCCACACTTGGAGGTTCTAGTTGTAAATCAGGATGATACACAATGCCAATATCTAAGGCAAACGCAGATACATCATTTTCAATTTCCCGTTCTAATTGTTCGATCTCAAATTTCATACGAGTTAACTCTCGTTGTGCCGTATGAAAATCATTCCGAGAATCAACTCCTATTTCATAACGTTTTTGGGCATTTTTCACCCGTTGTTGCTCTGTTTCCAACGCTTTTTTTAGAAAAGACAATTGTTCTTCTTTCATCACAATGCCCATAAAAGTAGATGTAGTTGCAAGTTTTGTACTTTCCTCCGCTTCTTCTTGTTGATACTCAAAACTTACTTGATTGGAAGTCAATTCTTTATATGCATCTTCCAATTCCTCTAATGTATCTTCTAATTGGTCAATTTGTTGTTGAATCTGATAACGTGTTTGAAATGTGTTTTGTCCTGTTTCTCTTTGTTTATCCCTTAAATCAGACATACTATCTTCTAAATCTTCTATATCACGGGCTAAATCACGCTGGTCATGATTTAATTCATTCACTTGGCTTTGTAAGTGCTGGAGACGATAATCTAACAATAAAAGCGACGTATTCTCATCCATCGCATACTGAATCGCATCTTCTAACGTCAGCGTCTCGATCAGTTCCTCCTCTTCCTGCGCTTGCTCTTCTTCCTGAGACGCCTCTTCTTCTATCTGTTCTTCAGCAACCGCAACCGGTACTATTCCAGACATGAGAAACAATGTGGCAATACCAGCTGTCGTTTTACGTTTCAAGTTCCAACTCCGCATGTCGTCACTCCTCCAATTTTTTCTGTCATTTATTTTATCATAATTTATCCGTTGCCAAAACTCTATAAAACTCTAAAGTTTTGTTTATTTCCTGCTTCAACGTGTCCGATTTTGCCGAAGCTACTCTCGTTTGGTATAACACTCCACAGGCGTTAATTCGGGTACAACGAACC
>NZ_WKJG01000043.1 GCF_027853235.1 Aliibacillus thermotolerans
TGAAGAATCCTTAGAACGCTTTCTCGTGACACGGTTTCTAGACTATAATCACAAGTTTGGCATGCGTTGTCATCGAGGCTTTGAAAAGGCCAAATCAGAATTGATACACATGTTTGAAGCACTGGAAAATTAAGCTCTAGCACCGATCCGCCATCCTTGACCTTGTTTGCGGTCGTGGTGGTGTGTAGGTTGTCGGATGGGAACAATAAAGCCCTATGTGGGGACTTTATCCGCACACCTAGCGTACCACGACCGATCTTTTTAAGTTCTCGCTGGCCGGGTCCCTGAACCCAACCAGCAAGAACTAAGAAAAGGCACAAGGTCAAGGACAAGCAGCTACCGCTGTGGCACTGTGTTTCACCTAAAATAGAAGTTTTACCAAGTAAAATAAGCAGGCTAACTTATCTACTGGAAATAGGGTTATTTACACAAAATTATTGACACACCCGTTTCCAGGAACCCCCACAATATACGTTGCGGTTAATAATAGTAAGAATTTATCAAACTATAATTTATCATCGATTCACACATGTATTAGTGGATCTTCACCCCTTTCAATTGAAGTAAAAAATCAATTTGAAAGTTTAACAGGCGCTAAGTTGGTTGATGCTTATGGACTTTCAGAAGCATCACCGGTTACCCATAGTAATCCTGTAGAAGGTGTACAAAAGCCTGGTAGTATGGGGCTACCGATCTCTGGTACTGATTGTAAGATTGTAGATTTAGTTGATGGTGTAACAGAAATGAAAACAAATGAGCCTGGAGAGTTAATTGTCAAAGGTCCCCAAGTGATGCTAGGTTATTGGAATCGAGAAGAAGAAAC
Source organism: Aliibacillus thermotolerans (assembly GCF_027853235.1). GTDB lineage: Bacteria > Bacillota > Bacilli > Bacillales > Marinococcaceae > Aliibacillus > Aliibacillus thermotolerans. The sequence goes on from NZ_WKJG01000043.1 coordinate 824, forward strand.
AAAAATAGCTCTAAGAGACGGTTGGCTGTATACAGGAGATATTGCTTATATGGATGAAGATGGCTACTGTTTTATTGTCAGTCGGAAAAAAGATGTTATTATTGCAAGTGGTTATAATATTTATCCACGAGAAGTAGAAGAAATTTTATACGAACATCCATCTGTTCAAGAGACAGTTGTTTGTGGTGTACCTGATTCATACAGAGGGGAAACAGTAAAAGCATTTGTTTTATTGACAGAAGATTCAGTTCAAGTAACGGAGCAAGAATTAATTAGTTTCTGTCGTGAAAGATTAGCTCACTTTAAGGTGCCTACATCTGTTGAATTTAGAGAAGTGTTACCAAAATCAACTGTTGGTAAAATATTAAGAAGAAAATTAATAGAAGAAGAACTAGCAAAGTTAAATAAATAACTGGATGGGCCACACTTAATTGGATAGAATCGTTAAGATATTTTAAACTAGCATATCCCAATAAAAGTGGAGGGGTATCTATCATATGTAGAAGACCAAGAAGAAAATTCACAAGAGATTTTTAAAAATAATCTAACTCCTAAACAGAAGAGCTAATCAAATTGCGACTATAAAAGTAAAGACTAATTACAGTGAATGATATTGTAAGCAAGCTACATTACTCATTGGTCGAAACTATATGTATTAAGTACTAACTACTCGATATCAGGAATGTGTGAGACCCTATAAATTCCGGATATAGCAGTTTTAATTGATGGAAAATTAAAAAAATAAATGAACTAAAACTAACAGGAAAAGAAAAACTAAAAATGAATTATAAAAGTTGAAACGGCAAGTTAAGCTCACATCATCGTATGGGGGTGAATTTTATTTGTGGAAGTGAATGTAATTATCAACTAACTGATGAAGCGTTTGATGCATTAGTTATTAAGCGAGTATTAAGTAACAATGCTTTATAAAAATTCAGTAAAAGAATCAACGTTTAAAACGTTTAAAACGATTAAATGTAGTTTATTAAAGGCAGAGTATTCTCAGCCTAACAAGAACTTGGGGTTAGAGTTATCTATTATGTAACGAAAACTAGTTAATCATATTCGAATTCATGATTCATTGGACTATTTAATACCAATGGGATCCAAGTGTAAGCTTGAAATTGATATGATCACGAACTAACATAGAAACGCACTTTATTTGGAGGAGCGGGTATGCTAGCCTTTGGCGCCAGGCAAGTAAGTCTTTTGAACAATTAATGATGTGGCATGGGAATCATACCCGCAAAGCTCCAAGTCAAGCGATAAAATACGCCATAATTATCTCACTTCACTTTATTTTGATCCATTTTTACATCTTGCATTTCCAAAAAGATGTGTTATAATAATTTAAAAGATTCTGATAATACTAACCAGTAGGTATTAATGTGATTATATACTGCATATAAATCATGATAGAGAACTTTTTGATTCTTAGTGTACCTGTTCTTTTTACAACAGGGCCCGCTCAATAGATGAACATATATTTCCATCCAAACCCATATCAAATAATGCCTTGAATAAAACTACATAAGAATAGATGCTAATCATTTTTTTCTAACATGTTTGTCGACTTGCACTAATCGTGTGAAACGAGCAAGGAGATGTGGAACATACAATGCGATTGTCAAAAGGAGCCAATTAAAAGATTAACATTCACTTAATGTAAGCGCATCCAATCAACGTGCAATCGTCTAATCGTTTACATGGGAAAAATAGTTCGGAAATTTAGCCAAGTGTAATCACAACTTCCGTCAATCAAAAACGATATTTTCTTCGACAAAAAGGAGGCTTGCCATAACTTGAAAAAGATTGCTAAAGGAGCGATTCAACATGGAAATTAAAGTCCGGGTTAATGAAACAGATATGCTAGGCCATATCAATCATGCTAGTTATTTTACATATATGGAAGAAGCGCGATTAGACTTTTTAAGAGGATTAGGGATGGATGTAAAAGATGAGAACTTTATGATTGTCCTTGCATCGGCAACATGTGACTTTATTCAACAAGGATATTTTGGGCAATCGTTGGAAGTACAAACAACCGTCAAAAAAATCGGCACTACAAGTTTTACGTTAGGAAATGACATTTTAGAAAAAGAGTCCAATGAGTTAATTGCCCAAGGAGAAGTAACCGTCGTTTATTTTGATAAAGAAAATCAGAAGCCAACACCACTCCCAGCAGAATTGAAAGAACAATTACAGGCGCATATTTCACCTCATAACGAAACAAAGTCTTCATAAAACAACAAATAAAAAAGATAAACAGTTCCTTGATCCAATTTCTAATTAAAAAGGATGAGTAAAACAGAAAAATATAGGAGGAAATGTCAAATTGAAAGCAATTCAATTGAATGAATATGGTGGACCAGAAGTTTTGCAATTGATCGATACCGAAGTACCATCTCTTGGTGAACAAGATGTATTAGTTGAAGTAAAAGCAGTTGGTGTCAATTATGCTGATACTGCTAGACGTCAAGGTGAATACGTTGTTCCTACACCATTACCATTTATTCCCGGATCAGAAGTTGCTGGTGTAGTGGCCGGTGTTGGGGAGAACGTGCAAGGTATTGAAAAAGGAATGCGTGTTGTTGCATTGATCGAGGCGGGTGGTTATGCAGAATATGCAGTTGTTCATGCGAAGGCGTTAATTCCAATTCCTGATGGTATGTCTTTTGCAGAAGCCGCCGCACTACCTGTGCAAGGGCAAAGTGCATATCATATTTTAAAAACAATGGGGCAACTACAGGAAGGTGAAACTGTTCTTGTTCATGCTGCGTCTGGGGGAGTTGGTTTATTAGCTGTTCAGTTGGCGAAAATATTTGGCGCAGGAAAGGTTCTTGCAACTGCAAGCACGCCAGAAAAGCTTCAGCTAGCTGAAAAGATGGGGGCAGATAAACTAATTAATTATTCAGAAGCTACATGGGATCAAGAAGTGCAGCAATATACCAATGGTACAGGTGTCGATGTGGCGCTAGAAATGGTTGGCGGAAGTATATTTCATCAGACGCGGAAATGTTTAGCAGATTTTGGTCGACTTGTTATTTATGGAGTGGCTAGTGGTGAGCAAGCAAAATTCCATCCAGCATCTTTAATGGCGAGGAATCAAGCCGTTGTAGGTTTTTTCTTACCGCAAATTATGAAACGGCCGGATTTGTTTAGAAACAGTTTCCAAGAAATTTTAACATATGTGCAGCAAGGAAAATTAAAACTAACAATCGGTGGCACATATCCATTAGCTGAAGCGGCTCATGTACATCAACTTTTTCATGAAAGAAAAACGACAGGAAAAATTGTTTTAGAACCTTAAAGAACAACCCATTTACACGATTATGTAGGAGGTGAAGCTAACCAAAAAACTCGAGAATCTACTATATTATTGTACGTACAAAAAAGGTGATACGTAAGGTCAGTCAGTACAAATAGTTTTTAAATATTGTAGGAGGTGCCAATATGGGTGAGCAAATTGAGACGGTAACTGGTCCCATTTCAGTAAGTGATATGGGAAAAACTTTAATCCACGAACATTTTTTGTTCGGTTATCCAGGATATAGTGGCGATGTTACGTTAGGTCCATTTAACCGGGAAGAGGCTGTCCGAAAAGGTATTGAAGCAGCTAAGGCTGTTATGAAACATGGGGTTAAAACTGTTGTCGATCCAACGCCAAATGAGTGTGGACGGAATCCGGAAGTATTAAAGGAGATTTCCGAAGCTACTGGTCTACAAATTGTATGTGCAACGGGTTATTACTATGAAGGGGAAGGTGCAACAACATACTTTAAGTTTCGTCACACATTAGGAACGGCTGAGAAAGATATATATGACATGTTTATGACAGAAATAGAGGAAGGAATCGCTAATACAGGGATTCGGCCAGGTGTTATTAAATTAGCAACGAGTAAAGATGAAATTACGCCGTATGAACAGCTGTTTTTTACGATTGCAGCCCGTGTTCAGCAAGAAACAGGGATTATGATTCTCACCCATACGCAGGAAGGAACGATGGGTCCAGAACAAGCGAAGATGCTCGTTGATGCCGGTGTTGATCCAGGCAAAATCGTTATTGGTCATATGTGTGGAAATACGGATATCGAATATCAAAAGAACACATTAGCAACGGGCGTGAAAATCGGCTTTGATCGGTTTGGAATCCAGCAGTTAGTCGGTGCTCCGATGGATGAGGAGCGCGTGGAAACATTGCTACAGCTACTAGAAGCGGGCTATGAAAAACAGATTATGCTGTCCCATGATTCGATTAATTATTGGTTAGGTCGAGACCCGGAAATGAGTGCGGAAGTAGCAGAACTCGTGAAAAATTGGCATCCTGTTCATCTTTTTGAAAATATTATTCCAGCACTCCAGAAAAAAGGAGTAGCGAATGAAACGATAGAGACGATGTTTCGTTTGTAAATGCAGTTTAAAAAACTTAGGGAGGAATCATGTGTGGGAAAACCCTGGCTAAATCATTATCCCGAACATATTAGACGGGAAATCGAAGTACCCGATCTATCACTTCCTGAGATGTTAACAGAAGCTATTCATCGTTATGGAGACCAATCAGCTATTTACTTTTATGGAGAGGAAATAACGTATAACCAACTTGGGGAAATGGTGCAATCATTCGCTGCTAGTCTTCAGGAACAAGGACTAGAAAAGGGCGATCGAGTTGCACTGATGTTGCCGAATTGTCCCCCATATATCATTAGTTACTATGGTATTTTACTAGCTGGAGGAATGGTTGCTCAAGTAAATCCACTGCTTGTCGATAAGGAACTAGCCCATATTTTAATCGATTCCGGTTCCAAAACGATTGTAATTTACGAGCCATTGCTTCCTGTATTGCATGCCATTATCGATCAAACAGAGATCGAACATGTCATTGTTGTACGTTTGGGAGAAAATGAAGCGAAACATGATCAAGCAGTCGACTTTGAAACATTTTTAAAAAAGGCAACCACCCCCCCTGATCCAGTCGCTATTGATAGCGTGGAAGATACGGCGGTTTTACAGTACACAGGTGGAACGACTGGACGTTCTAAAGGGGCAATGCTGACCCATCGGAATTTAGTTGCGAATGTAATCCAACAATACGAATATTTTCAAGATGTGCTTACACCTGGAGAAGATCGTGTCCTTACTGTTATTCCTTTGTTTCATGTATATGGGATGACATCTTGTATGAATCTTTCTCTTTACACAGGAGCCATGAGTATTTTATTGCCGAGATTTGATTTAGAAGAAGTACTCCAAACAATTCGTGATGTACAACCGACATCCTTTCCAGGTGTACCGACGATGTATATCGCATTAAATAGCCACCCGAAACTTAGTGAATACCAAGTTGATAGTATAAAAATTTGTAATAGTGGTAGTGCGCCTATGCCACAGGAAGTTTTACGATCCTTTGAAAAGCAAACCGGTGCTACGATTTTAGAAGGCTATGGATTATCCGAAACTTCGCCAACTACGCATTGTAATCCATTTTTTGGAACCCGGAAGCTGGGGAGTGTCGGAATTGGCGTTCCAGGAACGGATTATAAAATTGTGGATCTAGCGGAAGGAACAAAAGAACTTGCACCAGGCGAAATTGGGGAGGTTCTCATTAAAGGTCCCCAAGTAATGAAAGGCTACTGGAATATGCCAGAAGAAACAGCACAAACATTGCAAGATGGTTGGCTATCTACCGGTGATATCGCTTATATGGATGAGGATGGATATTTATTTATTGTCGATCGCAAAAAAGATCTTATTATTGCTAGTGGTTACAACGTATATCCCCGTGAAGTGGAGGAAGTTTTATATGAGCATCCGGCCATCGAGGAAGCAGTCGTCGTAGGGGTGCCTGATTCCTATCGTGGAGAAACAGTTAAAGCAGTCGTTGTCTTAAAAGAAGGCGCATCATGTAAGGAAGAAGAACTAATAGCGTATTGCCGAAAAAATATGGCTGCATATAAAATACCACGAATCATAGAATTTAGAGATGAATTACCGAAGACAAGTGTCGGCAAAATATTACGTCGGAAAATAAGAGAAGAATCACAAAATAAGTAGAATCATTATCATGAATCAGACATGATACAAAACTGGGATGCTTCTAGAAAAATGATTAATTTACCCGAATTATGTTGGAGGATAAAAGGAAGAAACGTATAAAGTGAATAAATTATATACCGTTGCACCAATGAATGCAGCAATCTTACAATACCCGGGAATTGAAAACAGAGACTTGACTTCCCTGGAGTTAAATTTTGCGACAAGTTTTGGAATGCAAGTAGATGAAGAATTGGCAAATGCTTGGGAAAAAGTAACTGACGGCTGTTTACTTTTTGAAGCGTCTTATGGTTTAAGTGAAACACATACATGTGACACAATTATGCCAATCGACAAAGTGAAACATGGTTCCTGTGGTATTGCTACGTATGATACAGAAATTCGTATTGTCGATATGGAAACTGGTGCCGATTTACCTCCTGGAGAACAAGGAGAAATTGTCGTTAAAAACCCTGGAGTATTCAAAGGTTATCTCAACCGGCCAGAAGATACAGCGGAAACATTGCGAGATGGTTGGGTGTTTACTGGCGATATTGGAATGCTTGATGAGGATGGATATTTATATTTTAACGGTCGTTTAAAAGAAATGATCAAATCATCCGGATTTAGTGTTTTTCCCGAAGATGTAGAAGCTTTATTAAGTGAACATGAAGCTATTTCCCAAGTTGCTGTCATAGGTATTCCAGATGAAGTTCGTGGCGAAAGTGTCAAAGCATTTATCGTGTTAAAACAAGAATACAAAGGGAAAATCTCTGAAGATGAAATCATTGCATGGTCCAAAGAAACAATGGCTGCATACAAGTATCCACGTGAAGTAGAATTTCTTGATAGTTTACCAGCAACGAGTTCAGGCAAAGTGCTGAGACGGTTATTAAAAGAGAACTAATACCTAGGATGGTGGATGGGATTGACCCATTAAACGAACTATCAATAGTAAATGAAAATAAAAGAGATAAGGGAGAAAGCTATGGAAAACGTCAAAGAGAAATGTATGGAAAACGTAATCAACGAACTAATGGAGCGAAAGGAAAAAGCTAAGCTTGGAGGCGGTCCAGAAAAAATTGCTAGACAACATGAGTCTGGTCACTATACTGCTAGAGAACGTATTGAAAAGCTAGTTGATCCTGGAACGTTTCTTGAATTAGGTTTACTAGCCCATTCCGACCAACCTGGAAGTGAAGAAATAAGTGCAGGAGATGGTGTCATTACGGGGCTTGCAAAAGTAAATGGGCGGCCGATTGTTTTACAAGCGGCAGACAAAACAGTTTTTGCAGCAACAGAAGGAATGGTCTATTTTCGCAAAACAAAAGCGGCCCATGCCTTTGCCGTAAAACGTGGATTTCCTTTAGTGAATTTAATGGAAGGTGGCGGTTTACGGATGCCGGATGGGATGGGCTCTGATGGTATTAGCCAAATGCTTTTTCCAGATGAACTTTTATTACACCATCGCCAAGTTCCAATGGTGACAGCGATTTTAGGAGATAGTTTTGGTGGACCAACATGGACTGCCGTATCTTCCGACTTTGTTACCCAAGTAAAAGGAACAACGATGGCAGTTGCTGGCCCGCGTATGCTCGAAATAGCAACAGGGGAGAAGGTGACGAATGAAGAATTAGGTGGTTGGCAAGTACATGCTAATCATACAGGACAGGTGGAACATTTCGCTGAAAATGAAGAGGTGGCCATTGATGAACTGAAACAGTTTTTAGACTATATGCCCCTCCATAGCGGTGAAGAACCACCTTATCGGGAAACGATGGATGATCCTTATCGAAGCCTAGATGAAGTAGTTGATCTTGTACCTACAAGGCAAAAACGGGCCTATGATATGAAAAAAGTAATAAAACAAATCGTCGATGATGGTACGTACTTGGAGCTAAAACCAAGTTATGGTCCTGCTATTATTACCGTCTTAGCCCGGATCAATGGCAGAGTCGTAGGAATTATTGCTAACAATCCGATGCAGTTTGCGGGAGCGGCTGGAACGAAGGAGTCGGATAAGGCTACCGATTTCATCGTCTTATGTGATTCCTATCATATACCGCTCATTTTTTTACACGATACGCCGGGCTTTCGTGTGTCAAGTGAAGCAGAGAGATTAAAGATGCCTACAAAAATTATGGTCTGGAACCAAGCACTTGCCCAGTCAACGGTTCCGAAGATTTCTGTTGTTATTCGAAAAAGTATTGGAGCTGCTTATGGGAATATGTGCGGCCCGACAATGGGAGCTGACTTTGTTGTTGCCTGGCCTACAGCTGAGATTAATTTTACTGGACCAGAAGTTGGCATTAACGTTGTTTATGGTCAGCAATTAAAGAACGCTGAAAATCCAGAAGAAGAACGTGAAAAATTACTGAAGCTTTGGGGTTTTGATGCTTCTCCTTATAAAGCAGCCGGTAAGTATCTCATTGATGATGTCATTGACCCTCGGGATACACGCAAATTTTTAGCCCAGACATTGGAATACGCCTGTAACAAAAACGGTGCAAAAAGTGAGCGACTTCTAGCTAATTGGCCAACTGGCTACTAGCTATAAAATGGATAGATTCATAGAAAGTGGGAGATCTTATGCGATTAAAAAACAAAGTAGCTATCATTACAGGGGGCGGAGGAGATATCGGAAGAGCAATCGCTTTACGTTTTAGCGAAGAAGGTGCCCAAGTGCTTGTTGCTGATATTTCAAAGGAAGCAGGGCAGGAAACAGTAGAAATGATTAACAATCGGGGTGGAAAGGCAGTATTTCACCGGACCGATATGACCAAACAAGATGAAGTGAAAGCATTGATAGAAAAAGCACTTGATACATTTCAGCGGATTGACATCGTCTGTAACAATGCAGGAGTAAATAGTGAAGAGAAAAAAATTCCGGATGTTTCCTTAGAGGAATGGCAGAAAGTAATTGCTATTAATCTGACAGGGGTATTTTTAGGGATGAAATATGCAATTCCTTCACTGGAGCCAGGTAGTTCGATTGTAAATATCGCAAGTATCGCTGGCATCAAAGGACAAAAACTCGTCTCTCCTTACTCTGCTTCCAAAAGTAGTGTCATGACACTCACTAAAACGGCGGCAACAGAGTTTGGGAGAAAAAATATCCGTGTCAATGCTGTTGCTCCAGGGGTAATCGATACAAAAATGGTCGATGATTGGAGAAAAACAGATAAGTGGCCTATCCTGTCTACCGCCAATGCTTTACGAAGAATAGGAAAAGCCGAAGAGGTTGCAAATGCTGTTCTTTTCTTAGCATCCGATGAAGCATCATTTATTACAGGAGAAACATTGATTGTTGACGGAGGAACATTGAATCTGTAAGAGAAGTTATAAACGTACGTAATAAAGAAATAGAAACTCAAGCATACCTACTGGTTAGTATAAAGGGATAATAGCGAAAGGACGTGAATGGAATGCACTTACGATTAACAGATGAACAAAAAATGGTCCAGGAAACGATTCGTAAATTTGTCGAAAACGAATTGATGCCATTGGAAAATGAAGTATTACGAAATGAAAGAGAGGGAAAACCGAGTTTACCGAAGGAAAAAATAGAGGAATTGCAACTAAAAGCAAAGGAGGCAGGTTTTTGGGGGATTAATACACCTGCAGAATATGGTGGATCCGATATTGGGCATATGATGCTTGCCATCGTTTTAATGGAAGTTTCCAAAACATTTGTCCCTTTTCAATTCGGAGGTTCCGCAGATAACATTCTTTATTACGGAAATGACGAGCAAAAAGAAAAATATTTAATACCAACGATTAACGGAGAAAAGAAATCTTGTTTTGCGATGACAGAGCCAGATGCCGGTTCGGATACTCGCAATTTACAAACAACAGCCGTTCGAGATGGGGACGAATGGGTAATTAATGGGGAGAAAACATTTATTACCGGTGGAAATGAAGCAGATTTTGTCATGGTTATAGCTGTAACAGATAAAGAAAGACATGCACGTAATGGTAGAGATGGTGTAACTTGTTTTATCGTCGATCGAGAAATGGGTTGGCGCTCCGAGTATATTCATACGATGGGGGAGTGGGGACCTGCCTCTATCATTTTCGAAGATGTACGTGTCCCAGAAGAAAATATATTAGGTGAACTACATGGCGGCTACGATCTTGGCCTAGAATGGATTGGGTTTGCGCGCTGGGTAGTTGGTGCAACAGCCGTAGGCGCTGCAGAACGGCTACTGCAAATGGCGATTGACTATTCGAAAGAACGTAAAACTTTTGGCAAACCAATTGCAGAACGGCAAGCAATCCAGTGGATGATTGCTGATTCAGCTGTTGAGATTGAAGCAGCGAAATGGCTTGTTTTAAATGCGGCATTCACACTCGATCAGGGTGAAGATAACCGTCATTTAGCATCGATGGCCAAACTATACGGATCCAATATGGGAAATCGCGTTGTCGATCGTGTTTTACAAATCCACGGGGGCATGGGATATACACGCGAGTTGCCAATTGAACGCTGGTATCGGGAGGCACGATTATGGCGGATTTACGATGGTACAGATGAAATACAACGTCTAATTATTTCAAGAAATCTATTAAAAGGTCATGTTCAAGTAGGTCAATTTATTTAAAATAAATGATAAACATTAGGGGGTACTAGATATGACACAACGATTTACTGGAAAGGTAGCTTTCATAACAGGTGGAAGCCGAGGAATTGGTCAAGGAGTTGCGAAAAAATTAGCAGCAGAAGGGGCGAAAGTAGCAATTATTGATATTAATGAAGAGGCCCTTCACGAAACGGAAAAAGAACTCAAGGATCAAGGATATGAAATTTTAGCTAAGCAAGCAGATGTGGCAGATGCCCAACAAGTAGAAGCAGTTATGGAAGAAACAGTTGAGAAGTTTGGTTCTTTAGATATTTTAGTTAATAACGCAGGGATCATTCGGGATAATCTTTTATTTAAAATGACCGATAACGATTGGCAACAAGTGATGGATGTGCATTTGAAAGGGGCTTTCTATGCATCCCGGGCAGCTCAGAAATACATGGTTGATCAGAAGTATGGAAGGATTATTAATGTTTCTTCCACATCTGCCCTAGGTAATCGTGGGCAAGCCAACTATGCAACAGCCAAAGCGGGAATCCAAGGTTTTACAAAGACATTAGCGATTGAACTTGGAAAATTTGGGATTACCGTTAATGCAGTTGCTCCTGGCTTTATTGAAACTGAAATGACAAAAGAAACAGCAAGACGTGTTGGCATTACCTTTGATGAGTTAGTCGAAATGAGTGTTAGCCAAATCCCTGTTGGCAGAAGTGGAAAACCGTCAGATATTGCCAATGCAGTTGCCTTTTTTGCAGATGAGGCATCGTCCTTTGTCAATGGGCAAGTAATTTATGTAGCTGGCGGACCTACGGTTTAAATGAAAAAAAGAAAGGTGAAATGATCCATGTTTAAAGAAATGATCGGAAAACGTTCGGAAAAAGTAAAAAACATAGTAGAACGGGGCATGGTAAAAAAATTCGCCGAAGCTATCGGCGATCCGCACCCAATTTTTATCGATGAAGCGTATGGGAAACAATCCAGGTATGGCAAAAATATTGCACCACCGACGTTTCCCAGAGTGTTTGAATATGGCGAGATTGAGGAGTTACAGCTACCGAACAAAGGGTTAATCCATGGGGAACAAATCTATCATTACAAAAGACCATTATTCGTAGGGGAAACGATTTATTGCTATACAGAAGTAGCTGATTATTATGAAAAAACGGGTAAAAATGGCTGGATGGGTTTTATTATTTTAAAACTTTATGGGGAAGATGCAGAAGGTGAAAATATATTTACGGAAGAACAAGTTGTCATTATTACCGAAACTGTTCGAAAGGAATTGGTACGATGAAACAATTAGCAGAACTTCGTAGTGGCGATGTATTGGACGAGAAAACATTAGAACCTGTAACGAGACTTGATTTAATTAAGTATGCCGGAGCTTCCGGTGATTATAATCCGATTCATACGATCGATGAAGAGGCAAAAAAATTAGGACTTCCTGGAATTATTGCCCACGGCATGTGGACGATGGGAAATCTTGCTAAATTGTTTACCCCATATTTAGAAGAAGGATTTATCCAAGATTATACCATTCGATTTTCGGGGATGGTTTTTCTCGGTGATGTCCTAACATTACAAGCAAAACTACAGGAAAAAGATGGGGAAAAAATGGACTTTCACGTAGCAGCGGTAAATCAAAGCGGTACAGAAGTGATTAAAGGGAATGTCGTTTTTCAAACGTATACATAAGGAGGAGAGGAATCAATGAAGCGGGATGCTGTTATTGTATCAGCCGTTCGAACGCCAATTGGTAGGCAAGGTCAAGCACTAGCATCCATTCCTGCACATGTATTTGGTGCGGAAGTGATGAAAGAAGCAATTAAACGAGCAACGATTGACCCAAATCAAATTGATGACGTTATTATGGGAAATGTGTTAAGTGGTGGTGGAAATATTGCTCGCTTAACAGCTTTACAAACGGGTTTGTCGATGGAATTACCAGGTCTTACCGTGGATCGTCAATGTGGTTCGGGAATTAATGCGATTATGTTGGCAGCACAAGCCATTCAAGCAGGAGCTGGTGATGTTTATGTAGCTGGTGGAATTGAAAGTATGAGCCGGGCACCTCATTTATTGGAACGTGCGGAGCGAGCATATAGTCCGGTGCCACCAAAAATTAAAAATGCCCAGTTATCACCGGAAGAAATAGGAGATCCACCTATGGGCATTACAGCAGAAAACTTAGTGAAAAAATATGAAATATCAAGAGAAGAACAAGATGATTTTGCCTTACGTAGCCAACAAAGAATGGCTCGGGCGATGGAAGAAGGACGTTTCGCAGAACAAATCGTGCCCATTACAATTCCAGTACGAAGAGGTGAACCCCTTCAATTTGATACAGATGAACATCCACGTCCGGATTCGACAAAAGAAGGGTTAGCCAAATTACCACCAGCATTTCTAAAAGGTGGTACGGTGACTGCGGGAAATAGTTCAGGTCTTAACGATGCGGCTAGTGCGCTTGTCATTATGTCGCGGGAAAAAGCGGAACAAATAGGAGTTACCCCCCTTGCGGTAATTCGTGAATCCGCAGTAGCCGGTGTGGATCCGAATATTATGGGGATAGGTCCAGTTCCAGCTACGGAAAAAGTAATGGAACAGGCAGGAATGCAACTGGAGGATATGGATATTATTGAAATCAATGAGGCGTTTGCAGCGCAAGTAATCGCCTGTGATCGGGAGCTTGGAATGGACCCGGAGAAAGTAAATGTGAATGGTGGAGCAATTGCCCACGGGCATCCACTTGGTGCTACGGGGGCAATTCTTACGACAAAGGCTGTCTATGAATTAGAGCGATCAAATAGTCGTTATGCCTTAATTACAGCGTGTATCGGTGGTGGTCAAGGAATTGCGATGATCATAGAACGGGAGAAAGAATGAGGAGAATAAGGATGTCAACAGTTCATACTATTGAAGTTTATGTACGTTTTAGTGAAACAGATGCCGCGGGACATGTCAATAATACGAGTCATTTTTTGTATCTCGATGAAGCACGTTCGAAGTTTTTTAAACAACTAGGTATAGGGGAAGCACCAGAAGACGCAACATTCAATTTAATCTTAGCGTCTACGACATGTGATTATTTAGCCCAAGCGTATGCTGCTGAAATTTTAAACGTTACGACAACTGTTTCGAAAATAGGGACTAAAAGCTTTACGTTATATCAAGAAATTACAAATAAAGAGACAGGAATTACCATTGCCAAATCGACTGCTACATTAGTTTGTTTTAATTATGTGGAGCAAAAAACGGTACCCATCCCGCCTGAATTAAGAGAAAGGTTGCAACAAATGTCTGTAAAATCCGTTTGATATTCGTGATGAAAGCCTATTTTTCTTAATGAAAGAAGAAATGTGGTGATTGATCAGATCATAACTATCTAAAGTATAAACAGTCTTCATTTATGTACTACAACTAAAAAATGAATCAAATAGGCATCCATTATGCCTAACTACAATAAAAAATAAGGAGCGATACGATGGGAGTTAAACAAGATAATCATTTGTTAGTAAATGTGAAGGAAGGAATGATGCATGTAACGTTGAATCGCCCAGATAGTTTGAATGCTTTTAGCCCGAGCATGATAACCGGCTTAAAAGAAGCAATCGAAGAAGCGAAGCAAGATGAGGCGATTCGAGTAGTTGTTCTATCCGGTTCCGGCCGCTCATTTAGTGCTGGTGGCGATGTGAAAACAATGGGAACGGCGGAAGGTATCGATGCCTATAACCATATCGGTGAATTAAACGAATTGATTATAGCGATGCGGGATTTAGAAAAGCCGATTATTGCAGCCGTGCATGGCTTTGCGGCAGGGGCAGGATTTAACCTTGCTTTAGCAAGTGATTTAATCCTTGCGGCAGAAGGAAGTAACTTTGTCATGAGCTTTTCGCAAGTTGGATTAGTTTCGGACGGTGGTGGATCGTACTTTTTACCAAGGCTGATCGGCCCACATTTGGCAAAAGAATTATTGTTTACAGCCGAGCCGATAACTGCGGAAAAAGCTTATAAGCTTGGCATTGTCAATCATGTATATCCGCTTGATACATTTGAAGAAAGTGTATTTGCCTTTGCTTCTAAAATTGCAAATGGGCCGACACAAGCATATGGCTTTATCAAGAAAATTACGAACCAATCGTTTACCTCTTCTTTAGATGAAATTCTAGAACAAGAACGGATTACACAAGCTACCCTTGTAACAACGGAGGACCACCGTGAAGGGGTACGAGCGTTTAAAGAAAAAAGAAAGCCTAAATTCCACTAAGAACATATACAGAGTACTTAAGTAATTGCTTTTTCATCAGGATTCATAGCTTTTCGCTAACATCGCTGTGATTGAAAAACGCTCAATATCATAACTCACTAGATGAAGGTCAAAAAAAGTGAATGATGCTTCCGTAGCCTCTATGTCTAGGTACTCATGTTGCATACAGTAATATAAAAGCTTTTCCTACAACTCGGACGAATAAGCGAGCAGAAATTCGAAACTGATAGCGATCTAGGCTACGGGAGCATGGAACAAATAGATTATGCTTTATTTTAAATGATCACGATGATCTAATTTGCTTAAATTTCATATCCAGCAAAATCGGCGAACATCTTATATGTGGATTCAGATAGTTCGCAAAGCTAATCATAGGATTTCTTTAAAGGCAAAACCCTTCCAACCGGTTACTAGCGTAATACTGTCCTTGCAATTTTTTAAGATATCGCTTACAATTGTATTAAATATTCAGAACATACTAACCGGTTAGGATAAAAATGAAGGAGGCTAACAAGATGATTTTCTCACATTCAGAAAAAACAAAAGAACTGAAAGAGAAGTTACTACGGTTTATGGATGAGTATGTATACCCGAATGAACGTGTTTATGAGGAACAATTGTTAGAGCAGGAAGATCGTTGGGCTCGTGTACCGCCAATTATGGAAGAGTTAAAAGCAAAGGCAAGGGCAGAAGGCCTATGGAATTTATTTTTACCTGATTCGGAGTATGGGGCTGGTTTGACGAATTTGGAGTATGCTCCATTATGTGAAATTATGGGTCGGTCGCCAATTGCACCAGAAGTGTTTAATTGTAATGCTCCAGATACAGGTAATATGGAAGTTTTAGCTCGATACGGCTCCGAAGAACAAAAAAAAGAATGGTTGGAGCCGCTACTAGAAGGAAAAATTCGCTCTTGCTTTGCGATGACGGAACCAGATGTAGCATCAAGTGATGCAACGAATATTCAATCGAGTATTGTTCGTGATGGGGACGAATATGTTTTAAACGGTCGGAAATGGTGGACTTCTGGAGCAGGGGATCCGCGGACGAAAATTGCAATTTTTATGGGGAAAAGTAATCCGGATGGACCACGTTATGAACAACAATCGATGATTTTAGTTCCATTGGATACACCAGGTGTCAAGATTAAAAGAATGCTGCCGGTTTTTGGGTATGATGGGGCTCCGCACGGTCATGGCGAACTCCTATTTGACAACGTTCGCGTTCCAGCGAGTAATATAATTTGGGGTGAAGGAAAAGGATTTGCCATTGCCCAAGGGCGTCTGGGACCTGGAAGAATCCATCATTGTATGCGGCTCATTGGTGCTGCGGAACGTGCGCTTGAATACTTATGTAAGCGGGTTCAAGAAAGGGAAACGTTTGGGAAACCAATCGCAGAACATGGTGTTGTACAGCACTGGATCGCTGAGTCAAGAACAGAAATTGAACAAGCGCGTCTCCTTACATTGAAGGCGGCACATATGATGGACACAGTTGGTAATAAAGAAGCGCAGGCAGAAATTGCGATGATCAAAGTCGTTGCCCCGAATGTAGCAACGCGAGTTATTGATCGGGCAATTCAAGCATTTGGTGGAGCAGGGGTCAGTGATGACTTTCCACTTGCGAACTTTTACGCAAATGCTCGGACGCTGCGGATTGCCGATGGGCCGGATGAAGTACACAATCGCCAAATAGCAAGATTAGAATTAAGGAAGTATCAATAAGGTTGATCAACTAGCTAACAATCTTTTATGAATAACGGGGGGAATCATAGATGAGTATACTAGATTTATTCAAATTAGACGGAAAAACAGCCATCGTTACCGGAGGTGGCCGGGGGCTTGGCGCACAGATTGCAACAGCATATGCTGAAGCGGGGGCAAATGTCGTTGTTTGTTCGAGAAAATTAGAACCATGTGAAGAAATGAGTAAAAAGTTAAAAGCAGAATTTGGTGTCGACTCACTAGCATTTTCATGTGACGTGACGAATATAGATGATATTAAAAATGTTGTCAAACAAACGAAAGACCATTTTGGATCCATCGACATTTTAGTAAATAATAGTGGTGCTACGTGGGGTGCGGATGTAGTCGATATGCCACTAGAAGCTTGGGAAAAAGTGATCGATGTCAATGTGACGGGAACATTTTTAATGAGTCAAGAAGTTGGAAAAGTAATGATTGAACAAAAACAAGGAAAAATTATCAATATTGCTTCTGTTGCTGGCTTTGGCGGCACACCACCGTTCATGCAAACGATTGGCTATAATACGAGCAAAGGTGCAGTAATGACATTTACAAAAGATTTAGCCGTAAAATGGGGACATCACAATATTAACGTCAATGCGATTGCACCAGGGTTTTTCCCAACAAAAATGTCAAAAGTTCTTATTGAACAAGCAAAGGATCATATTTTACAAACAACACCACTAGGAAGATTAGGAAGTGATTCTGATTTAAAAGGGGCAGCTTTATTTTTAGCTTCCAAGGCATCTGATTATGTAACGGGAGATGTGTTAACGGTCGATGGCGGACAGCATGCACTCTAACAATCGTATTGGTGCTTAATCGATGTTTTTGGTAGATTATAAGTAGTAAAAATAATAGAAAAGAACGGAGCTAATAAGATGAAAGAACAAATTACGCAACAAAGTATTCAATTATTTGAAGAAAAAGGATTCAGTCAAACATCGATTCAAGATATTGTGGATGCCTTACATGTAACAAAAGGAACATTTTATTACTATTTTTCTTCTAAAGAACAATTGCTGATGGATATCCATCTGCAATATATTGATCATCTATTAATGCGCCAACAACAAATTTTGGATAATGAATCGCTATCCCATCGTGAAAAAGTGACAGAAATTATTCTCATGTTAATTAAGGATATTAAAGACAAAGGGTCTAGTGGTCGAGTGTTTTTTAGAGAAATCCGCCACTTAAATAATAAAAATATAGATAAGATTAAGAAAAAACGTAATCAGTTCCGGTTAAATATAGAAGATGTCGTGCGAAGTGGTATGGAAGCAGGTGAGTTTAAGGAAGATCTTCGTCCGGATATGGTTGCTTTTGGCATCTTAGGGGTAACGAATTACAGCTACAACTGGTATAAACCGGATGGCGAAGTTACCCCGGATGAACTAGCAACGATTTTTTCCAATTTGGTGTTAACTGGAATTAGCGTAGATTAAATTTTTCTATAAACGACTGTAAATATATATTATATTATCGTTATACCTACTAGTTAGTATATTTATACAATAAAGGGGTGAGCGAGGGAAATGAGTAATTTATACAGTGAAACAATTCCTGTAAGAAAAGGAGAAGAACTTGATCAGAAACGGTTACAGAAGTTTTTAAATGACCATGTTCCGGAAGCACCAGAGGGAACATTGGAAATAGAGCAATTTGGTGCAGGTCATTCGAATTTAACTTATTTATTAAAAATCGATGATTGGGAAGCTGTATTACGGAGACCCCCTCTTGGGCCGGTAGCTCCGAAAGCGCATGATATGCAACGGGAATATACCATTTTAAAAAACTTACATCCTGTGTACCCAGCAGCCCCCAAACCATATATTTTTTCAGATGATACGTCTGTTGTTGGTAGTCCTTTTTTTATCATGGAGCGCCGGAAAGGAATCTTTCTAGATACAGAGTTTCCAACGCAGATTGATTATACAAGGGAGTTGGGAGAAAAAATTTCGAGCTTGATGGTTGATCAGTTAGTAGAATTACACGAAGTAGACTACACCAAAACAGGCCTCGTTCATTTAGCTAAACCGGATGGATTTTTAGAGCGACAAGTATTCGGGTGGATTAAACGGTATGAGCGAGCCAAAACAGATGAAGTTGCTTATGTTGAAGAACTAACGAGCTACTTAGAAAAAAATATCCCAACTTCTCCACAACCGACGGTTATTCATTACGATTATAAATTAAATAATGCATTATTCTCAGAAGACTTTAGCCAAATGACAGGTTTGTTCGATTGGGAAATGACGACAGTTGGTGATCCGCTAGCAGATGTGGGTGCGGCTATGAGTTACTGGATCCAAGCAGATGATCCAATGATGTTAAAAACAGGCCTTGGTAAGCCGCCAGTGACGATAAAGGATGGATTTTATACACGGGATCAATTTATGGAGGAGTATGCAAAACGAAGTAGACGGGATTTGGAAAATATTGACTTTTACTTAACGTTTGCTTACTTCAAACTCGCGGTAATCTGCCAACAAATTTATTATCGGTATAAACAAGGACAAACACAAGATCAGCGGTTTGCGCATTTTAATGAATTTGTAAAAAATCTCGTCTACTATGCGTGGCAAACCGTGCATAAATCGTAACTTATGCAAGTCATAAACTAAGTTGAAGGTTGGATTCATTTTGATGAAAATAAATCTGTTAATGAAAAAAGAAGAAATTGATCATGAAAAAATAGATCAGACCAAAATAGCTATCGTGCTAGATATTTTACTAGCAACGACAACAATTACAGCAGCTTTATCAGAAGGCGCCGAATGTGTCATTCCTGTTTTAGATGAACAAGAAGCCCGAGCGGAAGGAAAAAAACATGATGAGAAGGATATCTGTCTTACAGGGGAATATGCTGGCATGGTCATTGATGGATTTAATAACCCAGCCCCATCGTTGTTGCTCGATCATGTAAGAGGAAAAAAAGTAATTTTATCAACAACAAATGGGACGGTGGCCATCCGTAACGTAGCAGATGCGAAAAAAACATATATTGCATCGCTGTTAAACGGTCAAGCAGTTGCTGAAGAAATTGTGAAACAATATAACGGGGAGACGATTCTCGTTGTTTGCTCTGGTTCTTCAGGGCAATTTTGCTTAGAAGATTATTATGGTGCGGGGTATCTCATTAATAAGCTCATCCAATTATATGGTGAAGGGAAAATCGACCTTACAGATAGTGCTCGGAGTGCAGCTTTATTTTACGAACGTTTTTCGGAGGATAGTGAAAGAATTCTTGGTGAATCGAAAGTCGGGCAAATGTTAAATCATTTCGGACTGGAAGCGGATGTGAAGTACGCTAGTCAAAAAGGAAAGATCAATCTTATTCCACGACTGATTGGAAAAAAGGTAGTTAGTTAGAACTTCGTTGATTGTAAAAAAGAAATGGTGAAAATGAATCTTTACTATAAAGGGGGAAAACGATAATGAAAAAT
Source organism: Aliibacillus thermotolerans (assembly GCF_027853235.1). GTDB lineage: Bacteria > Bacillota > Bacilli > Bacillales > Marinococcaceae > Aliibacillus > Aliibacillus thermotolerans. The sequence goes on from NZ_WKJG01000043.1 coordinate 20,895, forward strand.
ACGGCTCATTTTGCACATTGGCCATTCGGTCTTACGCGGACAGTGACGGTGCCAGAGACGACAATTTATGATAATTTAGCGATGACAACAAAAAAATATCCAAATAAAGTAGCTATCGAATATTATGGGAGGTCCTATTCGTATCAAGAAATTTATAATGAAGTGGAAAAATTAGCTGCTTATTTAGAAAAGGAGTTAGCTGTTCAACAGGGAGAGCATATGTTGCTTTTTATGCAAAACTCTCCTCATTTTATTATCAGTTTATTCGCAATACTGCGAGTTCGAGCTGTTGTTGTCCCAATTAATCCAATGAGTACAACAGACGATTTGGAGTATTTTATTAATGACGGTGATATTAAACATGCGTTAGTTAGTCAGGAGTTATATGGAAAAGTTGCTCCATTACGGGAAAAGGGTCTACTAGAAGGAGTTATTGTTGCATCCTATTCAGAGTATGCAGCACCTGAGCACGCATTAGGTGAACTACCTCCCGAAGTGGCCGCTCCAACGGAAAGATTTACTAATACGGTTCCATGGTCAGTGGCAATCAATCACGATTTGCAACCTTCTCCGTACACGGGTGAAAGTGAGGATACGGCATTTATACCATACACTTCAGGGACAACTGGTGTTCCGAAAGGGTGTGTCCATACGAATCGGTCAGTTCAAGCGAACACCGTCAGTGCAAATCATTGGGTATCTTTAACACCCGATGTCGTTACGCTAACAACATTGCCTCTTTTCCATGTTACTGGCGTGTTGCATAGTGTGTTTGCCCCTATCTATACCGGAGCGACTATGGTTGTATTGACACGTTGGGACCGCGATTATGCTGCGAAAGCAATCGAAACGTATAGATGTACCCATTGGATTAATATTAGTACGATGCTCATTGACTTTTTAGCTAATCCAAATCTCGAAAAATACGATATTTCCTCGTTACAGCTCGTCGGCGGCGGTGGTGCAACATTACCAGAAGCAGTCGGTAATCAGTTGAAACAAGTAACAGGGTTGGAGTATGTAGAAGGTTATGGATTATCCGAAACGATATCCCATACACATTTTAATCCTCCGCAACGTCCGAAACTACAATGTCTGGGAATTCCTTCATTTAGCGTGGATGCCCGGATTATTGACATTGTTACAGGGGAGGAACTTGGTCCAAACGAGGAAGGGGAACTAATCGTCCATGGTCCGCAACTGTTTAAAGAATATTATAAACAACCGGAGGAAACAGAAGCAAGTCACGTGGTAATTGATGGGAAAAAGTTTTTCAAAACAGGGGATATTGTAACAATGGATGAGGAAGGATACTTTTTCATTGTCGATCGCTTAAAGAGAATGATTAATGCATCTGGATACAAAGTATGGCCGACAGAAGTAGAATCGATCTTATATCAACATCCGGCTGTACAGCAAGCGTGTGTCGTAAGTGCCCCAGATGAAAGACGCGGCGAGACAGTAAAAGCTTTTATTATATTAAATGAAGAGTACAAAGGAAAAGTCACAGAAAATGAAATCATCGAGTGGGCTAAAGGCAAAATGGCAGCTTATAAGTATCCAAGAATGGTGGAGTTTCGCGATCGTTTACCAATGACTTCCAGTGGTAAAATATTATGGCGTCAACTTCAAGATGAAACGGTAAAACAAGCATAAGATTTTAGTTGTTTACAAGCTATTCTGATCAAACCTTGGAAACCGGTTCTGTCCTTCATGGAAACATGAAGGATAGACCGGTATTTTTTTCGTTATTTGGTAGTAAAGGGAGAGGACTTTTTTGTGGTAAGTATCGGGCTTTCTTATGTTTAGAAGTCACTTACTCAAGGGAAAAGTTGCCCCACATGTGCTCAGTACTCGCTCTAGGGAAAATTTATTCCAAAAGCACTTAAAATTTGCTCGTTCTAGCGAAAAAGTTGATCCATGCGTCTTGGAAGTTGTTCATTTAAGGGAAAAAGTTGTTTCTCATGTGTGTGAACTACTCGCCACTTAGCTAACGCTTGAAGTGGGAGCTTCTCAACTCCTCGACGAAAGCACTCTTTCGTCTCCTTGAGCGTTACTTCGGGCAGTCCCTGCCCTAGATGTCCGACGTTTCGGAGT
>NZ_WKJG01000044.1 GCF_027853235.1 Aliibacillus thermotolerans
TCATTTATTACAAGTTGCTCTTGAACAGTCGGACAATCGAAATGGCAAATAGCCATCCCTTGTCCGAAGGCGATTCATCTCCACCCTACTTCGTTGAGGATGGAGTCTTCTCGCCTATAATGATAAAGAAAGCAAAGAACGCTTTCTTTCCTGCTCCTCCAGAATCTGTCGCACCTAAGCGGTTGCTTACGCTTTTCTTATTGTCCAGCTCCAGCAACCAGGTGCTTGAACGCTTCAGATCATGGCAGAAGCCAAAACCTAGCTTCTAGCCATGATCTTCCAGCGTCTTGCGCCTCGCTTTTCTAGTTATTAGCGGTTTTGAGATGGTGAGGGGGGGTGGCTTGGATTGGGGATTCCATGGTTTCGGCTTCGCTGACTCGTTTGATTTGAGCGCCGAGTTGCGCTAGTTTCAGATGGAAATCGACATAGCCTCGATCTAAATGTTGTAGTTCTGTCACCGTTGTTTCTCCTTCTGCAACAAGACCTGCGAGGATGAGTGCTGCGCCGGCGCGTAAATCCGTGGCGCTTACTTCTGCTCCTTGCAAGCGCGTTGGTCCACTAATAATAGCAGTTCGGCCTTCAATTTTAATGTCAGCGTTCATGCGACGGAATTCTTCGACATGCATGAAACGGTTTTCAAACACCGTTTCTGTTATTATTCCGGTTCCTTTTGCTTGGGTTAATAAAGCCATAAATTGTGCTTGCATGTCAGTTGGAAAGCCTGGGTGTGGCATTGTTTTTAAATCGACTGGGCGTAAAATGTCCGGCCCGATCACGCGCAATCCGTTTTCTTTTTCATGAACGACGACTCCCATTTCTCGCATTTTCGCAATAAGTGGGCGTAAATGTTCATAGAGCGCTCCTTCTACGATGACATCTCCACCGGTAATAGCCGCTGCGACCATGAATGTTCCTGCTTCAATTCGGTCTGGGATAATGGTGTGCTTGGCACCTGTTAGTTTGTCGACTCCTTTAATGCGAATCGTACCCGTTCCTGCACCCCGCACGTTTGCTCCCATGGCATTTAAGAAGTTCGCAAGGTCAACGATTTCCGGTTCTTCCGCTACATTTTCAATGATGGTTGTTCCTTCCGCAAGGGTTGCTGCCATCATAATGTTTTCCGTTGCTCCCACGCTTGGGAAGTCCAAGTATATGCGAGCACCTTTTAGTCGGTCATTTACTTTCGCTTCAATATAACCATTTCCTGTTTCAACGGTCGCTCCCATCGCTTCGAATCCTTTTAAATGTTGGTCAATCGGTCTGGATCCAATCGCGCAACCTCCTGGTAAAGCAATATGTGCGCGCCCAAATCTAGAAAGAAGCGGTCCCATCACAAGAAAAGAGGCACGCATTTTACGAACGTATTCGAATGGTGCTTCGGTTAAAAGTTCCCCCGTTGTATTGGCAGTAAAAACACCGTTCTCATACGAAACATCTACTCCCAGATGAGCTAGCACATTTTTTATCGTAAATACATCAGCTAAAGATGGTACATCATAAATCTCACTTACTCCTTCTTCAGCGAGAAGGGAAGCAGCTATTACCGGTAGAACAGCATTTTTAGCACCTTCTACTTTGACCGTTCCACAAAGCCGCTTTCCTCCTTTAACGTAAATTTTATCCAATGTAATTCCCTCCGCGTCCGATCGTGATCCTGTCATTTATAACGGCAGAAACAAGATCCTCACTTTATTCTTATAGAGCGATAAAAGATGGTACTTCCACAATTCATTTATTGCTATCGTATTCATTCATCTATTTAGGCGTTCCCAACTCATCCGCGATTGGGAAGTTCACCCATAAAAAGTGCATTCTACATCTGTTGATTCATCTTACAGGCGTTCCATTGCTTTGTTACTTATTTTCACCGTCACCGCTAACTTCATGCATGAAAAAAGAAATCGGTTAAAATAAATAACGAAGCATGAGCGACCCTTTTAAGTAATCAAGAAAAAAAGAGCTTACGAGATAAGTTAGTGCAATGGTGACTAAAATAACGAGCACTTTGGCTCTTGGGCTGTCAGGATCCCGGACGAACACGTCAAAGCGAAAAGATTGTAAGCTCCACCATACAATCACGAGAAAAAAAAGATTGACGATGATATGTATTATCGCTTCTTGTCCTTCCGGGTTCATATGAAACACCTCTACGTATCCCTTCTAACCTCCATTGCCCTGTGTTATCATAGGAAATTTTCATGGAAGCGGGAAGAGTCATAAGACCTATTCACTCGCATTGCGGATACTCAACACTTCTATTTTACTTGTTATAAGTGAAAAATTCTACAACCTTGTTTGAATGTTTCATTTTTTGTTGAATATTGGAGAGAGAATCACTCTTTCTCCCCTCATGATTACCACGAACCATTTGCCAGTAAACTTATTTTCATGCTTTCTTAAATGCTGAAAAATTCAGTCAATATTTTATCGTAAAAATAGAGGCTGGGGACATAACTAGCCAAAAAAGAATGGTTCCAAGCATTAAAATTTGCTTGGAACCATTTTCGGTATATTTCCTTAAGTTTACTGACAGAAGCGCCCACTCTAGTTTTTCCATTTATTCGTCTCGATGACGAATTTCCTCTCTCTTTTCTAATCCTTCTTTTCTTACTTTATCGCGCATTTCTAACCCTTGTTCTCTTGCTTCCTCCCGAATCGCAAGGAAATGTTCTCTTATATAATCTCGCATGCTGACGCTCCTCTCACGAATGAAATTGCGAACAGAAGGACCGTCTGCCTCTTGATGTTCCTGAAGATAACGTGAAAGTTCAAGCAGTCGCGTTTGTTCCGATCTGCTTAAGTTAAGCGCTTCTGATTGGAGTTCTCTTGATTCTTGAAGATATGCAGATTGTTCTTCTCTCGATGTGGTGAGGTTTTCTGTTTGCCACTTTCTCCATTCATTGAGGAGTGCCGTTTTTTCTTTCCTAAAAGTTTCTTTTAATTCCCGTTCATTGTCCGCTTTAAAGTATTCTCCATTTCCGGCATCAGCAATTGCTTCTAATGCTTTTCGTTCATCCGAATGAATATCGAACCCAATAATATTTACCACCGCTTGAATGTCAGAGTCGACAAGTTCTTCCGTCGCTTTCACCGGGTCTCCACCGCACGTTTCTTCCCCGTCACTCACGACATAAATGACATTTTCGACGTTGTCATTGTCACTGGATAATAAATCATTCGCCGCTTCTTCAATCGCTAAAGCAATTGGTGTATAGCCGGTCGGAGAAACTTGATCAAGGGCATCGTGAAAAGCATCTTCTTCATAATGACGAAACGGATAGAATGCTTCTGTTGTCGTGCAAGATTCTTCTTTTCCAGGTGGTTGGTTCGAACCAGCATGACCATACACTCGTAGTGATACTTCCGCTCCTTCCGGAAGAGTGGAGGCAAATTCTTCTATCGCTTCTTTGGCGATATCCATTTTTACTTTCCCGTCCACTTGACCTGCCATGCTTCCGCTTGCATCGAGAAGCACTTGCACTCGCAAATTCGTTTCATTATTTTGTGACGCATCCGTCTCCAGTTCCCCTGGACGGGCCGTAATGTCCGAAAAAACAACTTCCGTTTCATTTAGATATTGTTGGTACGGACGAAAATCTTCCGCCGTGAGATGAAGTAACATGCGAAAGTATTCATCCGGCTCTAAGCCACTTGGCCAACGATCGATTTCTTGTTTTAATAACGACATATCGACGTCTTCCCCGCTATATTCTCCCGGTCCTGCTGTCATCCACCCTTCAATATCATCCATTTCTATATCGTCAAAAGGGTCGTATGAAATCTCCTCTTCATGCGCTTCTTCCGTTTCCGCCTTGGAAATAACCTCCTCCGTTTTTTCCTCGCTCTTTTCTGCTCCTTGTGTGTCATCATTGGAACAGCCGATGGAACTTAATAAAAGTGAGGCTACCGCGATGAATATGTATTTCTTCACCCACTCGTTCCTCCTCTTCTGTTGTCTACACATTTTTGTTTGATGGTAACATGATTTCGGCGATTATTTAATATTTACACAGCGTTTCGGTACTTTTTTCTCGCCGATCTTTCCGTTTTTATGACATAAGAAGGGTTTTTCGGGTGTATGGCGTTTCATCGATGTAGGTCCAGAGTCCGCTTCTCATGAGACCTACTTTTTTTTACATTTATTAGATAATACATGCTTCTTTCCTATGTGAACTATTGTGAGAGTTTCCGTATGAACCAGTCGGGAACTAGGGTCCATTTCGGTTCCATGAAGAGTGTTATTTACATTTATTCCCTCTACTTGTGCCTGTATTCATTTCATACGACATCTTTTCCGAACAAAAAACGACTGAACGTTTCATGCGATGGATTTTGTCAAACGGAGTGCCGTCATTGTCGTCATGAAGGGAAAACCTACTTCATGACTTCATTCTTTGAAACAATATAAAAACCAGCTTTGATGAACAAAGCTGGTTCGAAACTCGTTTAGCCTTTTGCCACTTTCAAGCGTGTCATCGCTCGTTGTAGCGCTAGTTCCGCTCTTTTTTTATCAATGTTATCCTGTTTGGCACGGGCAAGACGTTCTTCTGCTCGTTTCTTCGCTGCATTTGCGCGGTCTACATCTATGTCAGACGGTAATTCGGCAGCTTCGGCCAAGATAGTGACTTTATCCGGGCGTACTTCGATAAATCCACCACTCACTGCCACAAGCTCTGTCTCCGTGCCTTTTTTCAGGCGAACAGCATCAATGGAAAGCGGAGCGACAAGTGGGATATGGCCCGGGAGTATCCCGAGCTCCCCGCTTTGAGCGCGGACACTCACCATGTCTCTATCCCCTTCGAATACTGTGCCATCAGGAGTGACTATATTGACTTTTATCGTCGGCATCGTACATCCTCCTTAACAGCATCCCCGCTTAGGACATTTGTTTTGCTTTCTCGAGCACATCATCAATGGTTCCGACGAGTCGGAATGCATCTTCTGGAATATCGTCGTGCTTTCCTTCCAGAATCTCTTTGAATCCACGAACCGTCTCTTTCACTGGCACGTAAGATCCCGGTTGTCCTGTGAACTGTTCCGCTACGTGGAAGTTTTGAGATAAGAAGAATTGTAAACGACGTGCCCGGTGTACGACTAGCTTGTCTTCTTCAGACAATTCATCCATACCGAGGATAGCGATAATATCTTGTAATTCATTGTACTTCTGTAATGTTTCTTGCACGCGACGAGCGACGTTGTAGTGCTCTTCTCCAACAATTTCCGGAGAAAGGGCACGGGATGTAGAAGCAAGTGGGTCCACTGCCGGATAAATCCCCATTTCCGAAAGTTTACGCTCTAAGTTTGTGGTTGCGTCCAAGTGAGCAAACGTTGTCGCTGGTGCCGGGTCTGTGTAGTCGTCCGCTGGTACGTAAATCGCTTGAATAGATGTAACAGATCCTTTATTTGTAGAGGTAATCCGTTCTTGTAGTTGCCCCATTTCTGTCGCAAGAGTCGGCTGATAACCAACCGCAGAAGGCATACGTCCAAGTAACGCGGACACCTCCGAACCTGCTTGTGTAAAACGGAAAATGTTATCGATGAATAGCAGTACGTCTTGACCACCGACATCACGGAAATATTCCGCAATGGTAAGACCAGTAAGTGCAACACGTAAACGCGCTCCAGGCGGCTCGTTCATTTGTCCGAATACCATCGCTGTTTTATCGATAACACCGGAGTCTTTCATTTCAAAATACAAGTCATTTCCTTCACGGGTACGCTCTCCTACTCCGGCGAATACGGAAATACCCCCGTGCTCTTGTGCGATGTTGTGGATTAATTCTTGGATGAGAACGGTTTTACCAACTCCCGCTCCTCCGAACAGACCGATTTTTCCACCTTTTACATAAGGTGCAAGCAAGTCAACTACTTTAATTCCGGTTTCAAGAATTTCCGTTTTTGTAGAAAGCTCTTCAAAAGGTGGCGGATCTCTATGAATTGGATTTCGTTCAACATCGTCACCAATTGGTTCCTCTAAATCAATCGTATCTCCCAATACGTTAAATACTCGACCGAGTGTTGCTTCTCCGACTGGTACGGAGATTGGACCGTTCGTATTTTCAACTTCCATTCCTCTCACAAGACCGTCAGTGGAACTCATTGCAACCGTTCGCACGGTGTCATCTCCAAGATGAAGGGCAACTTCTAATGTGACATCAACATCCGCTTCGCCTTCTTTTGTTGCTTTATGTGTCACTCTAAGTGCATTATTTAATTCCGGAAGTTGTCCACTTGGAAATGCAACGTCCACGACCGGACCCATTACTTGGATAATGCGTCCTTTTTCCATTCTTTTCCCTCCTAACTAAATCATCCACTAAAACAAGTATTACTCAAGCGCTGCAGCTCCACCGACAATTTCACTAATTTCTTGCGTGATGGCTGCTTGTCTCGCGCGGTTATAAGACAATGTGAGTTCATCAATCAAACTTTCTGCATTGTCTGTTGCGGCACTCATCGCTGTCATCCGAGCTCCGAATTCACTTGCTTTAGCATCCAAGAGAGCCCCAAATATTAAGCTTTCTGCATATTGAGGAAGCAGCTGTTCCAAAATTGCTTCTGCAGATGGCTCATATTCATACATCTGCTTCACTTCCACTTGTTCCGACAAATTGGAAAGGGGAAGGAGCTTCGTTTCGGTGACTTGTTGTTGAATTGGACTAATAAAATGGTTGTACCAAACATACAATTCGTCCACTTCTTCTTTTGCGTATAAATCTACCGCTTGGCTCGTCACTTTTTTAATATCAGCAAATGTCGGTTCATCTGGAATCCCAGTAATCTCACCGAACACATGGATGTTTCGTTTTTTAATTAACTCACTTCCGATCCGACCGATGACGATGACACCGTAATCTTCACTGGAAGAATGGCGTTCCTCCATTTTTGCTAGAAAATCACGAATTAAGTTCGCATTATAACCACCTGCAAGTCCACTATCTGAAAAAATAAGCACGTAAGCTGTTTTTTTCACGGAACGTGCTTCCAACATTGGGTGGCTTGCGTCTGCTGTGTTTGTCGAAGCAATACTTGCCACGACATCACGGATCTTTTCTGCATATGAGGCGTAAGACTCCGCCAGCACTTGCGCACGGTTCAGCTTGGAAGCTGCCACCATCTCCATCGCTTTGGTGATTTGTTGCGTCTTTTTCGTAGAGTTAATCCGTGTTTTAATATCACGCAATGAAGCCATCTATTTCACCACCTTTTCCTTACGGTAGAAAGGTCAAAGCTTGTTAGGAAGAAGGGGGTCCCTCTTCCTGTTCAAACGCCTTTTCATCTCTATTTCGAAACGTTAAATGATTTTTTGAAGGATTCAACCGCACTGTTAAATGCTTCTTTATCCGGCAAATTACCGGTGTTTTTGATTCCTTCCAACAGTTCTTTATGGTTGGAGTCTAAATATGCAAACAACTCCAATTCAAACCGCTTAATATCTTCTACTGGAATATCATCGAGGAACCCTTCCGTTAAAGCATATAGAATCGCTACTTGTTTTTCGACCGGTAGTGGGTTGTGAAGGTCTTGTTTTAATACTTCTACTGTTCTTTCCCCACGAGCCAGTTTCGCTTGAGTGGCTTCATCCAAGTCTGAACCAAATTGAGCAAAAGCTTCTAATTCACGGTAAGAAGCAAGGTCCAAACGAAGCGTACCGGATACTTTCTTCATTGCTTTAATTTGGGCATCTCCACCAACACGGGATACGGAAATGCCCGGATCTACTGCTGGACGTACCCCAGAGTGGAACAAGTTGGATTGAAGGAAAATTTGTCCGTCCGTAATGGAGATGACGTTCGTTGGAATATAAGCACTCACGTCCCCTGCTTGTGTCTCAATCACTGGAAGGGCTGTGAGAGAACCTCCACCGAGTGCATCGCTTAATTTCGCCGAACGCTCGAGCAAGCGAGAGTGCAAGTAGAAAACGTCCCCTGGGAAAGCTTCACGTCCTGGTGGGCGACGCAATAAGAGAGAAAGTTCACGGTATGCTGCGGCTTGTTTTGATAAGTCGTCATAAATAACAAGCACGTGTTTGCCGTTATACATAAACTCTTCACCCATCGATACCCCAGCATATGGTGCAAGATAAAGGAGTGGTGCCGGGTCTGAAGCACCAGCGTTTACAACAATCGTGTAATCCATTGCACCTTCTTGACGAAGGGTTTCAACGAGTCCCGCAACCGTTGATTCTTTCTGACCGATTGCGACATAAATACAGAGCACATCTTCTTCTTTTTGGTTTATAATCGTGTCAATCGCAAGGGAGGTTTTCCCGATTTGACGGTCACCAATAATGAGTTCCCGCTGTCCCCGACCGATTGGAATCATGGAGTCTATCGCTTTAATTCCTGTTTGGAGCGGTTCGTGTACCGATTTCCGATCCATCACTCCTGGTGCCGGGCTTTCGATTGGTCTTGTTTTTGTCGTTTCCACTGGTCCTTTTCCGTCGAGTGGTTGTCCAAGTGGATTTACAACTCGTCCAAGAAGTTCTTCTCCTACTGGAACTTCCATAATGCGCCCGGTCCGTTTTACTTCATCCCCTTCCCGGATGTCATCATACGGACCAAGAATCACAATCCCTACGTTGTTTTCTTCCAAGTTTTGAGCCATCCCCATAACCCCATTAGAGAATTCCAACAGTTCTCCTGCCATGACATTCTCTAGGCCATGGGCACGGGCGATACCGTCACCGTTTTGAATGACCGTACCGACTTCATTTGCTTCAACATCAGATTGAAAGTTCTCAATCTGTTGTTTAATGAGAGAGCTTATCTCATCAGGTCTGATACTGCTCATTAAAGTTCACCCCTATCTTCTATCGTGTCCGGTAACAAGTTCGCGTTCTATTCGGTCTAATTGTCCTTTTACACTGCCGTCAAAAATCGTATCTCCGACATGAAGCTTCATTCCGCCGATAAGTGATTCATCGATGCGATTTTCAATGGTAAGGGTATTTTTGCCGATTTTTCGTGCGAACGTTTCAGAAATCATCTCTTTTTCTTTATCCGTTAATGGTTTCACTGTATAAACGACGGCGTGGGCCGTTTTCTCTTCTTCTTCCGTAAGTTGACGGAACCGCTCCGCAATCCGGATCACTTCATTGATTCGTTGTTTTTTCAAAAGCAACAACAGCGTCTGAATGACAAACTCACTCAGCGGGGAGAAACTATCCCGGATTAACTGTTGTTTTCGTTCTTGTGGAATGGTTGGATGATTCAACACCTTCAGTAAATCAGCATTTTCTTCAAATGCTTGCTTTACTATTTGTATTTCTTCATTCACTTCGTGTAACGTGTTTTTCTCTTTCGCTAATTCAAACAAAGCGACGGCATAACGGTTGGCTGCTGTCACGTTGCTCATAGACGCTCTCCTGCCTCTTTGACGTATTCTTCAATGAGCTTTTCTTGTTCTTTTTCATCCAATTCCTTTTCGATAATCTTCGTTGCAATCATGACAGAAAGCGTTCCGACTTGTTCACGAAGTTCTTGTACGGCTAAATCTTTCTCACGCTCAATTTCAGCAAGGGCATTCGCTTTCACCCGTTCAGCTTCTGCACGAGCGGAGGAGAGAATTTCTTCTCCTTGCACTTCGCTCGTTTTTCGCGCTGTTTCAATGATTTGTTGTGCTTCTTCCCGAGCGCGGTTGATTTCTTCTTTTTGCTGTTCTAAATATTGTTCTGCTTCTTTGCGGTTCTTTTCCGCTGTATCAATCTCATTGGCGATATGCTCTTCCCGCTCTTTCATCATGTTCATGATTGGTCCCCAAGCAAATTTACGAAGCAAGAGTAAGAGGATAATAAACATAATGAGGGAGAAAAGCGAGTCCGCCCATGTAATTGTTCCCACGTCATTCACTCCTTTCGGAAGTCATACAAAAGGAATGGCGAAGCTTCTTTTTTGTCACTTCGCCATCTACTTACGTCAACGACATTCCACCCGAATCCGTCGGGGGAAACGAAGAAACTAAATCGGTATGTTCAACAAATGTTACGAAGCCATATTTATATCGCTCGGTTGTCCGAAATAAGAGCAGCTTTCGCACCGTCACATGACGATAAAGGCGATAACGACTGCGATAATCGGAAGTGCCTCTACTAACGCGATACCAATAAACATGATTGTTTGCAATGTACTTCTAAGTTCAGGTTGACGTGAAACTCCTTCAATTGTTCCTTTTACGATTAATGCGTTACCAATACCTGCACCAAGTGCACCTAATCCTACAGCGATTGCTGCTGCTAAAGCTCCCATAATAATAATCCTCCTTCAAGATTTTAAAAATATGTGGACGGTACTGTTTCCATGTGTTATAAAACAGCCCGTTTGTTCCTTTTGTTGCTTGAAGCTAGTCCATGACTTTATTTGACATGTATACCATGGTTAACATGAGGAAAATAAAGGCTTGGATCGCTCCAATAAAAATACTGAATGCTTGCCATGCAATCATCGGTGCCCCAGCAAGTAAGAACCCGACAATGCTTGCTCCCCCTGCTGATGCAAGTAGCGTCAAGAGAATCTCTTTCGCATACAAGTTCCCGAATAGACGCATTCCAAGCGTTAATGTATTTGCAAACTCACCTATAATATTTAATGGAAACAAAAATGGCATTGGACGGAAATAGTCTTTGCCGTATTCTTTCAATCCCTTCATCTTAATGCCATAGAAGTGAGTTAACACTATCACCATAATGGCAAAAGTCATTGTAATGACAGGGTCGGCTGTCGGTGATTTCCACCAGACTACGTGGTCTTCTGCAGTGACAATCATGAATGGAATTCCGACCATGTTTGAAACGAAAATGAGCAAGAAGATCGTAATCCCTAACCCAAAAAATCGTTCTCCGGTTTTCCAATCCATTGTCGTACTGATGATGTTCTTTACAAAGTCAATGAGCCATTCAAACACGTTTTGCATGCCGGTTGGTTTCATTTTTAAATTGCGGGCGCTAAAGAAACCGATACAAAACACGATAAGAGCAGAAACAGTAAGCATGAGAACGTTGGAAAGGTTTAAATGAAACCCAGGAATTCCAAACAAATCATAAATGATTGGTGCGCCATGATCCATCATTATTCACCCCTTTGCTATGATCTGACGTCATGTCAAACTTACCCTCTCTATTCCTTTTAAAAACGTTTTATTTGGAAAAGAGAGTGGAAAAGAATAAGAATGTAAGGCGTCATGATTCCAAGCACAAGCCCAATGAGATCAAACGTTTCCGGAAAACGGATGACAAGAATGGCAATAAGCGCCCCTGTCGCCAATCTAGAAATCATCCCAAACAAAATCGGTCGCCTGCCTTCATTCTGTTGAGCGGCCATCTCCCCGACTTTTTTTGTGTCGCGATACATGCTCCAGACGTTGAAAAGTCCAATGAGAGAACCGACTCCAAGACTTATAAAGATTGCTTTATACGGTGTGAAACCCCACCCTAGTATATATAAAGCAATAACAATGATTGTTAGCTGCACATAGCGAAGTACTATTCCTTCAAAGGTCTTCATGATTGTCGTCCCCTAAGTATTGTTTGAGCAGACGGACTAGTCCGTACACTCCCGCCATCAGTCCGGCTAAGAGACCGATGACCAAAAACAACGGTTCTGTTGCGAACTTTCCGTCAAGCCATCGTCCTCCAAACACACCGACTAAGACAGGTCCTACCAAGTACGACAATATGGAAGACGCAAGTGCCATGCTACGAAGCGGCCTTGAAGGTTTGTTCTTTCCCGCCATGTCAGCCTCCATCGTCATATTTTTGGGCGCTTGTGCATGTGATGAGAATGCATTACTTCCTATGATAATTGGTGCATGTATATTTCCGTGTAAAATAGCAGAAAGCAAACGTACGTTTTGCTATAAAACAGCGTAAAAAAAGCTCATTTTTCACTGGCAAAACATACTTGTGCATCGTTTGTTAATTCTCTCACATACCCTTAGTCATCGTACAATAGCGTGCAATTTATGTCAATCCATCTTATAAGAAAAAATCGCTGCTATTACAAGCTTTTCGCGGCTTTAAAATTGTGACTATTCCATGACATTTTTTCTTTTGTTACAGAACAGCAAAAAATTAGTCGATTTTTTTAAAAAAGCGCCGAAAAAATCTCCAGCAGTGTCATGTACCATGACTCTACTGGAGATCGTTTGAACAATCGTAAAAGTTCAACTGATAAGTTCTTCTTTCGTTTTTTTGTCGGTTCTTTTTTCCCACTCCGATAAACGAGACGTATCGATCTGCAATTGAAAAAGTTCCTTCACATCTTTTACTTGGTTGTGGTCGACAAACGTAACGTGCTCGTGAGAAAATTTTGTCGGTGAATCAATGCCGCAAGACGCTGCGAGCAAAAAGAGTCCTTCTCTCATCGTCGTTAAATAGTTTGCTGTTCGAAATCGTTTTTCTTCCACAACAACTCCTGCTTCTAAATGTGGCAAGTGAGAAGTCACTCCTACCGGACAAAGATTCGTGTGACATTTCCCCGCGTTAATACAGCCTACGGTATTCATCGCTGCTCGTGCCACATATATAAGATCTGCACCGAGAGATAGAGCAATCGCCATTTTATTTGCGGTCGCAAGCATGCCGGATGCAAAAATTTTCACATCGTCACGAACGCCAAAGGACTTTAGCGTCTCATGTAAAATGTAAATGCCTGAATAAATCGGCAAGCCGAGACTATCCGCCATTTCTTGATAGGTCGCTCCCGTTCCACCTTCCGCGCCGTCAATGGTGATGAAATCCGGTTTTTTACCGGTATCTCTCATGTAACGGGCAAGCTCTTGAAAACAGTGGGTATCTCCTGCAACCACTTTAATTCCGACAGGTTTTCCGGTAATCTTTTGCCAGTGGCTAATAAGATCCAGTAATTCTTCCATATTGGAAAAGAGCGGAAAACGATTCGGGCTTTCTACATCGCGTCCCATCTCCACGCCTCTAATTTCTGCTATTTCTTTTGTGATTTTTTCTTTCGGAAGCTTACCGCCTCGTACTTTCGCACCTTGAGCAAGTTTGATTTCAATCGCTTTTACTTCTTTTCGTCCGGCATTTTTTAAAAAGCGCTCTTCCGAATATTTTCCATTTTCCCTCGCCCCGAAAAGACCAGAGCCTACTTGAAAAATAAGGTCCGCTGTTTTCTCCCGAAAGACACCCGCTTGGACGAACCGCTTGACATCTTTCAGCGCATCTTTTCCAAAGCGTTCTTCAATATCAAAGTTGGAAGCGTTCGGATGTTCTTTCATAAATTCAACCAGTTTTCTTTCCTGGCGATCGAGTGGCTCTGACGGTTCTTTCACGACTTCGTACACACGGGATAAATGATACGGAGAAATTCCGCCTTCACCGGTATTCATAAAACTGCCTCCACTAATTGCAACCCCTTGGGCGAGAGCCTTTACGGCACTTTTAGACAAAGCCCCGTAACTCATGGCCGAAACCCCAACATGCCCTCGAACGTGAAAAGGATGTTTCCGCTCTTTTCCGATGACAATTTCCTCTTCTTCCGTTAAAAGCCACGGTTTAATTTGTGCGGCATTTCTTTTTTCTTTTCGACTCGTAATTGATTCATTGATAATTTTGTACGTGTATGTATGAATTGGTTCATCATTTCGTACACGAAGCTCGTTCTTGTTCAATGGAAAGAATGCATTGGATAAATAAAAATCCGGTTTAGTAAAGTCTTTTTTCGAGCCGAAACCGATCACGGTATTTGCATATTTTCCGGCTTTTGCAATGGTTTCTTTCGTATCGCGATCCATCGGGCGCTCTTCTTTATCATTCAGAAACCAATATTGTCGAAATTCCGGTCCAACCATTTCAAACAAATAACGCAATCTCCCTAGCAATGGATGCGTTTTTAAAATAGAATGTTGGCGTTGAAATTTGTCTTTTAGAAAAAGATAGACGAGGAATAATATGAGTGCATAAAACAGTAGTAACGGTAGCATCTGAAAATATGAAACAAGCGTAGACAGTGTCATCACCTTCTTCTGTGATTAAATTGCCGAAAGCGTTTTCATGCGATTCGTTCTTTGCTTTATATGTATGCACG
Organism: Aliibacillus thermotolerans; assembly: GCF_027853235.1. Classification (GTDB taxonomy): domain Bacteria; phylum Bacillota; class Bacilli; order Bacillales; family Marinococcaceae; genus Aliibacillus; species Aliibacillus thermotolerans. The sequence continues at coordinate 14,043 of NZ_WKJG01000044.1, forward strand.
TGACAAGCAATTAGACAATAAAACGCTTGTATTTCTTTTTTCCTATTTGCCAGTATTTATTGTAGCAATGATTCATTTTCCATTCAATCGATTTACTTATTTTTTATGATGTTCTACAAAGTTCATATTTTAGTAATTTCATAGCTTCCGTAACCTGCCTTCACTGCCAATTGATAGCTCAAATTTACTTATTCTTCATCATTTCTTTACAAGACTTTGGTACTATTGGGTTGAGTGTTTACAAACGGGGGGTTATCAATTGCAAATCGGAATATTCAAACGAATGAAACAACAACAGCGACAGAGAAAGAAACAAAAAGCGTCGCGATTTTTTACATGGCTCAATAATGTTAGTTTGAGAAATCGCTTGCTCGTCTTATTTTTGTTTCTTCTCACCATCTCGATCGCTCTCGTTGGCTTCACCTCTTACTACCATGCGAAAAACGTAACGACGGAAGCGATTGAAAACCGGCTTGTGCGCGAGACACAACTGATGAATTATATCGCTGATCATTTACGTTTTCTTTATCCGGGGGACGACGAATATTTTATGCAACAGCTGGAAATAAACATTCGAAACCAACAACAAACGCTGGAAGAAGAAGGAATTGATTCGGAATATTTTTATATTCAAAACGAAGAAGTGATACCTTTTCGTCTTAGTGAAGAAAGCTTACCGAACATTTCACCCGAAGTTCAACATACGATAGCAAAAGTAGGAAGCGGTGTGATTCACGAGACGATCGACGGAGAAGCATATACCCTATCTTTTGAACCAATGGAAGAAGTCAATGGCACGTACGTGTTGCTTGTCCCAACAAAAACGTATATGGGTCCGATTCAAAATATGTCCTCTTTCATTATCGCCATCAGCGTCATTTGTCTCGTCATTGCCGCTTTTATGATTGTCATTTTTGTCCGAAGTCTCATTCGTCCAATTACCGAATTACGGGAAAAAATGCGGGAAGTAAGGACCGGACATTTACGAGAAGATTTAACGATTCATACGACGTTACCTGAAATCATTTCGCTACACAAAAGTTATCAAGCAATGATTGGATATATGAGAGATATCATCCATGACTTAAAAGATACGACCGTGAATTTAGAAAAAACGGGACAAGAGTTGCAAATGTCTTCAGAAGGAACACTCCGTTCCGGCGATGATTTAATCGAAGCAATCCAAGTGGTAAAAAATGGTGCGGAAGAAACTGCAAGTAATTCAGAAAACAGTCTGGAACAGTTCCAAGAGATGAAACAAAAAGTAGAACATATGATTGCGAATATGGATATATTGTTTGAAAAAGCAAAAACGATGAACGAATCAGCCGAACAGGGAGAAAAAAATATCCATGAACTGATGGATACCATTCATACGTTTGAGCGAGACTTCACCGAACTGACTGGAACGATTCGCAACGTAGAACGTTATTCATCATCTATTTCTGAACTCGTCGGATTAATTCAAGGCATCGCAGAACAAACAAAATTACTCGCTTTAAATGCAACGATTGAAGCAGCCAGAGCGGGAGAAGCAGGAAAAGGATTTTCTGTTGTGGCGAATGAAGTAAGGAAGCTTGCAGAACAATCATCTCATGCAGCGGATGAAATTACTGACTCGATTGATCATATGGAAGCCGTTACCCGAAGTGCATCCCAAGAGTTTAAAGCGTTAATGGAAAAAACGAAAACGAACCTTTCTATTTCCACTGCATCAAAAGAAACATTTGATACCTTTATTGATCAAACTTTTTCTGTAGGTCGAAAACTTGAAGATATGCAAGGACAACTTGTTGAAATTGAAAATATGTTACCTTCCTTAGAAGAAGTAACAGAAAGCTTTACGGAAGTTTCGCAATACACGTTATCAAGTGCCCAAGAAATGCTGGCAAGCAGCGAAACACAAATGGCGCAAATTGAAAACACGCATAAAATCGGATTAAAACTGAAACAATTATCAAGCGATCTCGCCACTTCTACCGAACGATTTACCATCGACGGAAAAAGATAAGCTTACTTCGAGGCTGGGGTGTAACTAACGAAAAAAGAATGAGATTGAGACATAACTATCAAAATACGAACAATGATTACCGCTTCGACAGAATACTTCGCTTTCCGCGGGCACGGCCTCAGCCTCCTCGCGGGAAACCACCGCTCTTAGGTCTTCCGACGCACAGGACGTGTGAGTAGCAGACGTTGCGACAGGACATCGTGGTTTTAGTCCGCCTCCATTTCCCCTACACCTGCGCATTCTGCCTACGTTAGAACCACTCTAAAAAGGAAAATCCGAGCTAATGAAAAGTTCGGATTTTGTTATAATTAATATACTTTTGTCCCAGTTTCATTTTTTGTAGGATTTTTTCCCTTCTGCTATGATTGGGTTATGTTGTTTCTGGTGGTACACTAACACAAGAAGTACAAATGGACCTCAATCACCCAAACGCTGATTCTATGTCTATAATATGATGTACGCGGATAGTAAGTAGGACGGCTGAATGCACCGCAAGCACCCCATCGAAGCTTCTCTGAAACGAGATTCTCCATTTGTACCACGTCATGATAGGAATTTTGTGTGATATTTCGTCGTATGAACCTTTTATACGACCATTCGACCGGTGTTTGAAAAAATGAAGCGTCACATGAAACGTTTATGGGACGATTCATCTTCTTTTTTTAAGCGTCATTCGTTGCATGAAGCATAAAAACGCTTTATTTCCAATTCTAACCCTCTTACGACCACTCCTGTTCAGATTGTACGAAAAAAGGAGCTGTCCAAAAAGTTACGATTGGTGACTTTTTGGACATTTTTTGTTACCGCTTCATCAAAAATTGCTTCTGGAAACGCCTCTTGGCCGAATAGGCATGTTTCCAACACCAAATTGTTGATAGAAGTAAGTCATGGATAGTCATGCCATTGTTTCATCAAAGTATTGCTTGTGGAAACAAGCCATGGATGGGTCATGCCATCGTTTCATATAAAAATAGCTAATGGAAGCAAGCCATGGATCGCTCATGCCACCGTTTCATTCAAAAATAGTTTGTGGAAACAAGCGATGAATGGATCATGGCACCGTTTCAGCGCTAAATGATTGTTGAAAGGAACTCTCGATTTATTTTTCAGGACTTATTAAACAACCTCTTTTTTCATCATTTTCATTTTTAAACCTGAATTATTCATACTTCCAATGAAGATTTAATTTGATACCAAATCCAATGATTTTTTGTTATCTAAACAAGTAAGAGCTGTTAATTTCGATAAACATGATAAATGATAAAGGTGAATGTAGTAAAATCCTGATTTTGGGCATACTACCCCCTTGGTCTTTCATCCTTTTAAAAAAACAGCTATTCAATTGAATTATTCTAGCTTAAGACGTTGAATTCGCTGAAGTACTTCCCAAAAGAATTTTTG
>NZ_WKJG01000045.1 GCF_027853235.1 Aliibacillus thermotolerans
AGCGAATTCAACGTCTTAAGCTAGAATAATTCAATTGAATAGCTGTTTTTTTAAAAGGATGAAAGACCAAGGGGGTAGTATGCCCAAAATCAGGATTTTACTGCCATTCACCTTTATCATTTATCATATTTATCGAAATTAACAGCTCTTACTTGTTTAGATAACAAAAAATCATTGGATTTGGTATCAAATTAAATCTTCATTGGAAGTATGAATAATTCAGGTTAGAAATTAAAGACGTCCCAGTTCCAGAGGTAGGACAGGGAGAAGTATTAGTAAAAATTCATGCTTGTGGGGTATGTCACACTGATTTACACGCAGCCCACGGAGATTGGCCAGTGAAACCAAAAATGCCACTCATTCCCGGGCATGAGGGTGTCGGTGTCATCGAAAAAGTTGGAGAAAATGTCACCAATGTTAAAGTCGGCGATCGCGTAGGCATTCCTTGGCTATATTCTGCTTGTGGTGAGTGTGAATATTGCTTATCTGGGAGAGAAACGTTATGCCCGAATCAATTAAATGCCGGCTATTCTGTCGATGGCGCTTATGCAGAATATTGCAAAGCCCCTGCGTTGTACGTAACAAAAATTCCGGATGCTTTATCTTTTAAAGAAGCAGCACCATTATTTTGTGCCGGCGTGACAACTTATAAAGCGTTAAAAGTGTCGGGTGCAAAGGCTGGAGATTGGGTTTCCATTCATGGAATTGGAGGACTTGGACACGTTGCCCTACAATATGCCAAAGCAATGGGATTCAACGTCATTGCAGTAGATATTAAAGATGACAAATTGGAGCTGGCTAAAAAACTAGGGGCAGATCTCACTGTCAACGGAATGAAAGTAGATCCAGCAGAAAAAATAAAAGAAGAAGTGGGTGGTGTACAAGCTGCCATTAGTGTAGCTGTCACGAAAAAAGCTTTTGAACAAGCTTATCATACTGTTAAACGTGGAGGTAGTCTCGTCGTTGTCGGTTTACCAAATGATACGTTACCGATTCCTATCTTTGACACTGTCCTCAATGGCGTGTCAGTGAAAGGTTCCATTGTCGGAACGAGAAAAGATTTACAAGAATGCTTAGAATTAGCTGCTCAAGGAAAAATTAAAACAATGATAGAAACCCAACCGCTCGATAACATTAACGAAATTTTTGACCGATTAGAAAACGGAGAAATTAATGGTCGCGTAGTACTAGAAATCTCTAACGAATAACTGACTTTTTTGATTATTCCGTCGCTAATCTCACATATTGTTGCTCCATTCTTTCATGATGGAGCAACCTTTCTTTCATAAATAAAATAGAAAAATTTATTGTTTCTAAATGAGGGGGAAAAGAAATGCTTTATGAAGCACCAAATCGTCTTCACAGTCTTGTGAATTTCAAAGAAAAATACGACAACTTTATTAATGGAGAATGGAAAGCACCAGTGAAAGGAGAATATTTCAATAACGTCAGTCCCGTAAATGGAGAAGTGTTTTGCCAAGTGGCTCGTTCAACTGCCGAAGATATTGAAATTGCTTTAGACGCTTCCCATCAAGCGAAAGACTCATGGGGCAAAACGTCCCCGGCAGAACGTGCGCAAATATTGAACCAAATTGCTGATCGAATGGAACAAAATAAAGAAATGTTAGCAGTGGCAGAAACATGGGACAATGGAAAAGCGATACGAGAGCCGTTAAATGCAGATATTCCATTAGCAATCGATCATTTTCGTTATTTTGCTGGAGCCATTCGCGCACAAGAAGGAACGATTTCTCAAATAGATGAAGATACAGTCGCATACCATTTTCACGAACCGTTAGGAGTTGTCGGTCAAATCATTCCGTGGAACTTCCCACTTTTAATGGCCACATGGAAACTTGCTCCTGCCCTTGCCTCCGGGAACTGTGTCGTTTTAAAGCCGGCAGAACAAACTCCTTCCTCTATGATGGTGTGGCTAGAATTGATAAAAGATTTATTGCCTCCGGGTGTATTAAATGTTGTCAACGGATTTGGAGTGGAGGCAGGAAAACCTTTAGCTTCTAATCGTCGAATTGCCAAAATTGCATTTACCGGGGAAACGACTACTGGTCGATTAATAATGCAGTATGCGTCCGAAAACATTATTCCTGTGACATTAGAATTAGGGGGCAAATCCCCAAATATTTTCTTTGCAGACGTTATGGAGAAAGAGGATGCTTTTTTAGATAAAGCGATTGAAGGTCTCGTCATGTTCGCATTGAATCAAGGAGAAGTTTGCACTTGTCCTTCAAGAGCACTCATTCACGAATCGATTTATGATGATTTCATGGAAAGAGCGTTAGAACGTGTGCAAAAGATAAAGATAGGAAACCCGCTAGATACAGAAACGATGATGGGAGCCCAAGCATCTTCCGAACAATTAGAAAAAATTATGTCTTATATAGATATTGGAAAACAAGAAGGAGCAGAATGCCTTATTGGTGGAGAGAGAAACCAATTAGAAGGAGACTTACGAAACGGATATTATGTCAAACCTACAATCTTTAAAGGACATAATAAGATGCGTATTTTTCAAGAAGAAATATTCGGCCCGGTACTTGCGGTTACTACTTTTAAAACGCCAGAAGAAGCATTAGAAATAGCGAACGACACGTTGTATGGATTAGGAGCTGGCGTGTGGTCCCGGAATATCAATACCGCTTATCGTTTTGGACGAGGTATTCAAGCCGGTCGAATATGGACGAATTGTTATCATATGTATCCTGCCCATGCTGCTTTCGGAGGATATAAGATGTCAGGAATTGGAAGAGAAACTCATCATATGATGCTGTCCCATTACCAACAAACGAAAAATTTATTAGTTAACTATCATGAACATGCGCAAGGATTTTTCTAAATTGAAGAACAAACAACATTGAAATAAAGGGTGCTATGGCGCGTTTTCTCATGGAAACGCGCCTGAATTTGCTTTTTCTAACTCGTTCTATCTGGAAAAGTGCATAAATAGTCTACTTAGTTCCGTTTGATATAAGCCGTTTTAAGTTTTAAATTTCTAAACGAAAGCATAGTACATTTGCCCATCCAATCTCTTTTGACGAGGTAGTGAAGGAAAACACCCCTCCCCCTTTGCCCTTTTCCTATTCTATTCCTTCCTTTTTCTCATGTAATACGTATCGAATTTTTCTTGGACTAATATTCAGCTGCTTTGCGGCTTCTCTTCGATTCCCTAACGTTCGTCGTAATGCTTCTCTTACAAAAGCTCTTTCCACCCTTACTTCCAGTTCTTTTAACTGCTGAATAATTTCATGAAAATCCGTTAACTCTTTATGTTGTAACGCAGCGAGTATTTCATTTTTCCATTGAAGGAAGTATTGTTCCAATTCGTTCGTTTCATCGACATATTGGATCGGTCGATTTTTCACCGGTTCGTTCTTTTCTTCCTTATTCTCTGAAGGATGGAGAAGGTGCGTTGGTAAATAATTAGAAGAAATGGTAACTGTTTCCCTTTCCGCCAATGTAAGTGCTCTCATTACAATATTGGATAATTCCCGAATATTCCCAGGCCATTTATAGTTTTTTAACGTTTCTACCGCTTCATCCGAAAATCGAATATGCTCATTTCCGTATTGTTTCAAAAAATAATCGAGCAAACACGGAATATCTTCCTTCCGTTCTCTTAACGGTGGAATGGACAGTTTGACGACTTCTAATCGATACAACAAATCTTCTCGGAAAGTTCCTTCTTGTACTGCTTTTCGTAAATCCACATGAGAAGCGGCGATAATGCGAGCATTCGTTCGTTTCGTCTCTTCTCCGCCCACCCGCATATACTCTCTTGTTTCTAAGATGCGCAACAATTTCACTTGAATGGGCGGAGAAGCCTCCCCAATTTCATCGAGAAAAAGAGTTCCATTATTCGCAATTTCAAACAATCCTTTTCTTGCTTTTGTCGCTCCTGTAAATGCTCCTTTTTCGTGTCCGAACAATTCACTTTCCAACAATGTTTCTGTTAAAGCGCCGCAGTTGACACCGATAAATGGGTGGTCTGCCCGTTCACTTGCTTCATGGATAAAACGAGCTAATACTTCTTTTCCCGTTCCCGTTTCCCCTTCGATTAATATATTAATATTTTTCTCCGCAAACTTGTTTGCCACTTGAATCAGTTGTTGCATTTTTTCTGACTTACCCACGACAAAACCAATTCGGTTCGCAATTCTTCTTACATCATTTTCTTTTGTTTTTTTGAAATCAGATTGAATCGCGTTATTTACAAGGGTTTCAATATACGTAATGTCTTCAAACGGCTTTTCTATGTAATCATAAGCCCCTAACTTAATCGCTTCCACTGCTGTCTTGACGGTACTGTATCCTGTCATCACAATTCCTTTACAAGTCGGACGTACTTCTCGTAAATATCGAAGTAAATCTAGCCCAAATACGTCAGGTAATTTTAAGTCAATCAATGCTAATTGATAATCGTTTTCCGAGACTTTTTCTTTAAATGCTTTTCCATTTGTCACCACGTCCACTTGGTAAGATTGTCTTTGAAATAAATGGAACAAAAATGTACCCACTTCTTTTTCATCGTCGACAATAATAATGTTCAATTTTCTTCCACTCCTTCGTATATTGGAAAAAACAAAGTAAATGTGCTTCCATTACCCAACTTGCTTTTGACATCAATAAATCCTTGATGTGCTTTCACAATACCTAAACTTACCGACAATCCTAATCCCGTTCCTTTCAACTTCTCTTTTGTCGTATAAAAAGGATGAAAAATATTTTTTAGTTCTTTTTTTGTCATTCCTTTCCCATTATCTTCAATGATTAAAGCGACAAAATCTTTTTCTTCTTTTTCTTGTACTGTCGTTTTTATTCTAATTTGTTGGTTGTCTCTCTCTACTTCATCAAAAGCATCTTTTGCATTTAATAAAAGATTAATCACTACTTGTTCTAGTTGTTGAATATTCCCATAAATGGAAGGTAAAGAAGGATGAAGTTCGACCTCAATATCGATATGTTGTTTCGTGATTTGGTAACCAACGAGTGTAATCACTTCTTCAATGGCTTGATGAAGAGAGCATGGCTCAAATTGATACTCTTCTTGCCTAGAAAAAGTAAGAAGATTACGAATAATTCTTCGGGAGCGCTTTCCACATTCATTAATATCATACACAAGAGGATAAGAAGCATCGCTTTTTTTCAGTTCTCGCAGCAACAATTGAGAGTTTCCAATAATCGCTGTTAATGGACTATTTAATTCATGTGCGACCCCCGCAGCCATTTCACCCAACGCGACTAATTTTCCAGATTGAATCAGTTGTGCTTGCGTCTGGACATGTTCGGTCACATCTTTAATATAGATAATCACTCCATTCATTTCTTCTGCTTCATTTAAGACAGGATACGTATAAATATCGCAAATACGGTCATTGTGAAGAGTTAATTGGCGATAGTCCATTTGTTTCGTACAATAGCTTGTTGCTAATGGACAGTCCTCTTCGTTGGAAAATAATAAATCATGACATTTTTTCCCTTTGATTTCGTCATCATCTCGCTGGAAAAATTCTTTTACTGCTTGATTGTATCGTACAATCCTATGGTCCATGTCAACGTATATTAACATGTCACGAACCGCTTGAAAGGTTTCCTCCCATTCTTCTTTTCCTCTGAGCACCGCTTGATATAAATGAGCGTTTTCAATACAAACAGCCAACTGATCCGCTAACTGTTGCAAGAATGACACATCGTCTTGTGAAAGGGTCATGTCTCGGTTGCTACCTAAACTCAATACACCGATTACTTTTTCTTTCATACATAAAGGAATGAGTAAAAGAAATTGAATGTGTAAACGACGAAGAGCAGATTCTTCCACATATTTATTTTCTTTGTTATCTTTAGGAACGTTGTAAGTAATCACCTTTTTATAATGGATTGCTTCCCAATAAATGGAACGTTGTTTCGGGATAATCGTTCCCGGCCTTAAATGAAAAGCGTCTTCAGGGTAAAAGTCCGTTAATACTAGCTCTTCTTTTTCTAAAATAGACAAACTAATCCGGTCCACCACGATAATTTGTTCTAATTTTTCAAGGACGTTTTTGAGCATATCTTCCATCGGCATATTCACATTAAAACCCTTTGTTACATCATTGATAATTTCCAACTTCATGTTTTTCTTTTCTAAAGCTTCGATTGTACGTTTCAGTTCAATATAATAACTTTTTTTAGAAGATTTCACTCCCGTTAATAGTTCAATCATATTGTTTTTATCTTTTCTCATAGGTTCACCACCATCCACTACAAAGAATTCTATAAAGCTCTCATATATAAACTTTTTACTTCTTCCACGGTGAGATCGCGGGGGTTTGTAATCATGCACGCATCTTGTAACGCTATTTCACTCATAAATGTTAAGTCTTTGTCTTGAAAACCAATCTCTGACAGTTTTTTCGGTGCTTGAATGTCTTCAATCAATTCCCGTACTAATGAGACAGAAGCTTTCGCTGCTTCTATTTGTGTCATATTCCTTATGTCTTTTCCCATAAACGTGGCAATGTCTTGAAAACGATCTGGTCGCGCCATTAAATTATATTCCATCACATAAGGCAATAAAATGGCGTTCACCTCTCCGTGGGACAAGGAATATCTTCCCCCGATTGCATGAGACATGGCATGAACTGCGCCTAAAATTGCATTAGAAAAAGCTAGACCTGCTTGTAAACTTGCCATTGCCATGTTATTTTTCGCTTCTTTATTCGTTTGTGACGCAACAGAAGGACGCAAATTTGAAGCAACAAGGCGAATTGCGTTTGTAGCTTGTACGTCCGTTAAAGGAGTTGCAACAATGCTCACGTAAGCTTCGATTGCATGGGTTAATACGTCTAAACCAGTAGAGGCGGTGAGTGCAGGATCTTTTGTCATTAACGTTTCCGGATCAATGATGGCAATATCGGGTATCAACGACTTAGAAACAATCGTCATTTTATTTCCATCTTTTGCATTCACGATCACTGAAAATTGAGATACTTCTGAGCCGGAACCAGCAGTGGTGGAAACTGCAATGATTGGAGGCAATGGACGGCGAATATGATCGACTCCTTCATATTGATGGATGCTCCCGCCATTGGACACAATAATGGCAATTGCTTTCGCAACATCTAAAGAACTTCCACCGCCAATTCCTAAAACGGCGTCACACTCTTCTTCCTGATACACTTTGGCCCCTTCATGCACTTCATCATCTTTTGGATTCATCGTTACGTTAAAAAAGGTAGCGTATGGAAGATCGACACTTTTTAAATGAGTCAAAGCTTGTTCTACCCAACCTGCATCACATACCCCAGGATCACTAACAACGAGCACTTTATTTGCACCTAAACGAAGAAAACTTTCTCCGATTTGATCCAATGCCCCTTCTCCAAAAATAATTTCAGGTGCCATAAATTTACTAATGATCACACGTTTCATCCTTTCTGAACGAGCTTCCAATACCTATTGGTACAATTCGACAAATTCCTTTCTATTCCTGTTTTCTTACGTATAACCGTGAATGTTGGCAAGGCAACAGGTGAGCGTGTATTAATAAAAAGCAGAGGCTGTCTAATAAGTCCTGAAAAATAAATCGAGCGTTCCTTTCAACAATCATTTAGCGTTGAAACAGTGCCATGATCCAGTCATAGCTTGCTTCCATTAGCTATTTTTGAATGAAACAGTGCCATGAGCAATTCATGGCTTGCTTCCATTAGTTATTTTTATATGAAACGATAGCCTGACCCATCCATGGCTTGCTTTCAAAAGCAATACTTTGATGAAACAATGCCATGACTATCCATGATATATTTCGATTTTGGTGTTGCAAACATGCCATGATTCGGCCAAGAGACGTTTCAAGAAGCAATTTCTGATGAAGCGGTAATAAAAAATGTCCAAAAAGTCATCAACCACTTTTTGGACAGCTCCTGCTTTATTTATTGCTATCAATTACGAAATGGCACTTTTTTCTAATTTTCGTTGTGGCGCAGGATTCGTTTGAGAGCCTAAAATAATTCCCGTTGCGATAAACAGAAAGCCGATAAGTTGTGGCCAGACAAGTGTTTCTGATAAAACAACATCTACCACTTCTCCAATGACAATCGTGTGATCACCGCCATCATAACGATTTACTACTTTGCAATCCAAATAGGCTAAAGTTCCTGTGAGAACCGGACTACCTGTTACTTTTTCTTCATAATCAATACCGGCGAAACGATCGACGTCTTTCTGCGCAAATTGTTTCGATACGTCCATTTGATCATTTGCTAAAATATTCACAGCGAAATGGTCTGTTTCCATAAAAACATTGTAATTACTGGAGCCTTTATCAATGTGAAATAACACCAATTTTGGCTCTAATGATAGAGAAGTGAATGAATTAGCGGTAAATCCCATCGGTGTTTCTTTACTTTTCGTCGTAATAACAGTGATTCCCGTGGCAAAGTTTCCAACAATGTTTCGAAATTCCCGTGAATCCATCACATCATTCGTTGTACGACTCATGTATAAAAACCCCTCTCTTTTCTTTATTTTTGATACAGCTGCACAATGTTTGTCGCCGGATCAAAAAAGTAACACGTCGATCCGTGACTGCCCATATCTCGTATCTCGCTTACCCAACAACCTTTTTCTTCTAATAGCGTTTTCATTTTTTCAATATTTTCCACTTCAAAAGTGACGACCGCATTGGCTTCCAATTTATCAGGTACTTCTTCTTCGCCTCCAAGGGCAAACGTAACGTCCCCTAATTTAAATTGCGCCCATTGATCCCGGTCATTAAATTGAAGGGACAAACCTAATACATCTTCGTAAAATTGAATCGTTTCTCCCATATTCCCGTTTACGCGGTAAAAAATATTTTTGATTTTTGTCGTCAACTTTTTTCCTCCTTCCTTATCCATCGATTCTTTCAATAATCGTTGCGTTGGCCATCCCATGTCCTTCACACATCGTTTGCAAACCGTATCTTCCTCCGGTACGTTCTAACTCACTCATCATCGTAAGCAAAAGACGCCCACCGCTTGCCCCTAATGGATGGCCAAGAGCAATCGCTCCTCCATTTGGATTTAATTTTTCTGGATCAGCACCTGTTTCTTTTAGCCAAGCCATTGGAACCGGAGCAAAGGCTTCGTTCACTTCGAAAATATCAATATCCTCAATCGTTAAATTTGCTTTTTTCAGCACTTTTTCCGTCGCTGGAATAGGTCCCGTTAACATGAGCGTTGGATCGGACCCAACAACGGTTCTGGCAACAATTTTAAAGCGTGGTTTTAACCCTAATTCCTCCGCTTTTTCCCTTGACATAATGAGAAGGGCAGAAGCTCCATCACTAATTTGAGATGAATTTCCCGGAGTGATATTACCGTCTTCTTTAAAAGCAGGTTTTAGTGAAGCTAACTTTTCTAAGTTCGTATCTTCCCTCGGCCCTTCATCATGGGAAATGACTGTTTTTGTTCCGTCTTCCAACGTTACTTCCACTGGCATAATTTCTTTTTTGAAGCGACCTTCTTTTTGCGCTTGAATCGCTTTTTCATGGCTTTGTAACGAAAACTCATCCATTTCTTCGCGCGAGAATTTCCATTTTTCTGCAATTAATTCCGCCGACAATCCTTGATTAATAATTTTGTATTTGGAAGTAAGAGATTCACTTAACTCTGTTCCTTGCATATTTGACATCATCGGCACGCGCGACATGCTTTCTATTCCACCGGCAACGACGACATCCATATCCCCGCTAATAATTGCTTGAGCGGCAAAGTGGACTGCTTGTTGACTAGAACCGCATTGACGATCGAGCGTTGTTCCCGGTACTTCCATTGGATAATCAGCGATTAAAGCTGCTTGACGGGCAATATCAAACGCTTGTTCCGACACTTGGGTGACGCATCCGAAAATGACATCTTCTATTAATGACGGTGAAATGCCAGTCCGATGTACTAATTCTTTCAGCGGTTTGGCTGCTAAATCTTCCGCTCGAATGCCACTTAACGCCCCTTTAAATTTTCCCGTCGGTGTTCGAACGCCATCTACTATTACTGCTTCGCGCATATTTCATTCCCTCTTTCTTCGATTATTTTGGTTGCATACGAATCGCACCGTCTAGGCGAATGACTTCTCCGTTTAACATCGGATTTTCGATAATTCCTTGTACGAGGTGACCATATTCTTCCGGTTGCCCTAAACGTTGCGGGAATGGAGTCATTTTTTCTAACGACTCAATCGCTTCGTCAGGTAAAGCTTCAAACAGCGGTGTTTTAAATAATCCCGGCGCAATGGTCATGACACGAATGCCGTAAGAAGAAAGATCTCTTGCGATGGGGAGAGTCATACCAACGACCCCGCCTTTGGAAGCACTGTATGCTACTTGACCAATTTGCCCATCAAAAGCAGCTACCGAGGATGTATTAATGATCACACCGCGTTCTTCGTTGTCATTCGGTTGATTTTCGCTCATTTTTTCCGCTGCAAGGCGAATGACGTTAAAACTTCCAATTAAGTTTACTTCCACTACTTTTCTAAACTCATCTAAACTGTGCGGTCCTCTTCTTCCATATGTTTTCATTCCTGAACCGATGCCTGCACAGTTCACAACCACATTTACATAACCAAATGTCTCCACCGCTTGATTTAACGCGGACTGTACGTTTTCTTCACTAGTTACATCTGTTTTAACAAATAAAACTTGATCTTCCCCTAATTCTTGGATGAGGTGATTCGCACGCTCTTCTTGTAAATCTAAAATAACTCCTTTCCCGCCGTTTGTTACAATATTTCTAATCGTTGCTTCTCCAAGCCCGGAAGCCCCTCCTGTTACGACCGCTACGACATTTTCTATCTTCATCTCTATATAGGCCCCTTTCACTTTCTTAAATTACAATATTTTTCTATTATTATAATTATTCTATTAATTCTAATTTTGAATGTCAAGTTAATTTGATGGCTACAAGAGACGATTGTTTTTCGTTAATTCCGCCATCTCTAGTAAGTTATTAATCGATTGATATAAATATTTAAAACGTTCGTCTTGTAAAGCCCCTTTATCATATCGGTAATAAATTTGTTGGAGAATCGCCGCTAATTTATAAAAACCAAACGTGACGTAGTACGTAATATCGGACATATCTCGCCCACTTGCTAAAGCATACGCTTCCACAAATTCCCTTCGATTATAAAAACCTTTTTGGTTCGTAACGGCAGTAATTCCTAAGTCCGGGTCAGTTGGTTGAATCCAATAAGAAACCGCCGCCCCAACATCCGTCATCGGATCTCCAATCGTCGACAATTCCCAATCGAGTACACCGTTCACCTTGCTAGGATCAGACGCATCAAACACTAAATTATTTAATTTAAAATCGTTATGAACAATTCTCGTTTCTCTCGTTTCAGGTAAATGTTCCAATAACCATCGCTCTACACTAGTCGGTGTTATGACATTATCTGTTTTTGAACGTTCAAACCGCTTCATCCAGCCTCGAACTTGCCTTTCTAAATATCCTTCTGGCTTTCCAATATCCATTAACCCTTCTTTTTCACAATCAATCGCTTGCAGTTGCACAAGGGACTGAATCATACTTTCAGAAATAATAGGACCATATTTTTTGGCGTCAGAAAAAGACGGAGGTAACGAATCGTCGATGACCACACCTTCCTTTTTTTCCATGACGTAAAAATGACGATTCATAATACTCTCTTCTTCTCCGTACACGTATGGTTTCGGAGCTAGTGGATACACGCGATTAAATTTTTTAAGCAATCGGTATTCCCGTTCCATATCATGGGCTTTCGGTGGAATCTCTCCAAAAGGGGGACGACGCATCACCGCTTCCCAATCGCCAATTTGAATGAGATATGTTTGGTTCGAATATCCTTCCGTAAATTTTTTTACTTGTAGCTCTCCTGGTGGTACGTTTTCGATATTCTCTCTTAAAAACTGTTCAAATTTCGTCCAATTAATTTGTTCTTGGTCCACCAACTGCATCATATTCTTCACCTCTTCTTTCCATTCCTTACAAAACGTTAAATAAATTCTGACTTTTTATATAATTTAAATTTTATCACCGTTTAATTTTGAACGCAAATACTTATTTTAAAAGTTTGTTTAAATATTATTTGGAACATGTGACAAACACCTAACATACACTAAGGTAAAATGAATGTAAGGAAGGGATATAGATGGATCAAATAGAGACACAACGTCCTCTTACTATCGGTGACGCCTTTCCACAAATGACGGTAGAAACGACGTTTGGATCGATTACTTTACCAGACGACTATTCCGGAAAGTGGTTTATTATTTTCAGTCACCCCGGTGACTTCACTCCAGTATGTACGACGGAATTTGTCGCTTTTCAAACATTGATGTCGCAATTTCAAAAACGTAACACCGCTCTTATCGGCCTCTCTGTAGACCAAGTGCAAGCACATATGAAATGGACGGAATGGATTGACAAACATTTAGGGGTTCCGATTACTTTTCCAATTATTGCAGATCCGTTAGGAACCGTTGCGAAAACATTAGGAATGATTCATACATCAGGAGATACAGCAACTGTCCGAGGAGTTTATTTCGTCGACCCAAATGGAGTGATACGAGCAATCTTTTTCTATCCGGCAGAAGTTGGCAGAGGATTCCACGAAATATTACGGACACTTTCCGCTTTGCAAACCGCTGACTATTATGATGTCGCTTTACCGGCGGATTGGCCAGAAAACCAAATCATTGGAGAGAAAGCAATCGTTCCCGCGCCAACAAATGAAATGGAGAAAAAAGAACGGCTAAAACAACAAGAGAAAGGACTAATCGAATGTTTTGATTGGTGGTTTTGTACGAAAAGTATCGGTGGAAAAGGGGATTGAAAAGAGAAGCGAGTACTAAAAAGAAAGGTAAACGAAAAGAAATGATGAGTGGAAAAATTTCAATGGAGTAAGTATACTTATTTCATTTTTTCTTGTAACTCCGAAATTTTTCCACTGTGAACATTCGTTTGGTAAGAGAGCTTCTCAATGACTAACTCATGGGTATCGGCCCGCTCATCTAACCGTTTGAAATAACTTCTACACTCGGACGTGAGATTGTCTACTTTTAATTCCAATGTATCAAAGCGTTCGTCCATATGATGGAAACGATTGTCCACTTCAGCAAAATGTGTTTCCACTAAGTCAAAGCTTTCATCCATCGCGTCAAAACGTTGCGCGACAACTTGGAATTCGGAATCAACGTTATCAAAACGTGCTTCAAAGCGAGTATCCATTTCATCGAAGCGGTTGTCGACGACTACAAAACGAGAGTCGATGTCGTCAAAACGTTCATCCACAACTTCGAAACGGGCATCCACTTGATCAAAACGTTGGTCGACTTTTTCAAAACGAGTGTCCATCTCATCAAAACGTTGATCCACCACTTCAAAACGAGCATCTACTTCGTCGAAACGCTTATCTACTTCTTCAAAGCGGGAGTCTACTTCATCAAAGCGCTGATCCACTTCTTCAAAGCGGGCATCTACTTCGTCAAAACGCTGATCCACTTCTTCAAAGCGGGCATCTACTTCGTCAAAACGCTTATCTACTTCTTCAAAACGGGCATCCACTTGATCAAAGCGTTGATCGACTTTTTCAAAGCGGGCATCTACTTCGTCGAAACGCTTATCTACTTCTTCAAAGCGGGCATCCACTTGATCAAAGCGCTGATCCACTTCTTCAAAGCGGGCATCCACTTGATCAAAGCGTTGATCGACTTTTTCAAAACGAATATCCATCTCTCTTTTAACATGTCCCAACTCTTGTTTCACGTCACCAATATCATCTTTGATATATCCCATGTCCACCGTTAGACCTTTGACCATTTGAAAGAGAGCATCCATTTTATCTTCCACATATCCTACCTCCTTTTCCAGCAGATATACTTTCAAACATCATATCATATCTCCTGTGGAAACTGAGAAGTAATTGAATGTAGAACATTTGTTCTTATTGTAGTTTATTTTATCAAAAAAGTCCAGCTTTTTTAGAAAAAATGTCAGTTATCATATATTCGTCCTTTCATGTACAATGAAAATACAGTTGTTATTACTATTCGTTAAGGATGTGACATGATTTTGGCTTCAGCTACGATTTTAATTGTAGAGGATGAAGAAAAGCTTGCCCGGGTGCTTTCACTGGAATTAGAACATGAAGGATATAACACTACTTCCGTTCATTCCGGTGACATCGGCCTCGAGCATGCCCTTTCGAATCAATACGATTTAATTTTACTGGACGTGATGCTTCCTGAATTAAGTGGTCTTGAAGTGCTCCGGAGATTTCGGAAAGAAAATAAAACCACTCCTGTCATTCTTTTAACCGCTCGTGGAGAAGTGCCGGATAAAGTAAGCGGGCTTGATCTTGGTGCAAACGATTACGTCACGAAGCCTTTTGAAATTGAAGAGTTGCTCGCTCGCATTCGAGCCCAATTACGTTCTAACCGAAAAGAAAAAGACGACATTCTGCGGGTTGACGATTTAAAAGTTCATCTGAAAACACGCATCGTTACTCGCAAACACACGACCATTGAGCTTACTCCAAGGGAATTTGATTTGCTCGTCTATCTCATGAAAAATGAACAAATCGTATTAACGCGCGAGCAATTGTTACATGAAGTGTGGGGATATGACTACACAGGAGATACGAACGTCGTTGATGTATATATTCGATACTTACGCAAGAAAATCGACAAGCCATTCTCATCCCCACTCATTCATACCGTCCGAGGAGTGGGCTATACACTCAGGGGAAATAATAAATGAAATTGAAAACGAAAATCCAATTATTTTCTACCATTTGGATGATTTTACTTTTAATTGTCGCCAATGTCGCTGTCTATTATCTATTTCATACCTTTGCTTCTCGTTCAGAAATCAACCGGGTGCATTCCCATGCAGAAGCCATCGCAGAAACTTTGCATACCACGGAAAACATGGCAGGAAACATACCAGAACTGTTACGGGCTTATGTTCCTGCAAATGGAATGATTCGCATTATCGCAAGAGACGATTCTGTCTTACAAACAATTACAAAAGAAACGGCGTTTACCGAGTTACCGTACCAATACCAAACGTTTGAATCTTCCACTATTTTTCAGAGTGAAAGTGGACAGCCCTTCGCAGTCATTACCCGCCCGATCATTTGGGAAGACGGTACAGTCGTCACTTTGCAAGTAGCTGAACATGTAGAAGGATTTCAAGAAAACATGGACGTTTTACGCATCGTTTTATTCGCTTCTTCCTTATTCATTTTGTTACCAACCTTATTAGGAGGACATCTCCTTGGAAACGTATTTTTGCGACCGATTCGTGAGCTCATTCACGCAATGAATGTCGTCCAAAAAGAACGAGAGTGGCAAAAGATTGACCTTCAAAGAAAATCAAAAGATGAAATATACGAAATGGGACAGTCATTTAATCAGATGATTGACCGTCTTTCATTAAACTTTCAAAAACAACGGGACTTCGTGTCAGATGCATCCCATGAACTGCGCACACCCCTTTCTATTATCGATAGCTACGCACGTCTATTAAAAAGATGGGGAGCAAAAAAACCAGAAGTTTTGGAAGAATCGATTGAAGCAATTTTAACAGAAACAGAACGAATGAAAAAAATGAGCAACCAATTGCTGACGATGGCCCAAAGTGAAGAAAACGTAAAATGTATCAAAAAATTTTTTTCACTGACGAAAATGTGCGAACAAATCGTCCACTCCTTCTCCCTTTCCTTTGAACGAGAAATTACTCTCCACAGCGCTGATAAAGAAATTTGGATCAATGCAGATGAAGACCAATTGAAACAAGTATTGTATATTCTCTTAGATAACGCTGTGAAATATAGTGAAAAAGAAATTCATATTTCCTTAGAAGAGACGGACGACCACGTTCAAATCACTGTGAGAAACGACGGAGAAGGGATTCCATACGAAGATCAAGCACATATTTTTGACCGATTTTACCGCGTGGATAAAGCTCGTTCGCGCCGAACAGGAGGAACAGGGCTTGGCCTTTCTATTGCGTCTCAAATCATGAAACAACATGGCGGAAACATCACGGTAGAAAGCAAACCGAAAGAAGAAACGGTCTTTACGATTCAGTTACCAAAAAAATGATGTTTACCGTTTTCTTTCTCTTTTCTCATCATTTTCTCATTTTCATTTAAACTCCTCTTCATGTTCGTTTCTTAAGATAAAGACATCATCGAATAAAGGAGAAATGAGAACATGAAAAAATTTATCATTGCTACAGCATGTGTCGTATCCCTTGGCCTTGTCGCAATTGGTATTCAACAATTTCAAGCAACGGCAGGTGATGCTTCCATCTCCAAAGAAGAAGCAAAACAAATCGCTACCGAGCAATATCCGGGAACTGTGACAGAAGTAGAACGTGAAAGAGAAAACGGAAAAGAAGTGTATGAAATGGAAATCACCGGCGACGAATACAAATACGAATTAAAATTGGACGCCAATACAGGAAAAATTGTGAAATTAGACGAAAAAGAAAAAGTTCAAAAGCAGATTAACAAAAGAAGTGCTTCTTCCGAAAAAGAAAACAACCATCAACAACAAAATGACAGCACCTTCCCAGTTTCCATGGATGAAGCAATCAACATTGCCCTCGCTGAAACAGGTGGAACAGTGAAAGAAGCAGAATTAGACGACGATGATGGAATGACGTATTACGAAATTGAAATCAACTCAAACAAAGGAGAAGCGGAAGTAGAAGTAAACGCTTATACTGGTGAAATCATTCAAATCTCCTATGACGATTAATCATGATAAAAGCGCGAGAAAAGTAGTCCTTCCGTTGCCAAAACTCTATAAAACTCTAAAGTTTTGTTTATTTCCTGCTTCAACGTGTCCGATTTTGCCGAAGCTACTCTCGTTTGGTATAACACTCCACAGGCGTTAATTCGGGTACAACGAACC
>NZ_WKJG01000046.1 GCF_027853235.1 Aliibacillus thermotolerans
AACATTCAGACTTTGTCACATCTGACGGTACTGTGGCTGGATGACATTCATCTGCCATTCGCTGTAAAATGGCGTTAGATTTCAAACGAATGACATAATAAACCGATTCACGTTCACATAAATCGTATAGAGCTGGAACGGCAAAACCACTATCGCCGCGTAAGAATGGTGTCGTTGCCGGAAATTTTTCATTGTAATGTTTGATAAGTGGTTCCACAAAATCCACAACACCATTGGACGTATACACATTTCCAGGGCGTAGCTGGGCTTTTAGGAAATCGCCTGTTATCCCATCGAAGGCAACCAATGGATGAAAGCCAACAGTCCCGTAATGGGTATTATAAGCTGTAAATTCTTGTTGGCCGTATGTGTCAGCATGTGTTGAATCTAAATCAATGATGAGTGCTTTTGACTCTCTGAGTTCATGTACTTTATCTAAAAGTTCTTGGTTAGCGTGATGTAATTGTTCAATGGACTCATGATCAAATCGTGTATAAAAGCGAGATAAACTTGGTTGAGAAGCTAAGGAGTCAGTCCCAATCATTTGGGTGAAAACAGGATCATTCGTCAATTGATCGGCCGCATCATCCTCAGCATAACCAGCGATGAGTTGATAAATCTTTTGACGAAAGAGATTTTCATTCGAATGAAGATAGTATTTTCTCTCGTCATTCAAATGCAGGTGTTGAACAAGAGTCTCAGAGAATCCGATTTTTTCATCAAACTCTCGAAAAACGAATTCACCTGTATCAGAAGAAAGAGAGCCTCCATCAGTTGACAATTTAATTTGACGATTGAAATCTAGTGTTAGTTGCGGTAAAGTAGCCATTATAAGAATCCTTTCTGTGGTTATTTCGTAGTTGCTTTAACCATATCAGAAATGGATTCTTTTTTCATTTATTTGATGCATGGACCATTTAGCTCAATTACTTGATAGATAAGCATTATTTGGGCATTAAAGGTTTTTTATGAATAATCCAGGTTTTTGTTGTTTTCATAGAACTTTTTACATTACCATGCAATGTTATATTTTTTTCCGATCTCTATGAACATATCTTTTGCAAAATCAGATATTTCATCGGTAAACACTTCTCTGCGATACTTTACAACTAATACAAGATGATAATGTAATAAGAATACTGAATGATTATTACTATCCAATTTCATTGATCTATCAATCCTTTTATACACCTAAGACTGATTATACCATGATCTTTGGCTACCGCCAACCGACATTCATCTCCCACCTACTCATTGGGCTGCGCCCTGCACATTCCTTGAGGATGGGAGACTTCTGTCGGAAAAAGTTAAAAATACGAAAGAGAGCGTCGTACTTCTGAAATAAAATATAAAGAGCCTGCAAAAACGACGAGGTCTTCTTCTTTTGCTTGTTGTTTCAATGTCTCCCAAGCCTTTTTCCATGAAGTGGCTGTTTTTGTATCGGCAATGGGGCTTTTTTCCGCAATCGCTTCTGCCTCTTTCGCTCGTTCAAAATCAAATGGTACAGCGGTACAAGAGGCCACGGTTAATTCTTTTAATGGGGCTAAAAGAGCGGCCGGGTCTTTTTCTTTTGTCATTCCGATAATAAAGTGGAGCGGACGATTTGGAAAAGTTTCTTGAATGGCTGCTTTTAAGCTTTCGATTCCCTCTCTATTGTGGGCCCCGTCCAATAGTACATCCACTTCTCCCGTTCTATATTCCAATCGTCCCGGCCACAAGGCACGCTCAAAACCGGCACGAATATCGTCGTCTTCTACCGGAAAAGCATAATAGGTCGTTAAGTATCGAAGCACCATCAAGGCTGTTGCTGCATTTTTCACTTGATGCCTTCCTAACATAGTGAGTTGAATGGCTTCCATATCTTGTCTTTTTAAGATGGAGCGAAAGGAAAAAGTAGCGCCGGATGATGAAACGGAATCATCATACACCTCAAAAGTATCGTTCCACTCATATAAAGTGGCTTTCTTTTCTTTTGCTATTTCCCGGAATAATGCGAGTACTTCCTCGTTTTCTTCTGCTGTCACCACCGGAACACCAGACTTGATAATTCCTGCTTTTTCTTTCGCAATTTCTGTTAATGTTTGTCCTAAAATTGATTGATGATCATGGCCGACATTGGTGATCACACTGATCATTGGATACATGACGTTGGTCGAATCAAAACGTCCACCGAGCCCGACTTCCCAAATAACAATGTCAGGAAACACTTTTTTCGCAAAATAATACGCAGCAATGACTGTCAATAATTCAAAGGAAGTTGCATTTCCTAACGACGTTTTTGCCATCTCTTCAGCTTCTTTTCGCACAATGGTCGCACATTCCGTAAAATCTTCTTCCGAAATTGGTTCCCCATTGACTGCAATCCGCTCGCGAAAATCAGTTACATACGGTGAAGTAAAAGTTCCAGCCACAATTCCTGCTTCTTTCATTGGCTCTTGCAAAAATTGAACGACAGACCCTTTTCCATTTGTTCCTCCTACGTGGATGCTTTTTAAACGCCTTTCTGGATGGTCCAACCTTTCTAACAACCATTCCACCCGCTTTAAGCCTGGACGAATGCCGAATTTTTCCTGGTTCTCTATCCACTGTTTTGCTTCTTCATAGGTTTTCATCTTACTTCCCTCGCTTTCTTTTTGTCTAGCTTCAGAAACCAAGCGCTTTGATGAAGGAACTTCTGCTAAAACCATGTCCATCCATGGGCATAACGCAGAAGTCAACACGTCCTGCACCTGCGATTACTAGGTGCAAAAAAGAGTTATTGAAGTATCTCCAAGTAGCTTTTGTGTTAGTCAGACCGGGGCAGAAGTCAAAAAGCGGCTTCTGTCGATGTCCCTCCAGTGCTTTCGCTCGTAATCAGTCGCCTACGCCACTCGAGCGTTTCAGATCACGGCAGAAGTCAAAGTACAGACTTCTGTCCGTGATCTTCCAACGCTTTTCATGGCTAATCGGCTTTCTCCGCTTTTCTTTACAAGGGGAACCACCGCTTATGCAATGGAAAGCGGTGGTTTCATCACTAGTTTTTCAATTCTTCCATGCGAAGGATGACTTTCTCACGTTTTTCAAGATAATCTTTCTCTTTTCGTTTCTCTTCTTCCACGATATGAGCCGGGGCTTTTTGAAGAAACCCTTCATTGGATAGTTTCTTTTGTACGCGCTCCACTTCTTTATCAAGCTTTGCTTTTTCTTTCTCTAAACGTGCTATCTCCTCTTCTATATCGATCAATCCTTCTAAAGGCAAGTACAATTCTGCACCACTTAACACGTGGGAAATCGATTTGTCAGGTGCTGTGATATTGGTACTGAGCGTTAATTTTTCCGGATGACAGAAGCGTTCAAGATATACTTTTCCTCTTTCAAGACGAGTAAGCACTTCCGCATTGGCAGCTTTTATTTGCAAATCTATCGGTTTACTTGGAGCGACGTTCATTTCTGCTCGAGTGTTTCTCACCGCGTGGATGACACTTTGAAGCAGTTCCATATCTTGCACCGCTTCTTGATCGATCCACTCTTTTCGTACTGTCGGCCAGGAAGCAACGGTAATGGATTCTCCTTCGTGTGGTAAATGTTGCCAGATTTCTTCCGTAATAAATGGCATCATCGGATGAAGAAGACGCATCGTCTGATCTAGTACGTACGCAAGCACAGAACGAGTCATCTGTTTTGCTTCTTCATCTTCCCCATAAAGTGGAAGTTTTGCCATTTCAATGTACCAGTCACATAGGTCATCCCAAATAAAATTGTAAAGAAGACGTCCTACTTCGCCGAACTCATATTGATCCATCAGTCGCGTCACGTCACGGATTGTTTCTTGCAGGCGTGTTAAAATCCAGCGGTCTGCAATGGACTTTTTGCCATCCAGATTGATTTCTTCATATTTCAATCCGTCCATATTCATGAGAGCAAAGCGGGAAGCGTTCCAAATTTTATTGGCAAAGTTCCAGTTCGCTTCGACTTTCTCCCAATGGAAACGTAAATCATTTCCTGGTGAAGTACCGGTCGCAAAGAAGAAGCGGAGTGCATCCGCACCGTATTTATCAATGACATCCATCGGGTCGACACCGTTTCCGAGGGATTTACTCATCTTTCTTCCTTCTGCATCGCGAACGAGTCCATGGATTAGCACGTCTTTAAATGGACGTTTGTCCGTAAATTCGAGTCCTTGGAAAATCATGCGGGAAATCCAGAAAAAGATAATGTCGTACCCAGTAACGAGCACATCAGTCGGATAATACCGCTTAAAATCTTCTGCGTCTTCATCAGGCCAGCCCATCGTAGAAAACGGCCATAACGCTGAGCTAAACCACGTATCAAGCACGTCCTCATCTTGCTCCCAGTTTTCAATATCTCGAGGGGCTTCCCGACCAACATACACTTCCCCCGTCTCTTTATGATACCAAGCAGGAATGCGGTGTCCCCACCAAAGTTGACGAGAAATACACCAATCACGAATGTTTTCAAGCCAATGTAAATACGTTTTTTCAAATCGTTCCGGGACGAAATGCACTTTCCCTTCTTGTTTTTGCAACGCAATTGCCCGTTTCGCCAGCGGCTCCATCTTCACGAACCATTGGGTTGATAAATACGGTTCTACCACTGCGCCACTTCGTTCAGAGTGTCCAACGGAATGCACATGTTCTTCAATTTTAAATAATACCTCTTGCTCTTGTAAATCTTTTACAATTTGCTTCCGGCATTCAAACCGGTCCATTCCTTGGTATTTTCCAGCGTTTTCATTCATCTTGCCACTTTCATCCATGATAAGTATTTTTTCAAGGTTGTGGCGATTTCCAATCTCAAAGTCATTCGGGTCATGAGCCGGGGTAATTTTTACCGCACCGGAACCGAATTCCATATCGACGTATTCATCCGCAATAATTTCAATTTCCCGTCCGATAATTGGTAACACGACGGTCTTTCCAATGAGATGTTTGTAACGCTCATCATCCGGATGCACCGCAACCGCTGTATCCCCCAACATCGTCTCCGGTCGTGTTGTCGCAATTTCAATATGACCAGTGCCATCTTTTAACGGATATTTCATATGATAAAAATGACCTTGCACTTCTTTATACTCTACTTCAATGTCAGACAGAGCCGTTTCCGTTTCTGGGTCCCAGTTAATAATGTATTCCCCTCGGTAAATCAGTCCCTTTTCGTACAAGCGTACGAATACTTCTCGAACAGCTTTTGAAAGCCCTTCATCAAGGGTAAATCGTTCTCTTGAATAATCGAGGGAAAGCCCTAATTTTGCCCATTGCTGGCGGATAAAATTAGCATACTCCTCTTTCCACTCCCACGATTTTTCAAGAAACTTTTCCCGGCCTAATTCGTAGCGATTCGTCCCTTCTTCCCGTAATTTTTCCTCTACTTTTGCCTGAGTGGCAATTCCGGCATGGTCCATTCCCGGGAGCCATAGCATATCGTATCCTTGCATTCTTTTCGCCCGGGAAATAATGTCTTGTAGTGTCGTATCCCAAGCATGGCCCAAATGTAGGCGACCGGTAACGTTCGGAGGTGGAATAACAATTGTAAATGGCTCTTTTTCTCCTTTTCCTTCCGCTTCAAAAAAACCATTATTCGTCCAAAACGGATACCATTTCGCTTCTGTTTCTTTCGGATCGTATTTCGTTGGCATCGTGATTTCTTTCTTCGTCATAAAATCATCTCCCCTTCATTTCATGCCATTTATCGTCAAACAAAAAATATGTAAGCATAAAAAAATCCCTTCTTCCGTAAAGGACGAAGAGACACATTCGCGGTACCACCTTTATTCACGCAAAAACGAAAATACGTCTTTCACGCGCACTCATTCGGATAACGGACCGACCGTCTTCCTCTACTAAGCCTTTCAAGGAAGCTGCTCCTGAGCGACCTTCCTTTCATTTAATCCTGAAAAGCCTCTCAGCCACGGACTTTTCTCTCTGGACAGGCGGAAATGAAAGTACTCTTCCCAATCATCGCATGTACGTTTATTTTAATCATATCAAGAATGGAAGTCAACAACAGCAATACGACCAATCTGAGCACAAAATAGAAATATCGTATGATTTTCTCATAGAGCGGGTCGTATGATTTAGGAAATTTACATTTATTAGGGGAATTCAGTTCATGCAGCGATTTGAAAGATAAGTTGCATTCCTACCACCTTCGTGAATATTCTGATAAAATATCATCAACACGTATAGATGTAGGTGATGATAAATGGATGCAGTCTCTTTTCGCACGAAGGCAGTTTATCCGGTGGTAGTACCGGTGAAATACGGACTCCAAAGTGTAAACTTTTATCTATATAAGACCGAACAGTCACTCGTATTAATTGATGCGGGATTTGATATCGACGATTGCTGGGAAGCGTTACTTCACACACTATCTACCCATGGCTATACTCTTTCAGATATTACCGCGATTTTAGTGACCCATCATCATGTCGATCATGTGGGACTCATCAATAGAATAACAATAAAACATGACATTCCTGTATACGCTCATCCTTATGCTATCCCTCGCATGAAACGGGATCCTGTATTTATGGAAGAAAGAATTCAATTTTTCCAATCTCTGTATGAAAAAGCAGGGACGGGAGAGGCAGGGAGAAAACAAATTGCGCATTTAAAAGAAGCCCTTGTGAAAAATAAAGATAGTAGTATTAAAACGGAGATTATTCCGTTAGATTTGGAGAAACCGATTCATCGTTTGAATCTCCACTATTTTCCGGGGCACGCTTCCGACCAAATTGCGTTTCACGACAAAGAAACAGACTGGCTGTTTAGTGGTGATTTACTCATTGGTCATATGGCAAGTAACTCCTTAATTGAATACCGCTTGCCAAACGAGCCGTTGCAATCTCCTCTTCTTCAGCATATCGATTCTTATCAAAAATTACTAAAGATGGACGTAAAACATATTTATCCTGGTCACGGGAAAAAGATAACAAATCACAAAGCCCTTATTCACCATCGCTTAGAAGCAATTGAAGAAAAAGGAGAGAAAATTTTTCAACTGATTCAAAAAGGCTACAAAACTCCAAATGACATTGCCAGAAAATTTTACGAAAAACGATTTGACACCCAGTTTGCCCTTGTGATGTCTTCCATTTTGGGACAACTGTATTATTTAGAAACAAAAGGAAAAATAGGAAAAGCACTTCATCGCGGTGTTTGGCACTACGAAGTCATCACATAATTTTCTTCCTTCTTTGCCATACTAACTGCAAAGGAGGTATCGTCATGCGGGATAAAGTAACGAGTGTATTTTGGATTACGATGATCTTTGCTGTTTTGTTTATATTGTGGGGCGTCCTATTTCCTGAAAATCTTGGCAACATGATGGATGTGACTCTCCAATTTTTCATGACTAATTTCGGCTGGTTTTATCAAATTACCGCTACGCTCTTTTTATTGTTCGCAGTTTTTCTCATCTTTACACGATACGGAAAAATTAAACTTGGGAAAGAAGAGGACCGACCGGAATTCAAACGACCGACATGGATTGCGATGCTCTTTAGCGCCGGGATGGGAATCGGTCTTTTATTTTTCGGGGTATCTGAACCAATTTCTCACTTTGCAAATCCTCCTTTGCTGGAACAAGGAAGTACCGATGACGCAGCCATTATGAGTCTCCGATATACGTATCTTCATTGGGGCTTTCATGCTTGGGCTATCTATGCTTCGATTGCTTTAGCCCTTGCCTATTTTAAATTTCGAAGGGGAGCCCCGGGATTAATTAGTGCGACGTTAAAGCCGCTCCTTGGTGATAAAACGAATGGTTGGGTTGGACAGGCCATTGATGTCATTGCAGTTTTTGCCACCATTTTTGGCGTCTGTGCTTCTCTCGGACTCGGTGCTACTCAAATTAACGGTGGACTGCATTATTTAACAGACATACCTAATAGTTTTTGGATCCAAGTGCTCATTATTATCATCGTCACGGTTTTATTTTTAATTAGTGCCGGAACCGGCTTAAAAAAAGGGATTCGATATTTAAGCAATGCTAATATGGCGCTTGCCGTCTTACTTCTTATAGCGATGGTTGTGTTAGGCCCAACCATTTTTTTGTTAGACTTGTTTACGACTACCTTTGGTTCATATTTACAAAACTTGCCACAAATGGGGCTTCGTCTCGCTCCCTTTAATCCAGAAGATGCAGAGTGGTTTCAAAATTGGACCATTTTTTACTGGGCATGGTGGATTGCTTGGGCTCCTTTTGTCGCTACTTTCATTGCCCGCGTCTCCAAAGGAAGAACCGTACGGGAATTTATGATTGCTGTTCTCATCGTTCCGACCCTCGTCTGTACCTTTTGGTTTTGTGTCTTTGGAGGAACTGGCATCTATTTAGAATATGCCCAAGGTCTCGCTGTGTCCGAGCAAACGTTAGAAACAGCACTATTTTACGTCTTTCAACACCTACCAATGAGTGCGCTTTTATCCATCATAGCCCTTTTTCTCATCAGCACCTTTTTTATTACTTCTGCCGATTCAGCCACCTATGTTCTTGGTTTACAAACGACGAAAGTTGGCTTAGAACCCCCAAATGCTGTGAAATATGGTTGGGGAGCAGTGCTTGCTTTATCAGCGATTGTCTTGCTTGCATCTGGTGGTTTAGAAGCGATTCAAACGACCATTATTGTCAGCGCCTTTCCGCTCGCTCTCGTCTTTTTATTCATGTTAGCCTCCATTTGGAAGGCATTTCGGTCAGAAAGAAAACCAAAGAGAAAAGAACGACGTTTTCGATTACGTCGTCGCTTAAAAAGAGAACAAATCAGACCAACGTAAGACGATGGAGCTGTTTCAAGAGAAGTGATGAAACAGCTCCATATTTCGTCAAACTATCGTATTAAAAGAATTGAAATTGATGGAGAATATCCAAAAAAATAGGCACGACATTTCACTTCGTCGAATAATACAGAAAGTAGTTATAAGCTTTCCCACATGAAATCATTAACGGAAATTCCTCCGTCAATCGATATTGTTTTGTTTCCATCTCTATGACATGAAGCAAAGACTGTTCTATTTCTTGAGAAAATTTTGGAATGATGACGACGAACTCATCACCACCCCAGCGAATGACAATCCCTTCATTTTCTGTAAATGAACGTAATATGGAAGAAATAAATTGCAATACTTCATCCCCGCGATTATGCCCATACGTGTCATTAATCTGTTTAAAGTTATCAATATCAATAACAAATATACCGATATGATGCTGTTTCTTCTTTGCTCGGCGACTATATTTAGCAAGTGAGAGGATCCTTTGTGGAATAAAATGTTGCCCGATCATATTGAAATCCGCCCCACCAAGCGACACTTAAAAAAGTAGAAAAAGCCACGGTTTCTACTCGAATCATTTTGATGCAAACTGTTATTAGCAAAATGGATTCTACCGTTTGCAAATATAATTAACGACCCTTCTTCCCCGTCTTTTTCTAGTCCATTAATTTTTGAATAGCGAATGGAATCCCCTTGATTGACATACATTAAGCTGTTAATTTTTGCATCGACACCGTTAAATTCGACTCGGCCATTGACATAAATAATATGAAAGGGAAATGCGTTTCGATATTTTAGTGAATGAGTTAGCGGCGAAATACCAGTCACATAGTTCCTTAAGGAAAAGTAAAATAATAATTCTACGTAGATTTTCACCTTGCGTCTTTACATTTATTGACGTAAAAAGTTTCTTAATATTGCTTTTCTAAAATCTTCGGAGAGACCACATTATAAACTCTTTTTTCTGGTACTAAATCCGAATAATTATTGATAATATCCTTATCACAAACAATTTGAAGCCGAGAATCTCGTTTTGCTTGTTCTTTCCATCCTTCATAGTATCTGAATTCAATGAATTGAGCAGCTTTAAATGGCAATATACTAGCCCTTCCACGAATGCCATTTAAGATAATTTTTTGTGCGGAAATCCCACCCTCAATACGTATATTCGCTTCATTTCCATATGCTTCTATATTATTTTTAGAATAGAAAAATCCTTTGATGGGAGCTGGATCGTCTTCAAATCGATTATTTCTTTCAATTAAAATATC
This sequence comes from Aliibacillus thermotolerans, assembly GCF_027853235.1. Lineage (GTDB taxonomy): Bacteria > Bacillota > Bacilli > Bacillales > Marinococcaceae > Aliibacillus > Aliibacillus thermotolerans. The sequence continues at coordinate 10,037 of NZ_WKJG01000046.1, forward strand.
ATCTTTTGCATATATTATTAAAGAACCTTTTCCTCCATTTTCTTTCTCTAATCCTTCAATTCTAGAATGTCTAATTTTTACTTTTCCATTTAGATTTTCGCTTATCGACTGCACAATGGTCTCGGATAACTGAGGAAGAGATACCGTCACTTCTGCGGTTGTTTCCATTTCTCGGGAAGGTTCAGTTTGATATACTATCTCCACTTCATTTTCTTGTAATTCGCTCGCCAACGCGATTAATTTATTGATCATCACTTCTTTATTGATACGCTCCGGCCAGTCTCTTATTGCTTCGTCATTTTCGTCCACTCTCACAACGAGTGGGACTTGGACATTGGTCGGCTTGAGAAAAAAATTAGATAAACGCCTTTTCGTTTTCTCTTCAAATGCTGCAAGCGTTTCTTCTATTTGAAAATGAAAGAGAGAACGATCCACGTAGATCGTTTCATAGTCACTTTCTAACCGAATGGGGCTCCCTTGTTTCCAATGAAGCACTTCTTCTTGGATGACTTCCCGCTTTTCATCCAAAGACCCGCCTTCCAATAAAATTCCGGCAACAGACGGGCCTTCTTGTGCTCCTGCAGCTACTTGTAATCTCGAAAACAATGAAAATAGCACTACAGAAATTCCAATTATTACTAATATAATGCTTGTTCGTTTTCCCTTTCCCACTCGTACATCACCCACTTTTCTCCAGCCATCCTATAAAAATAATGTTTCTCTCAAAAAGAAACAAAAAAACCGGCCTGTACATAAAAACCAAATAAAATTGGTATTACGTAAAGGCCGGTTGCACCACTCGCTCCATACGATCTAGGTGCCCAGTTATGACGATCGTATGTCAACGCTTCCTTTTATTGTATGTATTTTCCTTTTTCTTTGAAGAAAATAGTAATATAAAACCGCAAAATATGTCAACGAACAATTTGTGACTAAGAGACTATTAGTGAGACGAACGAAGGAATAGTAGCAGACCTATGATAAAAAAAGACAGAAACCTAATCCCTTCGTCAACATACATTAATAAAAGAAGAAGGAGGCGAGGATATGTCACAAAATGTTCTCCGCTACGTCGGAGGTTGTCACACAGCGAAAGGATTTTACTCTCTTTACCCGTCCAATTTAGAAGGAATCGAACATCTCTTTCTGTTAAAAGGAAAGCTATTCACAGCGGGGTCAAAGTGGTTACAACACTTAGTGGAAGCATGGAGTACAGAAGGCGACACTATCGAAGTGATGCAGTCATCCGAACATCCCGGAGAAGTGGAAGCTGTTCTTTTACCGGAACAAAAAGTCGCCATATACGGAGGAAGTACTCCCCTTCCACCTCTCCATAAAGTGAAAAAAACAATCATTTCCTTAGATCAAGCGTTACTTCTTGACGAGTTAGATAAAGATAAACAAGTGATGGAACGATATACCCGAAAAATCGCACAAAAATATGAGCATGTTCATCGTGCGTTTCAAAAAGGACTTCGCATACACGATGATTTAGAACAAATTTATATTCAACAGATGGATTTCGGAAAAGCAGATGAAGAAGCAAATCGACTCATTGAAAAATTGTTTACAGAAAAAACGGAAAAATCCTCGAAACAAGTGCACCGTTTCCTCGGTAGCTCCACCCCGGAAGGACCGAAAGATTACATCCAACATTTAACCGCTAGCTTGGACACTCGTTACTTCTTGAAAGGCCGAGCCGGAACGGGAAAATCCACCTTTCTCCGCCATATTATCCGTGCCGCTGAAGAAAACGGTTACGACATGGAAATTTATCATTGCGGATTTGACCCGGAAAGTATTGACATGGTCGTCCTGCGAGAATTAAGTGTTGCTCTATTTGACAGCACTTCTCCCCACGAATATTTCCCTGAAAGAGACGGGGACCATCTCATTGATTTATACGACATTGCAGTCATGCCCGAAACTGATGAAAAATATGCCAAAGAAATTGCAATCACTACGAAACGTTACAAATCATGGATGAAAAAAGGAAGCCGTTACTTAAAAGAAGCGAAAGAGTATTTTGATAAACGAGAAGCATTGTACGAAAAAGCAGTAGACAAAAATCTTCTGGACGGGATCTTGCGTACCGCAGAACAGAGGGTGAATCAATTATTAAAGAAAGAGGATGAACATCACTAGCCAAAAAGAATGGTTCCAAGCATGAAAATTTGCTTGGAATCATTTTTGTAAGGTTTTTCCCTTTCTCTTCTTTGGTTTGGTTACTATTCCCATAAGTTTCCTGGCATAAGCGCATACACAAGAAATATAAAGGAGCCTTCAGTAATTCTATGCCACCGATATGATATACGCAGATAGTCATCAGATGGCCGCATGCAACGCAAGCATCCAATCGCAGCTTCCCTGGAACGATATTCCCCATTTGTCACACGTCATGATACCATTCAGTAGGAATTTTGTGTGATATTTCGTCGTATGAATCTTTTCTGCGACACTTCATTGCCTCGTTCTCGTAATAAAAGGTCGTATGAAACGTGTTACTACCTGTTTTTATCCTAATTTCTTCCATTTTCAACTTTCATACGACCATTCGACCGGTGTTTGATAAAATGAAGCGTCGCATGAAACGTTTATGGAACGATTCATCTTCTTTTTTTAAGCGTCATTCGTCGCATGAAGCAAAACAACGCTCCAAATCACCTCATTATTTCCAATTCTATCTCTCTTACAACCACTCCTGTTCAGATTGCGCGAAAAAAGTGTCGTATAACCGGTTCATGCGACACTTTTTTCATCATTTTCATTGTTAAATGTTCTTTGTACAAAATTAGAGGGACGCACCAAATATTTGGCGATGACTGCAGTATTGTCCCATCCTCTTTTTTCAGCAATATATAAGCATTTGAAGTGATGAAACAATCTCGCACGTGCTATGATGGATAAGATGTCAAAGAAGGGGTGGTTGAGTTGATAAACAATCCGGTCGATGCACGCCTACAGGAAAAACTGCCGAATCGTTTGATACTAATACTCATTTTAGGTTCTTTGTCAGCATTCGGTCCTTTATCAATGGACATGTACTTACCCGCTTTACCTGCCGTAACAGAGGATTTACATACGACCGCTTCTTTCACCCAATTAAGTATTACGACTTGCTTGCTTGGTCTTGCTGTCGGTCAACTCATTTTCGGCCCGTTAAGCGATTTTCAAGGAAGACGGAAACTGCTACTGATGACACTCGTACTATTTACGCTTTCTTCCATTTTATGTGCAGTCAGCAGTAATATATGGTTATTTGTCGGTTTTCGTTTCGCGCAAGGATGTACCGCTGCTGCAGGAATCGTCATCTCACGAGCAGCGACACGGGACATATATTCCGGAAAAGAACTAACAAAATTCATCGCCTTACTTGCAATGGTCATGGGAGCAGCGCCTATTTTATCCCCCATTATTGGTGGTCTAATTTTACAATGGACGAATTGGCAAACCATTTTTTATATGTTGGCAATCATCGGTGCGATCATGTTTCTCGCTGTCTATTTCTTACTTCCTGAAACATTAGCGGAAGAAAAGCGCACGAAAGGAAATATATTTGCTATCGTCACTTCATTTGGTACATTATTGAAAGACCGTGTTTTCATCGGAATCGCTTTTTCCCAATCGCTCATTTCGATGGGGATGTTTGCTTACATCGCTGCTTCACCGTTTGTGTTACAAAATATTTATGATGTTTCCCCACAACAGTTTTCCTTCATCTTTGCCTTCAATGGGTTAGGGATTGTCGTGATGGCCCAATTGGCAGGCAGGCTTGCCGGAACGATGGATGAAGCAAAACTACTTTTCTATGGAATTACACAAGCGGTCGTTGGTAGTGTTTTGCTCCTTGTCGTCACCCTTATGACATTGCCTCTTTGGCATATGATGGTTGCGCTTTTTTTAGTTGTGTCAAGTGTTGGAATAGTAAACACGACAAGCTTTTCACTAGCAATGAACCGTCAAGGTGAAAGAGCAGGCAGCGCTTCTGCTTTATTAGGCATTTTACCGTTTGGTGGCGGTGCCATCGTCTCTCCTCTTGTCGGAATAGCCGGGGAATTTAATGCCGTTCCAATGGGGATTGTCATTTTCGCTTGTAGCTTGCTCTCTTTTACTATTTACGCTTCGTTTGTAAAAGTGAAAATCGCATCTAGTTTCAAATGAAACGAATAGAGGGAGTTTGATGATTTATTTTTTACACTGTCATGAAACTCCCTTCTATAAAAATCAGTACACTATTCTAATATTTTTAAACCGACCGCTCCTGCAATGATAAAGGAAAGAAACAGCAATCGCTTCCATCCGGCAGATTCTTGGAAAAAGAGAATGCCGACAAGCACTGCCCCTACCGCTCCAAGTCCTGTCCAAATGGCATAGGCGGTACCTAACGGAATTTCTTGCATGGCGAGAGACAAAAAGAAAAACCCTCCTGCAAAAGATAAAATAAGGAGAAGTAAACGACCAACTGTTTTTTTGCGCACGTACAAACTAATAAAAATGACGCCAAAGATTTCACCAAAACTGGCAATGACTAAATAGACCCATGCCATTAATAACCACCATCCTCCTGCCTACGCCGAGCGGCTGTTTCTTTATCGTCTGTCGTAATTTTAATTCCCACAACCCCCGTAATGATCAGCACGAGAAGTAAAAACTTTCCAATCGCAAATTCTTCTCCAAATACGAGAAAATCTAAAAGGACAATTACCGACGCACCAGAACCAGTAAACACCGCATACACGGTTCCCGTCGGTAATGTTTCACATGCTTTAATGATGAAATAAAAACTAAAAATAATCGCAATCATTGTCCCTAGCCAATCTAATACGGAATCAGAATACTTTAAGCCAATGACCCAAAACACTTCCACAATGGCAGCACCTAACACATACAGCCACGCCAACAGTTGCAACCTCCTTTGTTGTATCCTTTCCATTCTAGCACACCGTGATAAAACGGATAGCATAGTCGCTTCCGTGAGCAAATCATTTCCACCCTAGGAAAATATTTTATATAATAAAGATACTTACATAATAATTATTTTAATTTGGAGGTTTGAATGAATGAATATTTACGATTTTGAAGCAGAAAAAGTAAACGGAGAAAAAGTCTCTTTATCTACTTATCAAAACGACGTCCTATTAATTGTCAACACAGCAAGTAAGTGTACATTTACGCCTCAATTTGATGATTTACAAAAATTGTACGAACAATACCATAATCAAGGGTTCACGATATTAGGGTTCCCTTGTAACCAATTTGGCGAACAAGAACCGGGAACAAATGAAGAAGCCGAAGCCTTTTGTAAAATGAATTATGGTGTCACATTCCCAATATTTTCAAAAATTAAAGTGAACGGGGAAGAAGCCCATCCCCTCTATCAATATATGAAAGAAGCACTCCCATTTCATGGTTTTGATGAAAATAATATCCAATCCAAATTGTTAAAAATGATGATTACAGAAAACAATCCGGAGTGGCTCATCGGAAACGAGATCAAATGGAATTTCACAAAATTTCTCTTCGATCGCAATGGCACTCCTGTAAAACGGTTTGAACCTCACGAAGAAAAAGACGCAATGGTTCCGTTCATTGAAAAATTACTATAAAAAATGTTTGCCAAACGATCAAAAAGAAAGAATCGATTCACTGGTAGTCATGCGACTCATATGGCTTTCAAAAAGAAAAAACATGTCGCATGACCGATCTATATGACGTCTTTTCTTCATTCCCATGCAAAAATGGTCACATGACTCATTCATACAACCGATTATCAGTCAAAAAAGAAAATAAAAGTCCCATGACGCTTTCATAGAACCTCTTTCCAATATGGTCTCATGACATTGTAAGCGCAACGCTCGATGGGAAAAAGAGAAAGGCTTTCCAATGAAGTCTCATGCGTTTATTGGATCGCCTTTCATTTATTTTTGCATTTGTTTCAGTCGGTTACGCACTTTTGGATACATTTCTTTCACTTTACGATAACCAGTCGTCAAAAGCTTTTTGATAACGAGGAATGAGCCACCCTAAAATTTTTCCGACAAAATAAGCAGCGAGAATCGTACCAATTCCAATAGAACCTAAGGATTGAATAAAAATGAGACACATGAAGCCAGCAACCGTCACATTGATCACATCACTGACAATCTTTGCTTTGCTAAATTTCCATTGAAATTTCTCATGAATAACATGCGTTGAAAAATGATTGATGGAAGGCAACAAAATGGTTAGAAGAAACACGATTTTGTAAGTTTTCGACGAAAAATCGGCACTTTCCTCCTCTGTTTTTAGCTCTTATCCCATCCTTGCACCTTTTAATAGTTGGCATAATGTTTGCATCATCATACAAGTGAAAATTTTCAAAGGAGGATGGAAAACATGAAAGCTGCAGTAGTAGGTAATTTTAAAGAAAGGTTAGACCTGAATTATTCATAGAAAACTTTTGATTACTTTTGAATGCCTATCTATCAAGCATTTCAACCGAATTGATCATGCATCAAATAAATGAAAAAAGAATCCATTTCTGTTAAAGTTAAATCACCACAA
>NZ_WKJG01000047.1 GCF_027853235.1 Aliibacillus thermotolerans
AGTTGCGAGAGTAGTTTTTATGAAACTGCCCTCGGGCAGTTTCATAAAAACTACTAACTTCGGCAACTGACTAAAAGTGTATGATCTTATTTATCGGAAACTGTATAATTTAGTTTATCAGTCACAAGACGTTAATTATTTTTTATAAAGGGTGATATGATGATACCAACTACACAATATTTATATCATTACAGGGGAGATAAAAATTTGAATGATGGATTATCTTTTTCTAATCAAAAAGATGCAATTAAAACATTCATTAGAAAACAGTTATTATCTCCCAATTTAAATTTTTTTATTGGCTCTGGCTGTTCATTTCCAGCTGTTCCTCTCATGGGAAAAACATTTAAATCATTGAAAAAAGATTTACATGATGCAGCACTAGGTAATTATAGGTCTGAGGAAAACGATGATATAGAGGGATACTTAAATTGGCTACATACTTCCTTAAACTTTTTTGAGAACTCTGATATAGATTATGAGAATATTGGAGAATTTCAAGAAAACTACGAACGAACTAAAAAGGGCCTAATTGAAAGTATAGATATTAATTATTACGAACATAAAGATGTGTTGAATTTTTATAAGGAATTTTATAATGAAATATTTTCCATAAGAAATAATAAGGATTTTTCTCCAGTGAATGTTTTTACTACAAATTACGATTTATTTAATGAATTAGCGATGGAAAATGCAAATATAAGATATACAAATGGATTTAGAGGCACTATGCAGAGAATATTTGATCCTACAGAGTTTCATTTAAGGTTGGTTGATGATGTAAATCGCTATAAAGATAAATGGAGTATTGTACGTAGATTTGTAAAGTTATATAAAATTCATGGTTCGATAGACTGGTTATATGATAGTAAAATAGGAAAAGTAGTACAACGGAGAGCCAATGAAGATGAATCAGAAAATGTTCTAATATATCCAACAATTCATAAGCATATTGAAACGCAGCAAACACCTTATTCAGAGCTTTTTAGGGAATTTTCTATAAATCTCCAAAAACCAAATAGCACTTTAGTAGTTGTGGGATATGGTTTTCCAGACCAGCATATTAATCAACTAATTTCACAGGCTCTAAGTAATGAGGATTTCACGCTGATTATCTTTAGTAGTTTATTAGAAGATAAGGCCAAAGAATTTTTTGAGAACCATAAAGATTTACTCAATATACATTTTATTGGAGGACGTATGATCCCGGCTGAAAAACCTAGTGACTCAGAAGATGGTCATCACTTTAGAAATATTTTAAGTTATATGAAGGCTGGTGAAGGTGATGACTAAAAATGCAATTGGAATAATTAATAAAGTGTTCTTTAATAAAATTGTAATAGAGGTACCTAATCCAAATGATATAGTGCATAATTCCCAAGGGGAATTATACATACTAAACGGACTAAATGATTTTGTAATTATTAATAAAGATGGCGCTAGTAAATACGTCTATCAAATTATTGGTTTATATGAACAGGAAAAAACACTATTTGAGGAGGAACAATCTAAATTTAGTGAAAAGGCATTTTTTGAAGCGGTACCAGTTGGAGAGATTGTCTTTAATAAATTTGAATATGGATTAGCTACGTTTCCAGTTATAGGCGAAGAAGTTTATTTAGCTAATAATGAAGAGATAGAAACCATATTAATGTCAGCCGATGATGACATATCTATTATATTAGGAAAACTTACTACACATAATGTAATGCCTAAAATAAATTTAGATAGTATATTAATTAATCATTCATGTATATTAGGAAACACAGGATCAGGTAAATCAACAACTGTACGTACATTTTTAAATGAAATAGCTAATTTAAAAGATCACAGTAATTTAGACATTTCAAAAGCAAATTTTATTATTTTTGATGTTCATGGTGAATATACAGATTTTCCTTCTGAAATGACCACAGAAGTAAAGGTTAAAGATATTTCTATAGATTTAAATGACCTAGTTACTGAAGATTGGATGAATTTACTTCAACCCTCAATCGCTGCACAGAGACCAATTTTACTTAATGGATTAAAATTAGCAAATATTATTGATTCTGATGATGAAAGTGTATCATGGATAAAGGCGTATAGTGCATTAGAAATATTTAATAATCAATCTACTGATGCGGTTGCAAAAAGGGCAAAAATTATGGGGTTACTAGAAAATATTGACTCAGTTGAAATAAAAGAATACCTAAAATATTATAATCCTAAATTTGGAAATTTTGATTCAGAGTATTACGATCAAAAATTCAGAAAGGCCATTAAATCGTATATTAAAAAATCTATTGGATACAGCTATGAAGAATGTCATGCATATTTAGTATCTTGTCTAGAAGAGGCGGAGAGCAAAGTAAAAAGTTTAAATGATTTGAAATTAGCTTTGGATATTGTGTTACTACTTGAAGAGGCAAAGGGAAACAATCAGATTCGAACATTCTGTTCGACTTTAATGACACGCCTAGATAACTTAATTGCAACATTTTCAAATAATTTATTTTCAGAGGATTTTACAAAGAAAGCGGAATTAGAAGATGCGTTACAGTGTGAAAAAACTTTTACAATATTAGACTGTTCATTTATTGATGATGATGTTTTGCTATTCTTTACAAGCCATATATTAAGAAGAGTTTTCCAAAATCAATATGATGAAAAAATGAAAAATGGAAGCATTTCTAAAATTTATAATTTTATTTTTGATGAGGCTCATAAGTATATTTCTGAATCGGAGAAAGACAGTATTGTTAATTACACAAAAATGTTTGAAATAGTTGCAAAAGAAGGCAGAAAGTTTGGCACCTTCTTGATGTTATCTAGTCAGAGGCCGAGTGAACTGTCTAAAACAGTTATATCACAATGTAATAACTTTATATTACATAGAATCCGTAATAATATAGATTTAGAGCAAATGAAAAGAAGTATACCGTATCTTAATGATGCACAAATGAATAGATTGTCATATTTGAAAACAGGTGTGGCATTGTTAGTAGGAGAGTCTTTTTCGATTCCATTGGAGATAAAAATTGATGGTGAACAGTACAGTGAAATATCAAAAACGTATTTACCATCACAATTATGGAAAAGAGAAGAATCTGTAGAAGTAGAATCCAACCTTGTTGAAACCGAATACTCAACTTCAGCTAAGTGAAATGGTAATATTAAGTCACAGCAAAGGTTGACATTTAGCTAAATTTAGAGTACTGAATAGTCTTAAAGGCTTTTTTTGAATTTACAGATAATTAAACCGAAGTAATCGAGAGGGAGAAATATGAAACTCTACATTTGTGGCAACGGTTTTGATCTACATCATGGTTATAAAACTAGATTTACCGATTATAAGGAATTTTTGCTAGAACATTATCCTTATTCGTTCTCAAATTTTGAAGAATTTAGATATCTAGACTTATCTTTATCAGATAAGTGGAGTGACTTAGAGCAATCTTTAACTATTAATTATGAAGAATGTATTGAAGATGCAATAAATGAGTTTTACCCGGACTTAAATGATGATAGTGATTCGAGATGGTATGCAATAGATATTGATTTAGAAGAACAAACAAAGTTCATCTATGATTTTACAGGCAAATACTTTATTGAATGGCTTAATCAAATAGATTTTAATAATACTAATAAAAAACTAAATCTAGATAATTCCTCTTTGTACCTTACATTCAATTACACCAGTACATTAGAGAAATTATATAATATAAGTCCGAATAATATCTATCATATTCATGGGAGTCTTGATTCGGTTGAGAATATGTTAGATTGGGTTATTCCAAGTTTTAAAACGATTGAAGATGCTGAGGTTGCCGAGCAACCGCAGGTTGATGAAATTAATAATGATATATGTAGAGAACAAATCCAATTTGGTTCAATTAGTAATGATGCTCAAAAAATTAAATTGGAATTACAAAAAAGGTTTAGTTATTATGATTTTTTTTCAGTTTCAATTGAACCAGCAATTGAACATATTATTGGATTTTGTGATGCCGCGTCAAAAAATATTAAGAAAAATTATAAGACATTAAGAGATTTTATTAGTGGGAAAAATATAAACGAAGTTATCATTATGGGACATTCAATCATGGGTGTTGATTTTCCGTACTACTCAGATGTGATTATCCCGGTGTTAAAGGATTGTTGTTGGAAATTTTACTGTTTTAGTGATGATGATAGAAAAAATACGTTCAAATTTATACAACGATTTTCATTGAATAATTTTTGTATAAAGGAATGGTAATTCAAAAAATTTAGGCAAACACTACTACATCAAGATGTCTGCGATTACTACTCAAGCCAGCTTGAGGAAGGAAACGGTGAATTCCGTGGAAGACCTCTTGGAGGGTGGAGCTACGGAAGGAAGTCTTGCGTTACCCAATCTTAATTGAACCGCCGTATACGCGAACCGTACGTACGGTGGTGTTAATCACCTCCTCCTACTCGATTAAAAAACAACGCTTCATTTTGTAAAACAGCGATGAATAAGTCTTATGAAGGCTAGAAATAGATGAAATTAGGAAAAAACAGGCCATATCATGGTTCATACAACCTGTTTTTACGAGAATCACGCAATGAAGTGTTGCATAAAAGATTCATGCGACAATTTTCGCATGAAACTCCCAGCGAATGTTCTCATGACATATTTACAACGTTGCAGGAAGATTCAGACGAGAAAACCGGCGTAGAATCGGCGTTTGGGTTTTTGTAGAATACGCACTTTCCGTGAGAGGAGTAAAGAAAATTAAAAATGAACATTCGGCGGGTAAAAATATACCTTCAGAAACCACTACAAAAATGGTTCCAAGCAAAATTTAGTGCTTGGAACCTTTCTTTTTTGACTTCTTTATTGCACGTGGAAAAAGGATTCCACTTTTTCTTGTTCTAAGATGTTTCCGACATAAAACGGTCCAAATTCGCTATACCGGGCGGACACTTCGTCAAAGCGCATTTCGTATACGAGCTTTTTAAACTGAATCGCTTCGTGGGCAAATAAAGTAACAGCCCATTCCCAATCATCGAGACCGGTGGAACCGGTAATAATCTGTTTTACTTTGCCGGCGTATTTTCTACCTGTCATTCCGTGAGCACGCATTAATTCTCGACGCTTTTCAATCGGCAAAGCGAACCAGTTATCGTCTCCTTCGCGTTTTTTATTCATTGGATAAAAGCAAATGTGGTTCCATTTCGGCAAGATTGGATAAATGCGATCACGAATTTCCGGGTTTTCTGTTGGATCACTTCCGTCTTCTGGAGGGATGTAGTTACCTAACTCCACGACGGATACGTAGGAATAAGTTGGAATCAAATATTCAGCGATGCGCAATTTATTCAATGAATTTTCGATTTCATTTAATTCATTTAAAGTAGGGCGTAAAATCATCATGATGATATCTGCCTTTTGTCCAACGACGGAATACAAAGCATGACTCCCCTCATGCTTGTCTTCCGTTTCTTGCCAGGATTCCAACATATTTAAAAACTCTTTCACCATGCTTTGACGCTCTTCACTCGGGACGAATTTCCAAGCGGCCCAGTCTATTTTGCGTAAATCATGCAGAGAAAACCAACCGTCTAACGTTTGAGATGCCTCGCTCATTATGTACCACTCCCAAAGAGATTTTTTTACATGTCATTTCCAGTATCCCTAGTTCCACTATATCATATTTCCCATTCTCACGGAAAGAAGAGCATTTTTGCTGAAACACTTCTAGACGTATTTTCGCGTTCGCCTAGATTGGCTGCCACCGCTTGTAGATGAATCGTGTCCGTACGACTGCATCGGAACGAGGACGTGGAATTTTCCACGCGACACAGATCAGCCAATCATTCCGCACGATGCAACTTATGATTACTTCGATTGTTGTTTCTCCATTGCTTTTCGGTTTCTTTCAATAATTCGGTCATAGTAATGATCGAAACGTTGCCATTCTGCTTCGGTTAAGGTAGAAGTTTTAATGATTGCGCCGTATTTTTGAAACGTCGTTAACAAGCGCCATTGGACGTCGGACGTTGATATGTGTTCTCCATATAATTCGGACAAAGAAGCCATCACTTCCGGTTGAATGTTTGGATATTCAACCCGTGTTTTTTCGCCACGCAAAGATCGTTCATAAAATCGTTTTAATAAACGAGCCCGTGCTGCACCACTTCCGGTAACAGCCATGTAGATTTGAACCGCTACCCCTCCACGAATGCGTCTTTGAGAAATTCCGGCAAATTTTTTCCCTGCGATGCTTAAATCATAATTTCCCGGGCAATAAGATCCGACAATTTCATACGCTTCGATTGGAGCGGGAGCGTCGTGGAACATGAGTTTTACTACTTCCCACATAAAATCGTAGCCGTCGTAAATGGAAAAGGATTTGTTTTCTTTAAAAATGAGTGATAAATTAAAAATACCTTCGTCCAGAACGACAGCAAGACCACCCGAATTACGAACAAATACGTTGTAATTGTTATTTTTTACTTCCTCCAACCCATCTTGTAAATAAGGAAGTCGACTATCTTGAATACCGAGCATCACTGTATTTGAATGGACCCAAGTTCGTATGACAGGTAAGGATGATCCTTCTCCCGTGGCCGTACATAGCGTATCATCCAGGGCAAAGGATTGAAGAGGATGAGTGTATAATCCTGAGGTGGAATGATCGATAAAACGCCAAGTTTGATTCATTTCCATGATTGTAAACTCCATTCTACTCTGATAAACGACAATTGTGTCTTTATTATATCATCATTGTTTGTGAAAACCTATGAAGAGAAGGGTGCCGATCCAATCTTTGATTCGTGAGAAAAAGGGAATAAATGTCCAAACTTAGACAGATGAGAATGGAAGCAGACGATATGGCGAAGGTAACGAAATATATTTTTAATTGCACTAGGGTCATTGTTGGTTTACTTTTACATTTCGTACCTACATCTATTTTTCATGCAGTAGATACATAAAACTCACGCCAACCGGACAACTGTATGCTAGTATTGGAACGGCTGGAGTACCAAGTGTCGGACTCCATGTTGACGATGGTTTTACAACAAGTCGGTTTGCCGGTAAAAGGAATTGCTTTAATTTTACGAGTTGACCGAATACTAGACATGTTGCGAACCCATTGGAGATGCCGTTTGCGCTTATGTCGTTGATCGGTTCGAGAATGACGAATCCAAATGCATGATGAGCAATTATCGGAAGAGGGAGCGGATCTTAGGATGCGCATGGGAAATCGCATGTTAGAAGAAGAGAAAGTATTTAAAGATCCAGTTCATCGTTATATTCACGTACGGGATGAATTAATTTGGGATTTAATTGGCACAAAAGAATTTCAACGGTTGCGCCGTATTCGTCAACTAGGTACGACTTTTCTCACCTTTCACGGAGCGGAACATACCCGTTTCAATCATTCTCTCGGTGTTTATGAAATTACGCGCCGCATTATCGAAAAGTTTGAAGGACGCCCCCATTGGGTACCAGAGGAGCGGCTGCTTTGTCTCAGTGCAGCGCTTCTTCATGATATTGGGCATGGCCCTTTTTCTCATTCCTTTGAAAAAGTCTTCCAAACGGATCACGAATGGTGGACACGGAAAATTATTACGGGAGACACGGAAGTGAGGGAAGTGCTTTCCCGAATGGGAGATGATTTTCCGCAAAAAGTTGCCGATGTCATTGAAAAAACGTATCCGAACAAATTAGTTGTGAGCTTAATTTCCAGCCAAATTGATGCGGATCGGATGGACTATTTACAGCGGGATGCTTTTTACACAGGAGTGAGTTACGGTCATTTTGATATGGAACGAATACTGCGGGTGATGCGTCCGATGGAAGATCAAGCAGTGATTAAATACACTGGCATGCACGCGGTAGAGGATTATATTATGAGTCGTTATCAAATGTACTGGCAAGTGTATTTTCACCCCGTCACAAGAAGTGCAGAAGTAATTTTAAGTAAAATTTTGCAGCGCGTGAAAGCATTAAGTGAATCCGGTTATTCGTTTCGTTATCCACCTGTTCATTTTGAAGGATTCTTTTCAGAAAAACCGTTATCGCTTTCCGATTATTTAGAGCTAGACGAATCGGTCGTAATGTATTATTTTCATATGTGGCAAAAAGAGGAGGATCCGATTTTAAAAGATTTATGTGAACGGTTTATGAATCGCCGTTTGTTCAAATATGTCGAGTTTCATCAAGAGCATTTCATGAACGAGTGGAGTCGGCTGGAACAGTTATTTCGCAAAATTGGCATTGATCCGGATTATTATTTAGTCATTGACTCTTCATCCGATCTTCCGTATGATTTTTATCGACCCGGCGAAGAAGAGGAAGAGCGTCTTCCTATCCACTTGATTATGCCTGACAATAGACTACGAGAACTATCACGCGAATCAGATATTGTGGAAGCAATTTCCGGAAAAAAACGAACGGATCATAAATTATATTATCCAGAGGAATGGTTACATACTCCTGGTGCTGAAAAAGAAAAACGAGAGATTTTACATATTTTACAAGCGCACCCAGGGAAGACGGAAACAGAATTTTAATTGATCAATCTTGTTTAGTGGAAAAGAATGGAGGATTTTTTGTGTTACCGGAACATGCAAAAATTATGGCACTTTTACAAGAAGCAGGAGAGATTGTCGGAAGGAAAAAATTGCAAAAAATCGTCTACATTGGGAAGAAAATGAAACTCCCTTTTCAAGAAAAATATACGTATCATATATACGGTCCATATTCCGAAGAGCTGACCTTGCGCATGGAAGAGCTATGCAGTTTAGGTTTTGTGAAAGAAGTCAAGGAACAAAAGGCAGGGTACGCGCAGTACTGTTATCATTTGACGGAAAATGGAGCGAGATTTCTCGATCAATTTCCGCTCTCATGGCCTGCGGAATATGCTCGTCCACTTGTTACAGCATTGAATGAGCGTAGCGCAAAATTTTTAGAACTCGTTTCTACAATGTTGTATTTCGAGGAGCTACCGAAAGAAGAAGTGAAGGAGAAAGTATTTACGTTAAAGAAAAGCCAAAACTTTACCGAAACGGATCTGGAAGAAGCATGGGATTTTATCGACTCCCTTCGAATGATTCCATTCCCCGTAAAATGAGTTCGAGATGGACCGAACTCATTTTCATTTTATACGACACATTTTTTATCGTTCCATTGAAATTCAAGTCGTATAGCGTATATACATGGTATTTTTTAGATTCTTGGTCGTATGAGTGGTGGAGTTTGAAGTCATCATTTTCTTCGTTTATAGTGTATGTTAGAAAAAGATGATTCGATTTTTAAAAGGAGACGATGGTAAATGAGTCTTTCTGATAAAAATAAAAAGAAACAATTTAAATCAAGTGGGTTTACGATTTTAAGCGGAGACGCGACAGATGGTCATGGTGGTTACGGAGTAGGGTCCATTAACCTTGATAACGTCACGCCTGTTTTTATTGATCCGGAAGAAGAGCGTGCTTTTATTGATATGGGAGCGTTACATGCTCGCTCGGAAGTGGAAAAACGCGTAAGATTTCATTCGGATAAAAGCAAAGTACCAAACGGGAAGTTATATTGGCTCGTTTGGGTAACGGTGGATCATAAAGAGGGGAAACCTTACTATGCCGGAGTTGGGGCATGTGAAATGTTAATTGAACGAGAAGAAAAACGTATTCGTAACGGCTATAAAAGCATGCCGGAACACGTCAACAATATGGATAAATCATTAAAAGGACGAATTGTAGTAGATCATATGGACGATTTTTCCAAAAAGATGCTCAGAGAATTTTTAAAAGGGTTCAACGAAGAGATGTGGAAGAATGCAAGCCCGGAGCTTCATGAGGCATTAAAAGTGGAAGAGGAATGAAATCTTGGCAAAACTATGAACGATTTTTGAACATTGTCTTTTCAACTTGTTCTTTACTTTCCATATCCATTAAACTAGATATACACATACACACACATCACTAGGACAACAAAGCGCGTGAGGGAGTTGAAACAGACCCCTCGCGCGTTTTGTTGTCTTTTACACGTTCGTCATTCATCTTGAGACGTTGTCACTGTGACTCCTTCTTCTGCAAACACTTTTTGAGCAGCTTTTAAAGCATTCAGCGCCCGTGGAAATCCTGTATACGGGATGAGGTGCATTATACAGCCGACAATTTCTTCCGGTGTTAAACCGACGACAAGCCCTGTTCTTATGTGCATCTCAATTTGCGGTGTTCCTTGTGCGACAAGCGCGGAAATCGTTGTCAGTACTTTTTGTTTGTTGTCTATTCCTGGTCGGGAATAAATGTCGCCAAAGGCAAATTCAACAACATATTTTTGTAAATCAGGTGCAATATCTTTAAATCCTTCCCCAACATCCATATGACCGGTTGGATGGTCATTGTCTGGATTCGTTAGTTCCATTAATTTGTCCATCCCTTTTTGATAACGATCTTCTGCCACGTCACAAACCTCCTCGTATGTTATCCCATCGCTTATGTTTGATATTTTGCTACCAACGTCAGTATATAATTTCTATGACAATAAGTAAAACTTACGTTAGAAAGGAAACCATCGTCTTAATCGATCGAGGAATTTTTCTTCTTTTTGAGCAATTTCTTCTTCCCGCTCTTCTGCGTCCATAGACTCTTCTAATAATTCCGTACATGAAGCTGTCGGTTCCGTTCCTTTTTCAAAGGCAATGGTGCGAGATGGTCCACATTCTTCAGAGGCAAGCAGTCCTGTTTCTTCATCAATTTCGACTTTTATCACAGAGTCGGGAGGTGAGAAGGCCATTTTTAATTCGTCTCGGAGGGCGTCGTTCATAAATTGCGCCCATATTTTTTTCGAAATTTGTCCTTCTTCGCGGTGGTTGATTGGTCGGTTGTCGTCATAACCAATCCACACCGCCGTTGTTAATTGCGGGCTAAAACCGGCCATCCAACTATCAAAACTAGTGGAGCCACTTTTTCCGGCAAGGGGACGATTAATGAAATGGGCGATGGGACGCCCTGTAACGGACGTATAGCTGTTCATCGAAGTATCAAACATTCCGGTCATCATATCGATAAGCACGTATGTTTTTGCTTCGTCGAACACTTTTTCCTTTGTCGGTTCACTTTCATAAAGGACTTCTCCTTCTTCATTCGTAATTTTCGTAATAAAACGCGGTGTGACGCGACTTCCCCCGTTGGCAATGGTGCTGTATCCTCGGGCAATGTCGAGGACGCGCACGTTTTCGGCTCCGAGGGCAAGGGATGGCAACGGAGAAAAATTTTCCGACACGCCGGCTTTTTCAGCGATGTCTACTAGCGTGTTTGGTCCAAGAAAAAGGTGGGTTTTGACGGCAAAAATGTTGTCTGATACTGCCAATGCTTCGCTCATAGTAATGAAATCATTGGCATATAAATCGCCATAATTTCCAGGAGCGTATACTTCTCCATTATCACCGATTTCAAACGTTGTTGGCTCACTTCGAAAAGCAGTGAGTGGAGTAAATCCATCTTCTAACGCAGCATAATATAAAAACGGTTTTAATAAAGAGCCGGGGGGCCGAGCGGTATGAATGGCTCGATTCCACGTGCTTTTTTCATAATCTTTTCCACCGACGAGAGCGCGGACATCTCCTGTTGTCGGATCCATGGCAACAAGGGCTGCTTCCAATTCGGAATGAGAGGGAATTTCTCGCTCAACCCATTTTTCTGCCTTTTCTTGCAATTCGGGATCGAGTGTCGTGTAAATGTGAAGTCCTCCTTGTTGTAGCATAGAAGCATCGATGTCTGGAATTTCTTCTTCGACAAGATGTTCGACATAATCTTGAAAAAAGAGTCCGGTGCGATTTTCTTCTAATTGTCCGGGAGAAGCAATAGATAAAGACGCTTCTTCTGCTTCCATCCGTTCTGTCGTCGTAATGACTCCTGTTTCTTCCATTGCATGCAGAACAATTTTTTGTCTCTCTTTTGCTCGATCATAATGATTAAAAGGAGAATAGTGAGACGGTCCTTTGGGAATCCCTGCTAAAAACGACGCTTCTGCAATGTTCAATTCGCTTGCTGATTTATCAAAATAAAGGCGTGAGGCCGCTTCAATCCCGTAAGCTCCGTGCCCAAAATAAATGGTATTTAAGTATCCTTCCAAAATGTCTTCTTTGTCGTAATGAGCTTCTAACCGAAGTGCGTAAAAGGCTTCTTCTATCTTTCTGGACCACGTTTTTTCATGAGTTAAGTATAAATTGCGAGCATATTGTTGGGTAATCGTACTTGCTCCTTGTACTTTTCCCCTTGCTTCTATGTTGGCGAGGATGGCGGAAATAATCCGTGGGATATCAAAACCGTGATGCTGGTAAAAGTCACGATCTTCAATAGCAATGATTGCATCGACAATGGCAGGGGACATCTCTTCTAATGCAATGGCGTAACGACGCTCTCCTTGATGATGTTCTCCAATGACGGAATGATCCGCCCCGTAAAAGGTCGTTGACGCTCCGCTTGGAATCGGAGGAGCCGCCATAAAAAGGCTAATCCCGATGACTGTTAATATTCCGACATTGGCAAGGATTCCGGCAATAAGGGCACTGCGGATCATCCAACGGAACCAACCAATTTTTTGAACAGATTGTTGTGTTTGTTGATATCTTGGCACTCTGGCAGTTGCCATCTTTCATCCTCCTTCCCTGCCGGTCGCATCTTCTATATTATTGTTGGTTAATTTTTCATCTTTTAAACAACTTTGTGTTTACCAATTGATAATCCGGGTGGTAAGTTTATTGTTTTTCCGAGATGGGAAAGATAACAAACACGAAGATAATACCTTCCCTTCACAGGGGAAGTAGGAGGAAAAAATGAGTGAGAATAATTTTTTTCAAGAGATGAGAAAACATTTAACGAAACGATTACAAGTATTAAAAGGAGAGCAAGAAGAGCGCCGACACGATGAAGAGTTTGCCCAAGAATCCGTTGGAGAATTGTCGAATTATGATAATCACCCGGCAGACCAAGGGACAGAATTATATGAACGAGAAAAAGATTTGGCGTTTTTTCGACGAGACGAGACGGAAGTAGAAGAGATTGAAAAAGCATTAGAGAGAATGGACGAAGGAACATATGGAAGGTGTGAAGTGTGCGGAAAAGAAATCCCGCGGGAACGATTAGAAGCGCTACCTACTGCCCTTCGTTGTGTAGAGCATGCAGAAGAAGAAATTCACGACAATCGACCAGTGGAAGAAGATTTCCTTATCCCTGGAAAAAGTGGCTTTACCGGACAAGTTGAACCAGATGTAGAACATGACCGTCTCGACGCAGAGGAGACATGGGAAAGTGTGGAACGGTATGGCACGTCCGATACTCCGTCTGACACGGGAGAAGAATACGAAGATTTATACGGAAGTAAGGATAAAGAGCGAGATGACTGACGTACTGCAGAAAAAAGTGGTGGACTCACCTTGTTGGTTGAGCTCGCCACTTTTTCGTTTGAAAGAGACCGGACTTTTCTTTTAGGAGCTTTTCAGGCGTGCGAGGATGGTGGAAACGTACGATGGACTGCTTAAGGTGTGTTTTCAATGTCATTTGTAATGTGTAGGAGTGTAGAGGAGCTGTCCAAAAAGTCATGATTGGTGATTTTTGGACATTTTTTTGTTACCGCTTCATCAAAAATTGCTTCTGAAAACGCTTCTTGGCCGAATAATGGCATGTTTCCAACACCAAATTGTTGATGGAAGTAAGTCATGGATAGTCATGCCATCGTTTCATATAAAAATAGCTAATGGAAGCAGGCCATGAATGGCTCATAACACTGCTTCAATCAAAAATGTCTGATGAAAGCAAGCCATGGATCGCTCATGCCGCCGTTTCATTCAAAAATAGTTTGTGGAAACAAGCGATGAATGGATCATGGCACCGTTTCAATCCAAACACCATTGTGAAAGCAATCCATGCACGATGTATGGCACCGTTTCGACGCTAATGATTGTTGAAAGGAACGCTCGATTTATTTTTCAGGACTTATTAGACAGCCTCTTTCAGTGACATCGATGGAAGAGAGTTTACAAGCATTTTAAGCAGACTTTGAAGTTTCCCCCGCCCGTAGGAGCATGGTGAGAATGGTTTTAGAGATGCTTCCGGAGTAAATTGAGAAGTGGAAGCGAGTTTGAGATGGTTTAAGCATGCTTTGAGGGATTATCTGACTTTGGTAGTACATAGAAGTTTGAAAAAGAATGACAACCGATAAGAGCGATCTTTTTTTGTTTTGTTATTGCCATTATTTGTATCCTCTTTTTCATCATCCTGTATTATGGTCGTGGGAGCGTTTTTTTAACAGGAATAGCATTTATTGCCACAACTCATGTATCCTTCCAGAAGAAAAAATAACTTTCTTTTGGAAGGGTTTTTTAAATAAACAATTGACACAAAATGATATCACGGCATATACTGTATATAAACATATAAACACATTCACACATATACACCTACCAATAGGAGGATGACAAAACAATGAAAGAATGGAAACAAGCGTGGAAGTTGGCGATGTATGAAGTGAAAGCCCACGGAATTCTCACTTATTTTCTATTAGTAGTCGCGTTACTCGTGATGACGTTGCTTGCTCGAGAGATATTCACAGCTTACGTAGAGAAAGGTCTTTTCATCCTTGATGCAGTGATGCTTATCATCCCTATGACCGTTGCGATGTGGGTGAAAGCAAAGCCCTTTCAATATCAGCGATTAGAAAATAATTTTTGGGCGTCTCCTTATTTCATTACTCTTTATTCTTTAGCGATTCCGAAAAATATTTTGATGAAGAGCAGATTTATAAACTATTATATTTGGTCCATTCCTTTTCATATATTGTTGTTTTTCTTTTTCTATCTTATTTCACCTGATGCGAGGGAGTTTTTTACAGTAGGAGAATATGTCGCCTTTTCCGTTGTTTGGATGAGTTACGGAATTGCTGCAGGTTCTCTTTATCCGGCCAGTGATTCCGGCGATTATGTTTCCAATTTGAAATTAACTGTTTACGGAATATTTTCCTTTGTTGGTCTGTTTTTTGTGATCGGAGTGATTCGTTTTGGCACAGGGCACGGGCTTGTTTACTGGACGATGATGGCTGCCCAATCAGCACCTATTATTACAATCATTGTGTCAATGGTTGTCGCAATGATCGGAGCAAAATATTGGCTTTCCTACATGGGACGACATATTGATAAGACTGATTATTTTTAAGGGAGAAATGGAGGAAAAGGAGGGATAAGTTGACGTGAAACTACCGATTCAATTATCCAATCAATCTCGTGTACCGATTTACCATCAAATCGAAGAACAAATGAAGGCGCTCATTGCAAGCGGACAATTACAAGAAGGAACAAAGCTTCCGTCCATTCGGGCGCTATCAAAAGATTTAGAGGTGAGTGTCATTACAACTAGAAGGGCTTATCAAAATTTAGAACAGCAAGGATTCATTATGACAAAGCAAGGAAAAGGGACATTTGTGGCAAATGTGGCGGAGACGATGAAGACAAAAGTGAAAGACCAAGCGGTGGAAGAAGCTTTTCGAGAAGCGATTGACGTTGCGAAACGCCACAATTACACCGATGAAGAAATTCAAACAATCTTTCAAGAGATGTTAAAGGGGGAAGTGTAATGGAAAATGTCGTACGTTTTCAACAAGTAACAAAACAAATTGACGACTTTACGTTAGGTCCCGTTAGTATCGATATTCCCACCGGTTTCGTTACAGCCCTCGTTGGTCCAAATGGTGCAGGGAAAAGTACGCTTCGTGAACTACTCGCCACTTAGCTAACGCTTGAAGTGGGAGCTTCTCAACTCCTCGACGAAAGCACTCTTTCGTCTCCTTGAGCGTTACTTCGGGCAGTCCCTGCCCTAGATGTCCGACGTTTCGGAGT
>NZ_WKJG01000048.1 GCF_027853235.1 Aliibacillus thermotolerans
CTATAATTTTCGCAAACTTTCCTATACTGTAATATTTCATTTTACAACCTCCTACTTTGTATATTATACAAGAAAGTAGGAGGTATTTCAACAATAATTTTTGACTTTTATATATTTTTATAAAGTTCATGTCATCTGCACTTCACCTCCACCACTGCCCCACCATTCAATAACGATGCGACCAGTAAACGCTTCGCAGAAACAGCATTTTTTAAGGCAACCGTCCCATTCGTTGTGGCTAAAATCACTGTTTTATTTGCTACTTTATCCTTTAATCGAACCGGATTAGGTGACATAAAACCATCAATCGACATACCCTGTTCTTCTCCCACTAAGATATAAGTATTTTCGGTTTGTTTATTCGCTTCCATCAATGCTTCTTCTTTATTAACACGGGAATGACTTTTTCCGCTCCATGAGATAAGACTGTCGTAATCGTTGTTGTAGCTAGCAACACATCAAGTACAACAACAATTTTATCCTCCAGTTTTTCTTCTAAAATTTCTTCTTTTTTTAACAATACATGGACTTTCCCCAAACCAAACACCTCTTTTGCGATATTCAAAAGCCCGTTTATAAAATGAGAATCTCTTTCTTTTCACAGAAAGAGATTCCAACTTCTCTTATTTAGTCATTATTTTTTAAAACTTTCATCAAATAGTGGGCTATTGCTTCCGACAACTCTTCTTTGCTCTTCTCACCTTCTGTTTTATACCATTGGATGACCCAGTTCATCGCACCTAAAATAATGTTTCTCGCTATTTTTACATCCACGTTATGGAAATAACCTTCGTTGATTCCTTCGATGATCACTTCATCTAAACTTTTGGCATAACGTGAGCGAAGGTCCATAATAATTTCTAGTTGCGATCCTTCAAAGAAATGTTCAGGTTTCATCCCAACTTCAAATCCCGATCTTTCTGTAACAATATAATCAATATGAGAAGACATGATTTTAAGCAACTTTGCTTCCGGGTCAATATCTTCTTCGCGAATTTCTGTAATATTTTTCAAACTTCTTTCCAACAGCATTTTATAGCTTTGGTATAATAGGTCTTGTTTATCTTTAAAATAGTAATAAACAGAACCTTTTGTCATCAAAAGTTTCGCTGCAATGTCTTCCATTGTTGTGGCATGATAACCTTTTTCTCCAATGACGCTAATCGCAGACTTTAAAATCTCTTCCTTTTTCTTTGCTGTCTTTTTTGCTCGTAATGACATCATTCTCACCCCCCTCTTTTTATTTAAGTAGGATGAGTCTTTATTCCTGTGGAAAACTCTCCACACACTCATCCTTTAGACTGATTTACGTTGAATCTTTTTTCGAAAAATGTTTCTTTTTTGTTATTATTCTAATAGTTCATTTATTAATCGTCAATTAAAAAGTAAAAATTTGTCGAAAAAACATATTAATTGAGCAATTGTCACTAGCGTCGCATTAAAATAATTTAACACCTTCAAATAAACCGAATTTTCTGAAATATAATCTAAACACAAAAAATCCTTTATAATGGTTGGGTGGTAGTAAACCATCCAAATCCAATACAAAGGACAAAACCATGGATAAGTTTACACGAAAAACATCATTTGAACAACGGTTTTCACCGATTGATCGTCCATTATTTGACGACCTAGTGAAAACACATCAATTAAATCACTATACCAAGAAGCTTTATATGGCTTCATTTATGAAACTGCTTTTGTATGCCCAACTCCATGAAACCGAGAGTTTACGGGCGTTGAGTGACGCTGTCTTTTTAGAAGAATTACAACGAGCAACGGGATTGGAATCGATTAGTTTTTCACAGTTAGAGAGACGAATCAATACCATCCCAACTGAGTTCTTTCAAACGATTTTTCTCGATTTAGTGGCACAAATTCATCCCAAACAAGAAGAAAAGTGACAACGCCTTTGAAAATCATTGATTCGAGTACATTACCGCTTACTTTGACCAATCATAAGTGGGCAGAGTTTCGAAAAACAAAATCAGGAGTAAAGCTTCACTTACGACTTGTTTTTATGGAAAAAGGACTCTCCTATCCAGATAAAGCCGTACTCACGAATGCCAACGAACATGATCGTGGTCAACTAGAAGTATTCGTGGATGACAAAGAATGCATGTACGTGTTTGATCGTGGTTACTTGGATTATGGGCGCTTTGATCAAATGACGGAAGATGGCTATTTCTTTGTGACCCGTTTGCGTAAAAACGCTGTTGTCCGAGTGTTAGAATCCTTTTCGTTACCAGAAGATTCACCCGTATTCTCTGATGAAATGGTTGTCATTGTTCACCACAAAATCGTTCTGAAAACGTGTTTCGCTTACTCAAATTGCATGATACAAAAGGAAATGAGCTTCATTTACTGACAAATCGGTTTGACATTGACGCAGATGAAATTGCAGAAACCTACCAATCACGTTGGGCAATCGAACTTTTTTTCAAATGGATGAAACAACATCTGAACATTAAAAAGTTTTTTGGTCACAGTGAACAAGCTGTACATAATCAAGTGTACGTAGCCATGATAGTGTACTGTCTGAATGTTTTAGCTCAGTTGAACACGAATAGCGAACGCAGTTACTTACAAATTAGTCGCTATTTGAAGGCTTCTTTGTGGAAATCCGCTCACATTTGGTTACGAAAAATCGAAGGAAACGGCGTCCCATAAAGGTTTGCCAGTCGTTGTTGCACAAGTCATAGGTTATAGTAAAAAAATGGATGTCTACTACCCTCGCTTAGGTGTTTTCGCTTTTTCTCTAAAGTCCAGAAGAAATAAAACTGAAAATTCAGACATCATTTATGCGACGGTAGTGAAATAAGACATCTATTTTAAAAATTAAAAATCTGTCGTAATGTTCATTACAACAGATTTCTCATGTTTATTCAGGAAATGATTTATCATGTTCTTGTTGGCGTTGAGAAGAATGTTGACTTATAAGTAACCCATAAAGGAGTGAAAAGATCATTCCTCCGAAACCGATCACTTGAAATACGATACTTTGTGCTCCTTGCAATTGAACAGAGCCGATAAAAAATAACACTACGAAGAAAATCATACTCACAAATGTCCAAACCATTCTCTCACCTCACAACTTTTTAGTTGACTAACTACGTTCTTCTTTGAAGAGCAAAATACCTTCTTTCTTCTAAAAATTTTTTCTTTTCAAAATTTATTGTTTTTTTAATATATGTTTTCATCGTGAAAATAATACGATAAGGACATACTACCTATACCCGATTTTTTCATTGGATAAACATAATAATTGCTCACCGGAAGCGATTCACCGATTCTATTCTACTTAATAAGAATGGAGCTGTGACAAGTGGGGGGTCTTGACCGCTTGTTACAGCTCCACGTGCGGAATATTCACTTATAACATACGAATGTTGATGAAAAAGGTGTTATGCAAAATACATACAAAATTTTTGTTGGTTAATGTGACTAATCGTCATATCCATATCGTAAATTTCCTTGAGTGATTCCTCTGTAATGATTTCTTCCGTACGACCTTCCCGGATGACTCTTCCGTGCTTCATTGCCACGATATAGTCGGAGTAACAAGAAGCGAAGTTAATATCATGAATTACAATAACCACAGTTTTCCCGAGATCATCAACAAGTTGACGAAGCACTTTCATGATTTGTACGGAATGTTTCATATCTAAGTTATTTAACGGCTCATCAAGAAAAATGTATTCCGTATCTTGAGCAATCACCATCGCAATAAACGCCCGTTGTCTTTGGCCTCCACTCAATTCATCCAGAAACTTCGTTTTCATTTCCGTTAATTCCATGTATTCAATCGCTTCATTAATATGTCGCCAATCTTCATCCGTTAATCGTCCTTGAGAGTAAGGAAAGCGTCCAAAAGAAACTAAATCTTCCACTGTCAAACGGATATTTAAAAAGTTAGATTGCTTTAAAATTGCAATTTTCTTCGCTAACTCTTCACTTTTAATCGAAGACATTTTTTGATTATCAATTAATACTTCTCCGCTATCTTTTTCAATTAACCGACTGACCATCGATAAAAGCGTACTTTTTCCCGCGCCGTTTGGTCCAATGAAAGTGGTTATTTTTCCTCTTTCAATTTCAACTGATACATCTTCCACTACGTTTTTGTTTCCGTATTTTTTAAAAATATTTTTTACTTGAATCATATGCGACTCTCCTTTAGTAAGAAGTAAATAAAATAAACGCCTCCGACAAAGTTAATAATGACGCTCAATGTAGTTGAAAATGTGAATACTCTTTCAACAATCAGTTGTCCCCCGACAAGCGCGATGATACTGATGAAAATCGCACTAATAATGATCGGTCGATGTCGGTATGTTTTCATAAATTCGTATGCAACGTTTGCCACAAGCAAACCTAAAAATGTAATCGGACCGACGAGGGCTGTCGAAATTGATATGAGCACGACAATAATAATTAATAAACGTTTGACAACGTAATCATAAGGAACTCCTAGGTTGATGGCATGTTCTTTTCCTAAAGATAAAACATCTAAGTAATGCGCAAATCGTCGAAAGTAAATCCCAACGAACACAAAAATAATCAGTGAAAATACAATAAGTTCTGTCGCAACATTGTTAAAGCTTGCAAACATACGATCTTGAACGATTAAAAACTCGTTCGGATCAATCAGCATTTGCATAAAGGAAGACAAACTATCAAAAAAGGTACCGAATACAATCCCAATGAGTAACAGAAAATAAATATTTCGCCCTTCTCCTCGAAAAAGAAAATGATATAAAAGAAAGGCAAATGCTACCATAAGGGTGATGGACAGAGCGAAGTTTACTTGTGCGTTCACAATCGTAATCGTTTCTGATCCGATAAAAAAGATAATGACCGTTTGAATCAGTAAGTACAAAGCATCTAAACCGATAATGCTCGGTGTTAAAATACGATTGTTTGTAATCGTTTGAAAAATCACGGTTGAAAAAGCGATGGCAGCGCCCGTCATCACAATGGCGACTATTTTTTTCCCTCGGCTCGATAAAATATATTCCCAATTAGACCCGATTCCTTGAAACATGAAAATAGCTACGAGAAGAATGGCGATACATGCTAAGATGGTTAGTTTGACTTTATGACCCATACGCTCTTCCCCTTAACAACAAATAGATGAAAATACCGCTTCCAATCACACCAACCGTTAGTCCGATTGATATTTCATATGGAAAAATGACGACGCGACCAAGTATGTCACAGAACAAGATGAAAACAGCTCCGAGCAAAGCTACTTGCCCTATGCTTTTTTTCATGTGATCTCCTTGAAAAATGGAGACAATATTCGGAACGATTAGTCCTAAAAACGGAATCATACCAACCGTGAGGACAACCACTGCAGTAACAAGTGCGACGATAATAAGACCTAAGTTCACTACTTGACGATGATTCAAGCCCAGATTTGTCGCGAACTCTTCACCCATACCCGCTACTGTAAATTTATTTGCAAATAAAAAGGCAACAATAAGTGCTGGAATACTGACGTAGATGAGTTCATATTGTCCTCTCAAAATCATGGAAAAGTCTCCGTGTAACCAAGAACCAATATTTTGTATTAAATCATTCCGATATGCAAAGAAGGTTGTGATGGAATTCACGATATTTCCAAACATGAGCCCAACGAGCGGAATAAACACCGGGTCTTTCAATTTAATCCGATCAAGAATTTTCATAAAGATGAACGTGCCGAGTAAAGCGAAAACAAAAGCGACGCTGGCTCTTACAAAAGGGGATGATCCTGTAAAAAGCAACATTGACATTAAAATTCCAAAACGTGCTGAGTCCATCGTTCCGGCAGTGGTCGGAGATACAAACTTGTTCCGACTTAGCTGTTGCATAATCATTCCACAAATACTTAAGCTCATGCCTGCGATAAGGATACTCATCAGACGAGGAAAACGACTGACAAGCAATATCTCGATTTCTCTATCTGTCCAGTGAAATATATCAAATGGTGATAGATCTTCTACTCCAATGAAAACGGATAACAAAGATAAGATAATTAAAACGATGAAGAGGTATCTTTTTTTCATATATAAACCTTACCTTCTACACCAACCCAGCACGAAATCATAAGTAGATTGGTATTGAAATTCATTATCATTGATAACGATTATCATTCTACCTCTTTTTCGTTCATTTGTCAATGCATCGCTTATATTTTCTCTTGATAGAAAGAGGTTTTTCCACCTGTAAGAGGGTAAGTGGCGGGAGGGGTTTATACGTCTAGACCTTTTTGTTGTGCGATAAGTGTTCTGCTTTCTTTTTGTTCTGGGTCAGGTCGTATGGCAAAGAAGGAAAGTAAGACAGCAATGACACTCATACTAGCAAGCCCGAAATAAATCCATTCAGGGCTATGTTTCATCATTATAGCCACAAGAGGAGGGCCTGAAGCGAGGCCAGCAAAACGCATACTAGAATAAAAGGAGGTAATCGAACCTCTTTCTTCCTTTTCTACTCCTCTCGTAATGAGTGAGTCCAAACATGGCAAAGCTACGCCAATTCCAATTCCCGCAACAGATAACAGTGTCATAAATAGCACTAAGCCCATTTCTTCTCGAACAAAAAATAAAGCAAGAGCAAGGACAGCACTCCCTAAAAAAATAAACCATTTCATTTTTACTTTATCCTCTCCGATAAACTTTCCACTGGTGAAAGAAGCGACACATAAAAACAGAAGTGGAACTGCCAACAGTAAACCTTTCACGTAGCCATCAATGTGATATCTTTCTTCCAAGATGGACGAAAAGTGAAATAATACACCGAAAAGGATAAACATCAATATGCCTCCGATAAAGAAAACGGCAATTAACCATCTTGCATGATGGTGAAAGGTTCGTTTTATTTTTCTGAGAAAAAGACGAAAGCTATCGATTTGTTGTTTGTTTTCTTTGTCAGAAGGAGGTACCTTCACTAAAAAGACAACAAGTAACAAAGAAATGAGAGATAAAATCGGAACAGCAATAAACGGCATATACCAAATAATGACCGCAAGCAATGCTCCGAGAATAGGGCTTAGCACTTTTCCAAATGTATTTGCTGTTTCAATCATTCCTAGGCCTAAACTTACTTCCTCTTCCTCCCGAAACATATCTCCGACGGTAGGTAAGACGACGGGAAAAGCCCCTGCTGCACCTGCCCCTTGTAAAAACCGTCCAATCATAATGACAGTATAGGGTGATTCCATTAACCAAGCAGCAACCGCTGAAACAGTTCCTCCAATCCCAACAAGAATTAAACTTGGAACAATGACTTTTTTTCTGCCTATTTTGTCTGATAAATAACCGGAAAGAGGAATGAGAATAATGGCAATGACGGAATAGATAGAGATCATTAAACTCGATTGAAATGAAGTAATATCAATTTCTCGTTCCATCATCGGTAATATCGGAATTAACATTGAATTACCAAGGGTCATCATTAATGGAATAGAAGCAAGCGCAAGTAAATCCCACTTTTTATGTTTCATCACGTTCCTCCGGATTTCGTAATGTATTGTCAAGTTTAGTATTTGCGTTAAGATGGGAATTATGTTGCATTTTTATGGTGAGAAAAAACGAACCAATAGCCTTCACCATTGGTTCGCTCTTATTAATGTAACTATTTCGTTTCTTCGTAAGCGATAAGTACAATCTTTTCTTCTCCATCTCTTTGTAATTCCTTTTCTAACGCTCGAATTTGTTCCAGTTGCTCTTTTGTTAAATGAGCGGTCGTATAGGATGAAGCATCTACCTTCATGTTCGTCGCTCCTTCTCGTCTTTTCTTAATGGTGTCCCTTTGTGAGAAATGATGGAACCGTGTTCATCTATTCTGTCAATTCGTCCATCGATGGTGCCTTCTGTCCACGTATCGGATACTTGTTCATGGACGATTTTCTTTCCATCGCGTTCTCGGTCTGTCATTAGCGGAACCTCCCTATCGGTGATAGCTATAGGGTTTGTAGAAAAAGACGAGATTATTCTTTTCTTTTTATTTTTTTTGAAAAGCGAGCTGAATGACATGACATTTTCCGGTATGAAGTACTCCTTCGTTTCTTTCGGTCTCTCCACAAAAATAGTGAAGGAGGTGGTGTTTTTTCGCCCACGTTAACAAATCACTCGGGTCATACAACATGTCAAGGTTTTTCGGTCCTCCTGTTCCGTACTGAAGTTGTGCTTCCGAGTACACTTCCATCATAATGATACCGCCTGGTTTTACTGCGTCGAGCAATTTTGTCAAAACCGTTTTTTGACCTTGTTTAGAAAAATGTCCAAACACCATCAAGCCAACATCGTATGTTCCTTTCGGTAATTCATCTTGGAGAAGGTCTACTTGTTTTGTTTGAACTTCCACTCTATAACGACGGGCTAATTTTTTTGTTTTTTCTAAGCCAGCAACTGCATAGTCCACCGCAGTGACATCGTGACCATGCCTTGCTAAATAAACCGCATTTCTTCCTTCTCCTTCCGCAAATGCAATCACTTTCTGGCTGGGTTCTAATCGTTTTGCTTGTTCTTTAATAAACACATTCGGTTCTTCCCCGTATGCATATGTTTCCCCTTGAAAACGTTCATTCCAATGCTCTTTCACCTTCATACCCCCTGCTGTATAAATTGTTCTCTTATCGTGCCATAGAAAAGTGGGTATTGTCTAGAAGAATGCTTGGAGGAAATAAATGAACAACTTATGTATAATCAAAGTAATTGTGAAAGATAAGGATGGTGATTTTCGTGGAAACATTTCATTCAATGGAAGAGTTACAACTCTTTATGAATGAAGACGGTTTACGATTCATATATGTTATGCATTCCAAATGTTCCGTCTGTCACGATTTATTTCCACAAGTGAAGGAAATATTACAACTATTTCCTGATATTCATGTTGGGAAGATTCAATTAGATGATGTCCCTGAAACAGCAGGATTTCTTTCTGTTTTTACCGTTCCTGTCTTGTTATTATATATAAATGGAAAAGAAACCATTCGAGTAGCACGATTCGTTCATCTCAACGAACTGCAGGAGAAAATAGCACGGGTGTATCATCGTTTCACGAATCATATAAATGAAACAGAGTGAAAGTGATACCAATAGGGGGAGATGCATGGAGGATAATATACAAAAGATAACGACAAACAAAAAAACGACACACCGGCCAATTGTATTAACAGCCATCGTCATTGGTATGTTTATGGCTGCGATTGAAGCAACTATCGTCGCAACTGCCATGCCAAATATCGTTGCCGATCTCGGAGGTTTTTCCCTTTATAGCTGGGTTTTCTCCATTTTTCTTTTTATGCAAGCCATTACCATACCGATTTACGGGAAATTAGCAGATCTTTATGGTCGAAAACCAGTGTACATCGCAGGAGTGACTATTTTTTTAATTGGCTCCGTTCTTTGTGGTCTCGCAACGACTATGCCGCTACTCATTGTATTTCGATTTATTCAAGGTCTAGGAGCAGGAGCGGTACAACCGATTGCAACGACGATTGTTGGAGATATTTATACCCTTGAAGAAAGAGCGAAAGTACAAGGGTATCTTGCCAGTGTTTGGGGAATTTCTGCAATCATTGGACCAACACTTGGCGGTATTTTTGTAGAATTTTTACATTGGAAATGGATTTTTTGGATCAATGTTCCGTTCGGAATTTTATCTTTGCTCGGTATTATTTTCTTTTTGCATGAACGAATCACGCCGAAAAAGCAAGCGATTGATTACGTTGGTGCCATTCTTTTATTTATGTCTGTCACCGGTGTCATGATAGCCTTTATTCAAGGCGGAGTTGCTTGGAGCTGGCTATCCCTTGAAAGCTTTCTTTTTTTCTTCTTATTTATTGTCGGTTTCCTTTTGTTTCTACGGCAAGAAAAACGAGCGAAAGAGCCGATTATGCCGCTTTCCATTTGGAAAAACCAATTGATTATCTTTGCGAATATCGGTTCTCTTACGACAGGCATGATCATGATTGCGGTGATGAGCGTCATCCCAACGTATGTACAAGGAACGATGGGACAATCCGCCATTGTCGGTGGTTTCACCCTCGCAGTCATGTCCATCGGATGGCCTATTTCCTCCACCATTGCTGGTAAAATTTTAATTAAAATTGGCTTTATGAAAACTGCTTTTATCGGCGGCTGTTTCTTAATAATCGGTGCGATTTTTTTACTCTTTTCTGTCCCTGCATACGGTCCGGTCATGCCTGGACTTGGATCCTTTTTGATCGGAGCAGGAATGGGATTCAGCACGACAACATATATCGTTTCCATTCAAAGTAATGTAAAATGGGACATTCGCGGAGTCGCCACTGCAACTAACGCGTTCATGCGTATCCTTGGGAATACGATGGGAGTTGCCCTCGCTGGTGCCCTTTTAAATAGCCGCCTGCTGAGTTATTTAGAAGAACATGCCCCGGAAGCGGCAGAATCTCATGGTCTCGGCTTAGCAGATGCACTGTTAGATCCACTCCAGCAAGAACACTTGCCAAAGGACGTTCTTTCCATCTTACAAGAAGGACTTGCCACTTCCGTTCACACCGTCTTTTGGTTTCTCATCATCTTAGCGGTTATTACTCTCATTTGTAATTGCTTTCTTCCAAATAAAGTGACAAAAGTAGACGGGAAATAAAAAGAGGTTGCTATCTAATAAGTCCTGAAAAATCAATCGAGCGTTCCTTTCAACAATCAATTAGCGCTGAAACGGTGCCATACATCGTGCATGGATTGCTTTCACAATGGTGTTTGGATCGAAACGGTGCCATGATCCATTCATCGCTTGTTTCCACAAACTATTTTTGAATGAAACGGTGGCATGAGCGATCCATGGCTCGCTTCCATTCGCTATTTTTATATGAAACGATGGCATGACTATCCATGACTTACTTCTATCAACCATTTGGTGTTGGAAACATGCCTATTCGGCCAAGGGGCGTTTCCAGAAGCAATTTTTGATAAAGCGGTAACAAAAAATGTCCAAAAAGTCACCAATCATGACTCTTTGGACAGCTTCTTTTTTCTATACTTTTGTCACTCAATGTCTTCCGCATTTACTTTCACCACCGGCCAATGATTTTTTATCACTGCCACCAAGACAAGAAGGATTGCAAAAACAATACATCGTGTTTCCTAAAATGAAACTGTTGATGTAAGGCAAATTGCTTATCGGCCCGCGATGAAGGTTTGGCTCTTTCCATTTTTTATTGCCATCCCAAGGCCAGGCTTCAAGCAGGAGAATTTCCAACCCGAGTTCTCCTAATTCTTTGGCAGCGACTGCTCCACCGGCTCCAGCTCCAATTACAATGACGTCCGCATCACCAGACATTAACCTCCTCCTTATAGCATCCATTTAATAAGTGGTGGGAGCAGTTCACATAACAAAACCTATTCCCTGATCAAAGGAACCAGATAATTCCATGAACCTATCCATTAAAATACTTATTAGCTAAATGTTCTGCTGTTCTTGTAGCTAGTGCCTGTGTCGTGAGCGTTGGATTCTGACCACTGTTGTCCGCAATATAAAGCCGTTCCACCTGATAAGCTTCACAAGATGTATCAACGACAAATTTCATCCGCATCGTGCTTTGGATGTGGATATAGTAATCTGGTGGGAGGTCTGTCCGATGGATTTTCTTTGCACCTGCTTGCCGTAACATTTCGGCAGCGATTTTCGTCAATTGTTCTCTTCTTTTTTTTGATTTTTTCGTTGGTTCATAATGGATAAACGCAACGGAACCATGTTATCTTTTATATTTGGATCCAGTTCCACTCGCTTCCGGTAATCCACTTCATCATCGGTGACAATCAATAGGGTAAGCGTCCTTCGGTAGTCTTTCATGGCATCTTGTAATTCTTTCCCAACAAGTCTCCCCTCACTCTCCCACAACTTGAAATCTGTTTTACGAAGGCTGTCATACCCGGCTTCACTAAAACCGAAGACGGACATCGCAGAAATTCCAGGACTTTCCTGGGGATCCTTGACCACAATGTCCACTAAGCGTGCATCCTTCCATATAACTGATTTTTTCCAAAGAATAACTTGTATCCATTAACCGTTCATTCGGTGGCAATATGGCGTTCGGTTGAGGACGATATCTACTTCTTGTCACATCCAGCGTTCGATTGGGGGAAAAGCCCACTTTTTCTGCTGCGTAATAAAAAACCGCTTCCTTCGATGTTGTCGGAGTAAATTCAACGGGTAATGTCGCTTCCACTTTTTCATAATAAGGAATAAGTTCCCTGTAGCCAATCGGCCACTCATTATCGATCGTATTGGGATAGGCCCGCAGTGAGTTGGCATAATAATGGATCGTGCCACCTCCGACTTTACAACACGAATATAAGGGAAAGCGTTTTAGACAAGTGACACTTCATGTGAACTACTCGCCACTTAGCTAGCGCTTGAAGTGGGAGCTTCTCAACTCCTCGACGAAAGCACTCTTTCGTCTCCTTGAGCGTTACTTCGGGCAGTCCCTGCCCTAGATGTCCGACGTTTCGGAGTTCTTTTCGTACCTTGGATATTTTACGCATGGAAGGAACAGCTTGGTTTTCGCATTTTCTTTCTCCATGCAACCCTATATATCCAGTTATCAAAGAACGTCATAGGTTGATTTTATCAAAATGTCGGACAATTGAACAGGCAAAGCCTGTCCTTGTCCGAAGCCAATTCATCTCCCTCTTTCACTGGTGCTAAAAGCACCTTCACGTTTAGAAGTGAGAGACTTCTTGGCTGTAAAGTTAAAATTACATATCAGTGGTGATGAAGATCTCCAGATGATTCTTGTTGTATTTTACACATAATCGAATGGTCATGTAGATGTGCAGACGTTTCCAATTGAATGGTCATATGGTGAATGTTTTTTTGTGCAAGGTTATATTCAATGTGACGAAGTAATTGTTCACTTTCAGCAATGGACATGTGATCAGCGACAACTGCATGACAAGAAAGTGCATTGAATCCACTTGTAATTGACCAAATATGCAAGTCATGAACATTTTGAATCCCTTTTGTGTTTTTTATCGTTTGAATCACTTCGTCTACGTTGACATTTGACGGTGTTCCTTCCATTAAGACATGAAGCGCTGATTTTGTGACAAAATAGCCACTGCGTAATACTAACGTAGCAACAATAACACTAGCTAGCGGGTCTGCCCAGTCCCATCCAAAGAGCATCATTAATAATGCCGCAGTAACGGCTCCAATCGAACCAATCATATCGCTCACGACATGCAAAAATGCACCGCGCATATTCAAGTTGTCATGCACATCGCCACCTCGCATCATAATCCAAGCAACGAGGAGATTGATGAGTAAACCTATACAAGCGATGATGAACATGCCAGTGGAAGCAACTGCTGGTGGATTTTGAAAACGACCAATTGCTTCATAAAAAATAAATATCGCAATCACAACAAGTGTAACCCCATTAAAAACGGCTGCCAATATTTCAAATCGTTTATATCCATAAGTTTTGTTATAGTTCGCAGCTTTTTCTCCTAATTTAAAAGCCAACAATGCAATACCAAGTGAGACAGCATCACTTAACATATGCCCTGCATCTGCCAACAACGCAAGACTATTTGTAAGAAAGCCACCGATAGCCTCCACCAACATATAAACCGTAATAATAATAAAACTGATCAATAAAACTTTTTTATTTGCACCGTGTGAATGACCATGTCCCATGATAGACTCCTCCTACAATTAATGGTGGGAAGCATGTTCTATTGCTTGATTCAGTAAATTCATTACATGATCGTCATCTTCTGAATAATACAAAGTTCTTCCTGCTCTTCTATACTTCACCAATCGTAAGTTTTTTAGAAAGCGTAATTGATGCGAGACACTCGATTGACTCAAATTTAATGTCTCTGCGATCTCATTGACAGAATGTTCCCCTCTACATAATAAATTTAAAATGCGAATTCTAGTTGGATCGCTTAATGCTTTGAACGTTTGAGAAACGACAAACAACGTTTCTTCATCTAAATCTATGCCTTGATGATGTCTCTCTTCTTCGCTCATTTTTTCACCTCTATTCATTAATGCAAATATATGAACATATGCTCATATATAACATATTATAATATGGGGCAAATGTCAATGTCATAGAAAATGACTATTCCGTATATAAGGAAAACGTCGATACTGAAGTTGCCGTTTTTTTACTTCTTGCCACATCAAAGGCAAAGAAAAACAAGCAGCAGTAACAGCACACTGATCCTTCATTCAGAATCCTTTCATCAGAAAAGGGTGCCTCTCTGTCGTGAGTGAGCACCCTATGAAAATCATTCGTTCCTTTATGTATTACGAATGGTTATTTTTTAAGTGATTTTATTACTCCTGTGTGCACTCCTTCATGATACATCGTGAAATTCAAAATCTCTCCGACAGTTGTGAGTGATTTAAACGGTTCTTTCGCTTTGTCATCGAGCTGTCCAGTTAAAGCTTCCTTCAATTTTGTTGGTTGTTCTTCGAGAAGCTGTTTTAACTCAGAAAGCGTCGGAACTTCTTCTTCCCAATCCGATGGTCTTGAGCCTGGACCGAACAGTTCGAGGTAGCGGGGGGGCATCTCAACATTTTTCCCACCAAATTTTGAAATTAAAACATTTTGCGCCGTATATATGTGACCGAGATTCCAACGGATCGTGTTATTGAACCCTTCTTTTACCTCATCTGCTTGTTCTTCGGATAAACCTTCCATTTCACTTAAAGTTCTTTGTCGGATGAAATCTATTTGCTGGAAAATCTTTTCTTCGTTCATCTTTTATCAAGCTCCTTCCCTTTCCTTATTTTAGCGTCTGCCTTCTTAGTCTTCAACAATCTACTCTCTATAGCCTGCTTCTTTAATGTTTATTTTGGCAATCATCAATCAATTTGTGCTAAGTTTAGGGATGAAATATACTTTTCCCTCGAAATGATCTCCAGAAAAAACTGGAAATGAAATCCTCTCACTTCAAAACGATAAAACGGTCAAAATGAAAATAAAGTATAAGATTTCCAAACAATGACGTAAAGCATATAATTTTCTAGCAATAAAGCATATTGTTTCCATCCCTAGAGCCACAAGGTATCACAGCTCTTTTTATAAGACTTATTAAACCAAAAGACTACTACGAGAGTGTAAAATATTTTGTGTAAATAGAAATGCGCTAAATAATGTTCATAGAAAAAGGAAGACCCTTTCTGTAGAATAAAGTTAGCCGACAAAATTCACAGAAAAGAGGTCTTCCCTATGATTCATCTTACTACAGATTTAATCGAAGCACTAGCACAAAAACAAGATATCGAAGAAGTTTTTCGTTATCATTTGGAAACAGCCATCAATCAGCT
>NZ_WKJG01000049.1 GCF_027853235.1 Aliibacillus thermotolerans
CTGGACACAATTAATGTAGTGGGGACTTGGGGTGGCTGGCAAGTCTTTTTTATTTTTGGCACAAAATTAGTGCAGTACTCTGCATTTTTCCTTTGCAAAGCTCTGCACTTTTATTTTGCACTAAACAGGAGGGTTTGATCCTTTAAAAATTCCATTTTTTGCTCGAGTTTTTAATGTCTCTTTCACACGATTACTCGTGTTTTGAGATTCTTGTTCATACATCCATGCATAAAGGCCAAACATATGGGTATTCCGTGTTAATGTATTGATGGCATTATCTAATGTAATGATGAATACCGCACATTCATTGAAAAAATTAGCGGCTTATTAATCATAGTCTTTGGTCTACAGATGGCTGGAATATTTAAATTTCGGTTTTTCATGCGTGAAAAGAGATGGAGTCTCCGTAAAGAGAAAACAGAAAATATATTTAATTCTATGATTGTCGGTATGGCGTTTGCCACTGGCTGGACTCCTTGTGTTGGTTTGACTTTATCCTCCATTTTGCTTTTGGCTGGATCGACAGAAACGATGTACATTGGAATGTTCTTGCTCTGGTTTTATTCCTTAGGATTAGGAATTCCATTTCTTATCATTTCACTCGCTATTACGCGTTCTTTAAGAATAGTTAAAAATGTTAACAAATGGCTGCCGGCGTTATCAGTAATAAACGGGTGGGTCATGGTTTTACTCGGGGTTCTTCTATATACGGGACAGATGCAAAAAATAAGTGCTTTATTATCGAGTTATTCCGTCTTTTCGTACTAAGGATTGAAAAGGGGTGTTTTTTTTGAAAAAAGTGATAGCAATTATCATATTGTTCGGCTTATTGGGCTGGACTGTCTATGATACAGCCTTTAAGGGAAAATCATCTTCATCTATAGATAATAATAGTTCTTCCTATGTGGAAGGAATTAATAAGGGAAACCGTGCACCAGACTTTAAACTACAAACATTAGATGGCCAAACGGTTGCGCTGTCTGACTTTCGAGGAAAAAAAGTAATTGTCAATATGTGGGCGACGTGGTGTCCACCTTGTCGTGCAGAGATGCCGGATATGCAAAAATTTTATGAGAAATACAAAGATGAGGGGGTTGAAATATTAGCGGTAAACTTGACACAAGCCGAAAAAAACAAAGAAGACGTTGCTCGTTTTTTAAAGGACTATGGAATTACGTTTACTGTAGTTCTTGATGAAATGGGGGAAGTGTCTGAGAAGTATCAAGCTCAAGCCATTCCGACGAGTTATCTTATTGATTCGAAAGGAATCATACGCGAAAAGATTACAGGACCGATGAGCTATGATTGGATGGTAGAGAAAATTGCTTCCATGGAATAAACTCCGTTTTTTAGGGAGGAGATGGACATGAGCACTCCAATTCTAGTTGTCGAAGACGAAGCGAAAATTAGGCAATTAGTAAAAATATATTTAGAAAAAGAAGGATATGAAGTATGGGAAGCGGGAAATGGAGAAATGGGAATGGATATGTTTTTAAAGTGTTCCCCTTGTTTAATTATTCTGGATCTCATGCTTCCTAAAATGAATGGAATAGAGCTATGCAAACAAATTCGTCAGGACTGGAAACATGATGTTCCAATCATTATGTTAACAGCTAAAATACGGGAGGAAGATCGTGTTGCTGGGTTACAGGCGGGAGCAGACGATTATGTAATAAAGCCGTTTAGCCCCAGAGAGCTTGTAGCCCGTGTGGAAGCCGTGTTGCGACGAACAGAACAACGATGCAATAAAATTTCTTATAACGGATTAACTATTAAGCTGTGCAGGGGAGAAGTTTGGTTGCATGGACGGCAAATTCACCTTACTCAATCTGAATTTCGCCTTCTTCACTTTTTCATGCAACATCCTAATCAAATTCTTTCCCGGGAACAGTTGTTAGAACAGTTGTATCCAAATGGAGAAAAATGGGTGATGGAGCGTACTATTGATGTGCATATAGGAAAATTGAGGGAAAAATTAGAAGATAACCCTTCGCAGCCAAAATGGATTCAAACGGTTCGAGGAATGGGGTATAAATTTGTTGCGTCTTAAATTAAAAACTTTGCAAGAAAAACTATATTCCCGAATTTTTTGGAAATTAATCGCGATTAATGTGTTAGTCATTGGCAGCGTTATTTGGTTGACAGGTGTTTCCGTTAATGACTTTGCTTGCTTTTTAGTGAATCAATTTAATATGGTTGGAGAAGCAAGGAAAGCCTTTTTTAACAGTACCATGGAATATTATTTAATTCGTACGAGCATCATCGCAGTAATTGTCGCGGTTGTTTTGCATTATTATTTAACAAGGAAAGTCGTGGCTCCGCTTCAGAAACTCGTCCAATCAACTAAAAAATTAACTAGCGGTCAGTATCCTCAGCTTCTCGAAGTGGCTTCGAAAGACGAAATTGGCGAACTGACGAAGAACTTTAATCAGTTGATTATCCGTTTAAAAAAGATAGAAGAAGCAAGAAAAAATATGATTAGTGATATGGCTCATGAGTTACGCACGCCTTTGACCAATCTAAATGGATATCTAGAAGGATTAAGCCAAGGCGTATTAAAAGGAGATGAATCATTGTTTCAATCACTTTACGAGGAATCTGCGCGATTAACGCGCATGGTCAATCAACTCGATCAATTAACAGAGTGGGAGTACAAACATTTACATCATTTTGAGCTAAAAGATAAAGTGGATATAAAGCCGTTCATAGAAGAGTGTGTAAAATTGTTTCAGTTAGATTTGGAGCAGCGCGGCATCTCCTATATCGTTTGCATCGAAGAGGCACAAGTTCTCGTTGACCGGGATGGCCTGAAGCAAGTAATGAACAACTTAATACAAAATGCTATTCAATATAAGATAGGAGATGGGGATATTTGTATTTATGGCAGAAAAGAGGAAGGAATGTACAAGGTGACGGTGCAAGGAGAAGGAGAACCGATTCCTGAAGAGAAAAGAGAATGGTTATTTGAACGATTCTATCGAGTAGATTCAGCAAGAAGTAGAAATACCGGCGGAACGGGGTTGGGGCTATCGATTGTGAAAAAGATTATCGAACGTCATATGGGAGAAGTAGGAATGTATTCTGAAGGGAATACACATTCGTTTTGGTTTACGATACCGTTAGCTTCTAGAAAATTGGACAGCAGTAATTGAAATTAGCTTCTGTCTGTTTTTTGATCATGCATAAAACAAAAGATAAGATCCCCTCCCGCTCTTTGGCAAGTGGGAGAGGACATATTTACGGTTTTCAACCCAAAATATTTGCCTCAACATTGCTTCTGCTTGAGGAAACGGAAGCCCCAATTTCCATCCCCCCATTCCTCTAATGCCATATTGAGAAATTAATCGATATTTCGCAATAATGCTCCGGGCATCCTCAAACCATACCACATGTTTATTTCCTTTTTTATCTGTATAGAAAAAGTATGGCGATTTTGATGAGGGATCGTATATAATTGACGACCCGTGATCCATGGCAAGTTTTACAGCTTCATTTTGTGAATGGGATGTTCCTTTTGTCGCGCCGTTTCGCAAATAGATCCAATCATAAGCATACATAGCAATACCTAAAAATAGTTTCTGCTTCGGAACGGTATTTACTGCATAATTTAAAGTAGCGCGCACTTGATTAATGGGTGCGATCGGTCCAGGAGGCCCTCCAAAGCAGTGCCAATCATACGTCATGAGAAACATATAATCGACAACTTTTCCTAACGCCGCATAATCATACCCCGCAAAATGAGATGGATACCGATCTCCTTGTTTAGGAGGCACAGAAATGAAAACAGTGAATCCAGACGGTCGCAATTTATTAGCTAGTTCTTTCATAAACAGATTCAGTGCTGTCCTATCTTCGGAACGTACTTCC
Source organism: Aliibacillus thermotolerans (assembly GCF_027853235.1). Taxonomy (GTDB): domain Bacteria; phylum Bacillota; class Bacilli; order Bacillales; family Marinococcaceae; genus Aliibacillus; species Aliibacillus thermotolerans. The sequence continues at coordinate 3,868 of NZ_WKJG01000049.1, forward strand.
TCAAAATCAATATTTACCCCTTTGAAATCATTGTATCGGAGTAACCGTTCGATATTATTGATTAATTTTTTTCTTAAGGATGGATTATTCAAAATATGGTGTGCTAATTGATGATCAAATCCCTTTGCACTTAGGTTGGTAATAACGGCTACTGGTACCATATGTTGCTTTCATCCTTCAGTAATGTCCGTTATTGCTTGCAATGAACTTAAATTTCCATTCCAATCCGGATGATATTCGAATACACCGATTTGACTGACCAAGGGGCGATAATTACGTAGTAGCGATTGATCAGATTCTTTATTTTTCGGCACCATATAAGCACCTGTCATAATACGGTGTTTTTTATATTGCGGAATGTAGATCTTTGCTTCTTACTACGGAAGGGTCTTTAATACCATTGAACCGAGCTAATTGCCAAACCGAAAGAGAATGGCGGTTTGCAATCGTCCACAATGATTTTCCTCGAGAAATCGTATATGTTGTTCCTGGAATAAGAAGAGACTATCCAGGCACAATTTGATCGGTAGAAAGATCGTTCATTTTTTGAATACTGCTTACGGTTTGATTGTATTTGTTGGCGATTTTCCATAACGGTTCCCCTGCTTTGACTTCATGGATGATAAAAGAGCTGCTTGTGGACTGGGCAAAGGCCTGAGTGTGGAATTGGATAATGGCTAAACATAAAATTATAGTGGCTAGAACAATTTTGTTCATTTGAATAAAACCTCCCTTCAGAATTGTTTCCTAGGATATAATTTGTGCCATTTGTGAATGTATATTCTCCTATATCGCAGTATAACTTTCAAAACCTATGTTCTAGAGTGGTGAAAACGATTTTTATTTTTCTATGCGGCGGTTGTTTTTTAAGAAAAAAGTGCAGAGCATTTCAGTATATAAATTTGTTTATATCGTATAAAAATTCAATCTGAATTCTCGCTATTGGGGGCTTGACATGGAGCCTCTACAACCATGATTCTTTTGCAAAGCGGCCAACTGCAACAGACTTGGCAAACCCAAACATGTTACCATGGCTGCCCCTCCATGTAAAGCCTCTCAGCATAACCATTGCATAAAAATTTTGCACATTTCTGTACTTTAATGGTTCTTACGCAATCTTGGTGATAGGGAGGAACTAATTGAGAAAAATAGTGTGTAGAATTTTTAGCTTCTTATTCTCAATTATGTCGACTTTTCACCAAAAGAACGTAAGAACCACTTTAATTTTGCAATAAACAGGCGGTCAGGATATTGTCAGTTGTGTTGATGTTTTGGATAGATTAAAACATGGCAATAGGGCATGAGAGGGTATGATAAAAATCAATAAGGAAAATGTGTTGACAGATGGAGAGAAGTTAAGTAATATAAAATATACATATACACGTATATGTAATTTATATGTGTATATGTGTATGGATACACGGATAATAATGTACCCGTGTATAGGGAAATTTTTTTAATCCAAAATATAAACGAAAAAATAAGGAGGCATCAATTATGAAAGTAGCTATTATTGCTGCAAATGGTGGTTTGTTTGATGCGTACAAAGTATTCAATATCGCGACGGCTGCGGCGGCTGTCGAGGCGGAAGTGGGAGTATTTTTCACGTTTGAAGGATTGAATTTAATCCATAAAGAGGCGCACAAACAACTTCCGATCCCAGCGGGAAAAGAACACTTCCAACAAGGATTCCAAAAAGCGAAGGTTCCGTCAATTGAAGAACTTCTCCAAATGGCGCAAGAAATGGGCGTGAAGTTGATCGCCTGCCAAATGACGATGGACGTGATGGGGCTTGAGAAAGAACAGTTTGTTGATGGAATTGAAGTCGCTGGAGCGGCCACATTTCTGCAATTTGCGAAAGACGCCGATATTACATTAGCGTTTTGATCATTAGGAGATGAATGAGAATGAAGAAAGTCACTGTCTATACGACAACGACGTGTCCGTATTGCGTGATGTTAAAAAATTTCTTGCGCGAGCAAGGCATTCCGTTTACTGAGGTGAATGTTCAACTAGATCCAGCGGCAGCGCGCAAGTTAGTTGCAACAACTGGGCAAATAGGCGTGCCACAAACGAAAATTGACGAGCAATGGGTGCTCGGGTTTGACCAGGAAACAATTATGCAATTATAGAATCGATAAAAAGAGATTTTGTCCCAAAAATAGTCTTTGACACCGCCAAGAGGATACGGCATTTTGATCATTCATCTTTTTAGAGGGAGGGTATAGTCGATGGCAAAAATCATTTCAGTTAAAGAAGTGGCCAATAAAATTATTCGCGGCGAAAAAATGTTTATCGTTGATGCCCGCAATGCAGAAGAGTTTGCTAATTGGAGAATTGAGGGAAAAAACGTAGAGGTCGTCAATATCCCATATTTTGAAATTCTCGATGGGGTGGAGCCGTTTTTAGATCGCCTGCCGAAAGATAAAAACACGACGATTTATTCGGTTTGTGCAAAAGGCGGTTCGTCGGAGTTTGTGGCGGAACAGCTCGAGCAAGCCGGATATCAAAACGTTTACTCGATTGAAGGCGGCATGAAAGCGTGGAGCGAGCATTTAGAACCAGTTAAAATTGGAGAGTTGAAAAGTGGTGGCACGCTCTATCAATTCGTTCGCCTTGGCAAAGGGTGCTTATCTTATCTTGTCGAGTCCAACGGCGAAGGGGCGCTCATTGATACAAACCGCATGACAGATGTATACGTTCGGTTTGTGAAAGAACACGGTATTACCATTAAGCATGTGATTGACACCCATCTGCATGCTGATCATATTTCTGGAGGCCGCAAGCTGGCCGAACAACTTGGAGCGACGTACTATTTGCCACCGAAAGATGCGGAAGAAGTGACGTTTTCTTACACGCCGATTCAAGATGGGGATCGCATCCAAGTTGGCAACGTGGTGATCAAGGCGTTGTATTCGCCGGGGCATACGATCGGGAGCACGTCGTTTATTGTTGATGATCAATATTTATTAACAGGGGATATTTTGTTCATTGACTCGATCGGCCGCCCAGATTTGGCTGGGAAGGTACAAGACTGGGTCAGTGATTTGCGTCAAACGTTATATAAACGCTATAAACAACTCGCTGATGACTGGGTTGTTTTGCCAGCGCACTATATGGGACCGAATGAAATGAACGAGGATGGAAGTGTGGCAGAGGCGTTAGGCGTTCTCTATAAGCAAAATCATGGTTTAAATATTGGAAGCGAGGAAGAATTCCGAAAAACGGTGACAGAGAACTTGCCGCCGCAGCCGAACGCGTACAAAGAAATTCGGCAAACGAACATGGGCAAACTTTCTCCGGACGAAGAACAGCAACGGGAAATGGAAATAGGGCCGAACCGTTGCGCTGTACGATAACCGAGCCGTTTCATAGCATATAGCAGCTAAAAAGAAAAGGGGGCTTGGTATGCAGTTGCATCGAGCCCTCTATTTTTTAAAGCCGTCTCACTTTGGATCGTTGTATAACGTTCGCGATCTTTCGTTTTCACCTTGCTTTTGATATGATTTAATGCAAGGGCAAGACACAATAGCAGGAAGGTGAACATATAGCTGGACATCGTTTTCATTATGAAAAAGCGGAAAAACTGCTCGATCCAAAACGAAAGGAATGGATTTCTCCCGAACAAGTGATTTCTGTCTTATCTGTTCAACGGGACGATGTGATCGCTGATCTTGGAGCAGGGAACGGCTATTTTACCATACCGCTTGCTAAGGAAACAAATGAGAAAGTACATGCTGTCGATGTACAACCGGAAATGATCCAACTGCTAAAACAGCGCGCGGAACAAATGGCGATTACTAATATTGAGTATCAGGTCGCGGATGTCAGCTCTACTGCCCTTCCATCTCATTCTATTGATAAAGGTTTAATGGCATTCGTGTTTCATGAGGTTGAGCCAAAAGATGCTGTGATGGATGAAATTCGCCGCATTATGAAGCCAAACGGACAGTTTTTGTTCATTGAATGGGAAGTGATTAACAGTGAAATGGGACCGCCTGTGCACGAACGAATCGCTTCAAGTAACTTGCTTGCTTATTTGAAAACGAAAACGAGCCAGGTAGAGTTCATTCGTTTTCATCCGGCAATATATGGAGTTTTAATCCACTATTGAGTAGTAGCGGATTAAAATGAAAATATTTCTGTTGATTATATACCTATAAGGGTATATAATACAATCGTAATAAGGAGGCGGTAAAACGGGTGGATAAAATCATTTGGTTACTATTATTAGTATTAGGGATATTGTTGCTGGCTGTTTACCGTCGGTATTATCCAGTGGGGAGAATTCGATGCATCCAGTCAGCTGATGTGCCCAAACACTTGATTAAGGTCGATCTTCGTGATTATAATGAAGTAAGTCAGGACGGCCTTAAAGGGACATTGAATATTCCTTTGGCGTATTTGAAACGACATGTTTTCCTTATTCCACGGCAATCGTTGCATGTCATTGCTAAGGATTCCGTGGAAAAAAATTTAGGTATCCGTTGGTTGCGCCGCTACGGTTATAATGTCCAAAGTTACTCCTTGGCCGTCTGTCGTTGCCAGGAAAGGAGCCATACTAAAAAATGGAGTACAATAAAGAAATCAAAAACCGCTTAAAACGAATCGAAGGACAAATTAAAGGGGTTCTTGGTATGATGGAGCAAGGAGAAGATTGTAAAAGCGTCGTTGCCCAACTGTCGGCAGCGCGCAATGCGATTGATCGCGCCATTGCGGTGATCGCCAGCTCTAATTTGGAACATTGTCTTCGTGAAAGTTTGGGAAAAGGCGAGAAAACGGATCATCTTGTGAAAGAAGCAGTGGAATTGCTCATAAAAAGTCGCTAAAATCGTCGCGTCAACAAGTATAAAAGGTGTTGACAACACTCTTTTTATTAATAATTAATATACCCATAGGAGTAATAGTAAATCAAGGAGGTTATCAAAAATGAATGTAGCAAAAGTATTGGATGCGAAAGGATTGTCTTGCCCGATGCCGGTCGTTAAAGCAAAAAAAGCGATGGATGAATTAACGTCTGGTCAAGTATTGGAAGTCCAAACAACCGATAAAGGGGCAAAAAGCGACTTGCCGGCGTGGGCGCAGGCAAGCGGCCATAAAGTGATCGATATTAAAGAAGAAAATGGCATTCTAACTTTCTGGATCGAAAAAGGATAATACGATCGCTTACTGTACACTTGCATATGATTCATGGAGGGGGACGAAAGATGTCGCAACAAAAGAAAAAAACGACAATCATTTTGTTTAGCGGCGATTACGATAAGGCAATGGCGGCGTACATCATCGCCAACGGCGCCGCTGCTTACGATCATGATGTAACGATTTTCCATACGTTCTGGGGGCTGAACGCATTGCGTAAAGACGCCCACGCTCCAGTCCAAAAAGGATTTTTAGAAAAAATGTTTGCGAAAATGATGCCTCGCGGCGCCGACCGCATGGGCTTGTCGCGAATGAATTTTGCGGGCATCGGCCCGAAATTGATTAAACATGTCATCAAAAAACACAATGCCATGCCCCTTCCGCAACTCATTGACATGGCGAAAGAGCAAGGGATGAAGCTCGTAGCCTGTCAAATGACAGTCGATCTTTTAGGATTGAAGCCGGAAGAACTGATTGATGGAATTGAATTTGCAGGAGTGGCCGCGTATTTAGCCGATGCTTCTGAAGGAAATGTAAATTTGTTTATTTAAATGAGGGGACATCAACATGGTCCAAACAATTGTTAACATCGTTTTATTCATTCTCATTATATGGTTTATCACAAGCAGAGTGTTGCCGCCGAAGGGAGTGCGGATGATCACCCCGACGGAACTGAAGCAGCAACTGCGGAAAAAAGATGTGCAATATGTTGACGTCCGCACACCGATGGAGTTTCGAGCTCACCATTTGCCGGGATTTAAAAATATCCCACTGAATGAACTTCCTTCTCGGGTACATGAGCTGTCAAAAGAAAAAGAAGTAATCGTCATTTGCCAAAGTGGTATGCGAAGCATGAAAGCGAGCAAACTATTAAAGAAAATGGGTTTCCGACATGTGACAAATGTGAAAGGCGGAATCAATGCATGGGTGTAAAGGAGGGGGAACGAGATGAAGACGATCACAGCAAAAGAAGTGGAAACGTTGCTTCGTGAGGGAAAGCCGCTGAATATTGTCGATGTGCGTGAAGCGGATGAAGTCGCGGCTGGAAAAATCCCAGGGGCTATGCATATTCCGCTTGGGCTCATTGAATTCCGAATGGATGAGCTTGATAAAAATAAAGAGTATATTCTTGTCTGCCGTTCCGGCGGGCGAAGCGGACGGGCGGCAGAACTTCTTGAAAAACATGGATATCGCGTTGTCAATATGACTGGCGGCATGTTAGCGTGGGAAGGGCCGGTCGAGTAATTAGTGAAGGAGGAATGTAGCGTGATTCAAGTGAATTTGACAGTCGATGCGAAAGGATTATCTTGCCCGATGCCGATCGTAAAAACGAAAAAAGCGATCAATGATCTTGAACCGGGGCAAGTGCTCGAAGTGCAGGCGACGGATAAAGGTTCGAAGGCGGATATCAAAGCATGGGCCGAAAGCACAGGACACCAATATCTCGGGACGATTGAAGAATATGGGGTGTTAAAGCATTATATCCGTAAAGCAACTGACAGTGAGACGAAGAAAGAAACGAAATTTCCAAATGTCGTTTCGAATGAAGAATTGCACAATCAAATGGACGATCCATCTGCTTTGATTTTAGACGTGCGCGAACCAGCAGAATATGCATTTGGCCATATTCCTGGCGCCTTGTCGATTCCGCTTGGAGAATTAGAAGATCGCATTAATGAGTTGCCGAAGGATAAAACGATTTATGTTGTTTGCCGTACTGGCACGCGCAGCGATTTAGCGGCACAAAAATTAACAGAAAAAGGATTTACTAATGTATGGAATGTTGTTCCAGGCATGTCCCAATGGAACGGGCCGCTCGATACAGCTCAATCCTGATTGAGCGGTTTTTTAAATTTGACGTACGTAACGAAAGCGATTTTCATGATTGGAAAATTGAAGGGGAGAACTTTGAATATATTAATGTTCCATACTTTGAGTTGATTGATGGTGTCAATTCGGTAATCGACCGCCTTCCAAAAGAAAAAGAGGTTGTCGTCGTTTGTGCCAAAGGCGGTTCAGCGACGTTTGTTGCAGAACAATTAGTAGAAGCAGGATTTGACAATATTTATACGCTCGTTGGCGGCATGAAAGCGTGGAGTGAACATCTTCATAAAGCAAAAGTATATGAAGATGACAAGATGAAAGTATATCAATTCATTCGTGTCGGAAAAGGATGTCTCTCTTATATGGTGATTTCCGGAAAAGAAGCGCTTGTCGTGGACCCGTCGCGGTTTATTGATGTATATGAACAAGTCGCAAAAGAAGAAGGAGTAGCGATTACGCATATCGTCGATTCCCACTTGCACGCCGACCATATTTCCGGCGGAAAAGCGCTAGCGGAACGGACAGGAGCGACATACTATTTGATGAAAAGCGAAGGAGCGGTGTTTGATTTCGAACCGCTGGAAAAACATGACCGCATTGATTTTGCGCAAGTGCAATTAGAAGTATTAGCGGTGAAAACGCCAGGGCATACGCCGGGAAGTGTTTCCTTCTTCGTGAATAATCAATTGCTTTTCTCTGGAGATACAATTTTTGTCGGCGGACTCGGACGCCCGGATTTAGGCGGAAAAGCGGCGGAATGGGTCGCGGATTTGTATGACACGGTATACGAAAAAGTAGCCGCGATTGCGGATGATGTAATCGTTCTGCCTGCCCATTACGCTAATTTGGATGAAGAAATGAGCAAAGCGGGATATATCGGCGATACATTAGGTAACATTCGCGCCCGCAACGACATGATGCGGTATAAGCAAAAACAAGAATTTATCGATATTGTCGTTCAAAACGCGAATACAGAGACACCGCCAAACTTTGAAGATATCGTAGCGATTAACCGCGGGCTAAAAGCGGTCGACATCGAACAGCAGCAAGAACTCGAAATCGGCCCAAACCGTTGTGCGCTGCATCATACTCGTTAATTGAGGAGTGAGAAAATGAATGCAAATAAGATCATAGATACAAAAGGATTATCTTGTGCCATGATCGTTGTGAAAGCAAAAAAGGCTATCGATGACTTACCGCCCGGCCAAATACTTGAAATCGAAACAACGGATCAAGGAGCAAAAAATGATCTAACCGCTTGGATAAACGTAAGCGGTCATGAGTTAGTCGATTATAAAGAAGAAAACGGTGTATGGAAATTTTGGATAAAAAGAAAATAATCATTCGGGGGACATTAAGTGCCCCCTATTTTTCACAACGTCAAAAGGAGTGACGTGTTGATGGAAGTGACGCTGAATTTCATCATCGTGATTTTTCTCATAGGTTTTATCGGTTCATTCATTTCTGGAATGGTTGGCATTGGCGGGTCCATTATTAAATATCCAATGCTTCTCTATCTTCCACCGCTATTTGGTCTTGCCGCGTTTAGCGCCCATGAAGTATCGGGCATTAGCGCCGTGCAAGTTTTTTTCGCCACGATTGGTGGTGTATGGGCATATCGAAAAGGCGGTTATTTAAATAAAACGTTAATTCTTTATATGGGGATTAGTATTTTAATCGGCAGTTTCATCGGCGGCTACGGCTCCAAACTGATGAGCGAAGGAACGATTAACGTCGTTTACGGTATTTTGGCGGCTTTGGCAGCCATCATAATCTTTGTACCGAAAAAAGGGATTGATGATATTCCGTTGGACAAAGTGATCTTTAACAAATGGTTGGCCGCCGCATTGGCATTTCTGATCGGAATTGGCTCCGGGATTGTCGGGGCGGCGGGGGCGTTCCTTCTCGTTCCTGTGATGCTCGTGATTCTGAAAATACCTACTAGAATGACGATTGCCACTTCATTGGCTGTCACCTTTATTTCTTCCATTGGCTCGACATTTGGCAAAATCACCACTGGTCAGGTCGATTACATCCCTGCCCTCATTATGGTGGTTGCCAGTTTGATTGCCTCGCCGCTAGGGGCAAAAGCAGGACAAAAAATGAATACAAAAGTACTCCAAGTCATTTTAGCCGTTTTAATTTTGGCAACGGCGGTGAAAATTTGGGTCGATATTTTGTAGATGAATTCTTTAGATAAAGCAACCGCAGCGCGGTGCACTATAATTGAAGATTCTTTGCCTACTGAATACTAAGTTTTTGCTCTGCATATAACTAAGCTGACTGATGCCTGCTATATGATGAAGAAAGGTGGTTAAACGAATATGTTCCATTATACGGTCGAAGTACAAAAGGAAATGAACGAGGCGATCGAGCAGCTGGAAGAGATCTTGAAAAAAAGAAGGTTTCGGGGTTTTGTGGCAGTTTAGTGTCACGGATAAATTGCAGGAAAAAGGGGTTGGTTTTTCGATCCCGATGGTCATTTTGGAAGTATGCAATCCGCAGGAGGCGGCGCGGGTGCTGTCGAAAAACATATCCGCCGGTTATTTTTTACCGTGCAAAATCGTCGTCTATAAAGAGAACGGAATAACCAAAATCGGAATGCCTAAACCAACGATGCTGGTCGGCATGATGGATGATCCGGAACTGAACAAGTTAGCCGAGGATATTGAACAACGGTTTATATCGTATATCAATCAATGCCGATGACGTCAAAACGGGCATTGAAAAATTGCTGCCATGAATAGCAGGGGTGTGTCAATAATTTTGTGTAAATAACCCTATTTCCGGTAGAAAAGTTAGCCTGCTTATTTTAGTTGATAAAACTTCTATCTCTAGGTTAAACACAGAGCCACAGCGGTAGCTGCTTGTCCTTG